>JAJXXL010000123.1 GCA_021781115.1 Planctomycetota bacterium
GGCGAGGGTGGCGCGCTCGGGGTCGCCGGGCAGCGTGATTCTTTCAACGCCGTCGCGCAGCGGCACGCCGCGTACGAACTGTTCGAGCTGGGCCACTTCGCGGGCGAGGTGGGCCTGGCCAGCGAAAAGGTCGGGGGCGAACACAAAAAACAGGGCGGCATTTCCCTTGGGGGGCGGCGCATTGGGAAACGCACATTGGCCACCCGACAGCCCCCCGCACAGCATTTCGATCATATACGCCAGGCCGAACCCCTTATACGCCTGATCGCCCCCCATGGGGAGGATGCTGCCGGGCGGGTCGGCATACAATTGGTTGGGGTCGGTGGTGGGGCGGCCGTCGGCGTCGAGGATCCAGCCTAGGGGCACGGTTTCGCCGGCGATTTTTTTCACGCGCACCTTACCCTCGGCAGTGGCACTCGTGCCAAAGTCGAGGATGAACGGCCCCTCGGCCCCTCCGGGCACGCCGATGCACAGCGGATTTGTTCCTAGCCGTCCACGCTTGCCGCCCACCGGGGCGACGCGTTGGCCCGAACCGTGGCCATTGGCGAGGATCATGGACGCGAGGCTTCGTTCGGCGGCAAACTCGGCATATTCGCCCAACCTCCCGATATGAGCTGCGCGCCTGAGCGCCCCGCACGCAATTCCTGTAACTTCGGCCTTGGCAATAAGGCGGGTCATTAGTTGGTGCGATAAGACCTGCCCCAAGCCCCAGCCACCGTCGCATACGAGCGCGGCGGGAGTTTCACGCTCGACGACCAGCTCGGCGGCGGGTTGCACCTCGCCCGATTTGATTGCCCCGATATAAAACGGCAATCGCATCACACCGTGCGAGTCGTAGCCGCGTAAATTGGCGCCGACGAGGCTGTGTGAAACGATGTGTGCGGCTGGGGCGGGAACTCCGGCCGCCTTCAGCAAGTTGGTTGAAAACGTCGTCAGGTCGGCAGCGGAAATCAACGGCACGAGTCGGTTCCTGGTCGAAGCGGGTTCGTCGGTTCGTCGAAGTTGGCGTTTGAGTTTCCTGATATTAGCGATGCCGTGTATAAAAGGCGATCTACACGTCATTCAACACGAGCCATTGCCGCCCTATGGAAACCGCTGCGCTCCGCGAAGCCGATTTGGCCCACGTCTGGCACCCGTTCACGCCGATGCTCGAGTACGGTCGAGAGGAAACTCCCATCATTGTCGGCGGCGACGGTTTCTTTCTAGCCGACGTCGAGGGCCACCGGTACATCGATGGCAGTTCGTCGCTGTGGTGCAATATCCATGGCCATCGCGTGCCCGCAATTGACGAGGCAATTCGAACGCAACTCGGCAGAATTGCCCACAGCACGCTGCTGGGCCTGGCCAGCCCCCCGTCGATTGAACTGGCCCGTGAATTGTGTTTGCGCGTGCCTGCCGGGCTGAACCACGTGTTTTACTCCGATGACGGCTCGACGGCGGTCGAGGCGGCGCTCAAAATCGTCTATCAATATCATCGGCAGCGCCTCGACCGGCCTGCGCCGCGCAACGTGTTTGTCAGCCTGCATGCGGCGTATCATGGCGATACGGTGGGCGCCGTCAGCGTCGGGGGCATCGACCAATTTCACCGACGCTATGGCGGGTTGCTGTTCCCCACGATCAAAGTGCCCGCGCCGATCGCGAACCACGCGCCCTCTGGCCACGATGCCGCGTCTTACCCGGCGCACTGCATGCGCGAACTCGAACAAACTCTGCGACGTCACGCCGATCAAATCGCCGGGTTCGTCATCGAACCGCTGGTGCAAGCAGCGGCGGGAATTCTTGTCCACCCCCCCGGCTACCTGAGCCGCGTTCGCCAGTTAACGACGGAATTGGGCATTCCACTGATTGCCGACGAAGTTGCGGTAGGGTTCGGTCGAACCGGTACGCTGTTCGCCTGTGAACAGGAACAGGTTCGCCCCGATGTGCTGTGCCTGTCCAAGGGGCTGACCGGCGGCTACCTGCCGCTGGCCGCCACGCTCGTGACGAGTGAGATTTACGCGGCGTTTCTGGGCGAACCGGCCGAAGGCAAGACGTTTTTTCACGGTCATACCTACACGGGCAACCCGCTGGGGTGCGCCGCAGCGCTGGCGTCTTTGCGATTGTTTAATGACAATAAGGTGCTCGACAACGCGCGAATTGTGGGCGGCTTGCTGGCGTCGCGACTGGCGTCGCTGGCGAAACACCCACACGTCGGCGAAGTCCGGTGGAAGGGCGTCATGGCGGCGATCGACCTGGTCGGTAACCGCGAACCCCATGAACCGTTCGCTGCCGATTTGCGCATCGGGCACCGCGTTGCGCTGGCCGCGCGCGATCGTGGTGTGATCATTCGCCCGCTGGGCGATACGATCGTGCTGATGCCCGCTCCGGCAATGCCACCCGACCTGGCAGGCCGGCTGTGCGACGCCGTGTTCGAGGCGATCGACTCGGTTCTGGCTGAATGAATTGCAAAACCCGCACATCTCTGAACCTTGGGGAACTGACATGCACATGTCACGCCGTCGTTTTCTGGCTGCTGCAGGGTGCGCCCTGTGCACGCTGCCTGCCACCGTGCACGCTGCCCCGCCGCAGCGAAAAAAGCTGGCGGTCATCACCACGGTGTACCGGCAGTACTCGCACTCGGCACACATTGCGGGGCGGTTTCTGTTTGGTTATTCGCTGCATGGCCAGCCGCACCTGCCCGATTATGAAGTTGCGTCGATGTATGTCGACCAAGCCGGAGAAGACGACCTCAGCGCAGGGCTGGCTCAGAAGTTCGGGTTTCGCCGCTGCTCGTCCATTCGCGAAGCGCTGGTGCTCGGCGGCAATTCGCTGGCAGTCGACGGCGTGCTGCTGATCGGCGAGCACGGCGACTACCCGGTAAACGAACTGGGTCAAACGCTGTACCCGCGGTACGAAATGTTTGCTGAAATCGTGGCGCAATTTCGCCGCGACGGGCGCACCGCGCCTGTGTTCAATGACAAGCACCTGTCGTACAGTTGGGCCAAGGCGAAACAAATGGCCGACTGGTCGCGCGAACTCAACTTTCCACTGCAGGCCGGGTCGTCGCTGCCGGTCACGTGGCGATTGCCTGAACTCGAACTGCCGCTCGAAACGCAGGTCGAAACGGCGCTCGCCGTGGCGTTCGGGCGCCCGGAAATCTACGGGTTTCACCTGCTGGAAACCTTGCAATGCCATGTCGAGCGTCGCCGCGGTGGCGAAACGGGCGTTCGCAAAGTGCAGGCGATTTCAGGCGATGCGGTGTGGCGTGCCGGCGCGGCGGGCGAATGGCCACAGGAGTTGCTGGCCGCAGCGCTCGACCGCAGCCACACGGCGGAAATCGGCACGGTACGCGACAACGCCCGCGACCCGCTTTTGTACCTGATCGACTATCGCGACGGCTTTCGCGCCTCGGCGCTCATGCTCAACGGGCACGTGCAGGATTTCACGTTTGCGGCCCGCATTGCCGGGCGGCAGGATCCCGTATCGACATTGCATTACCTGCCCGAGCGGCCGGGTGTGAAGTACTTCGACGCGCTGACGTTCAATATCGAGCGCATGCTCGCCGCTGGAAAAGCGGTGGTGCCGCTCGATCGAACCCTGCTCGTCTCGGGCGTACTGGAATCTCTGCTGCAGAGCCGGTTTCAAAATTCGAAGCCGGTCGAAACGCCACACCTGGCACTCGCGTACCGGGCCCCAGCCGATTCGGGCTACCTGCACAACCCGGTCGACCCCCGCGGGCAGCGTGATTTGCGGGCCGCCGGAGGATGAGGCCCGCGCTGTGCGAGCGGGTTCGAGACGACGAAGACCCGGCGGCGGCAGCGATCCTCTGCTTGCGAAGCGGCTGGCGGATATATATGTTAAGAGCTGGTGAAAAAAGGGTCGTCGCACACCGATCTGGCTGCGGTGCGGCAGATCGGGCGCTGTGGCCAGGCGCGCGGTTTGAAGCTGCCGCGCCGAAGCGTATTCGTGGATGCGAGGCCGGCGGCTCGACATTGCGGGCCCGCGCCGCGCAATTGCCCGCGAAAGCGCCGGTTCGGATTGCCGTCTTTGGAATCGCCCGTGCTGATTGCGGATTCTGTAAGTGGAACATACGCCATGAAATCGTACCGGCTCGCGTGCGTTTCCCTGCTGCTGTGGTTCGGGCTGGCAGGTGGCTTAGTGGCCGCCGAACGGCATCTGGAGTTCGTCGAAGGGTTGCGCGATCGCGAATACTACGATTTCGCCGTGCTCTATCTCGAACAGCTCGAGGCCCGCAAAGATGTGCCCGCCGACGTCAAGGCGGTGATTCCGTATGAAAAGGCGCTTACACTGTTGCAGGGCGTACGCACAGTACGCAACCCCGAGGCGCAGGGCAAACAGCTCGACAATGCGCGTCTTTTTCTCGAACAGTTTCTGAAGGCCAACCCGACCCACCCCAACGCGCCCCAGGCCAACACCGAACTGGCGAATGTTTTGCTGGGTAAGGCGAAGGTCGAGGTTCAGCAGGCGCGGTCGCCCAGCAACCAGGGCCAGAAATCGAAGCATCAAGAAAAGGCCCGCGAGTACATCGCCCAGGCGCGCACGGTGTTTCAAAACGCGCATGATCAATACAAGGCGGCGTTCACCAGGCACCCCACGTTTATTGACCGCACGAAGGACAAAGACGCCTACGACGCCAAGGAAAGAGACTTGGTGCATTACATTCAGGCGCAAATCAACCTGGCAATCGTGACCTACGAAGAAGCCCAGACCTATGACGCCACCGCCCCCGAGTTCAAAAGCCAGCTTGGCAAGGCGGCGGTCGAATTCGAAAAAATCAACAACGAATACCGCAGCCTGCTGGCCGGGCTGCACGCGCGCATGTGGCAGGGCAAATGCTTTGAGGAAATGGGCGACATCACCAAGGCGCTGGGCATTTACAAAGAATTGCTCAGTCATGGCGAAGACCACCGGGGGCCCGCGCTGAAGTCGCTGCAAGACCGGGTGACGTTATTCCGGTTTATCTGCCTCAACACCGAGCAGCGAAAAGACTATCAGGTCGTCGTTCAGGAGGCGGGGGCGTGGCTCAAGAGCAACCCCGGCGCCGAGCGACTGTCGCGAATCGGCTTGGGCATTCAGTGGGAACAGGCGCGGGCTCTGGAACTGCTGGCCGACAAGCCCGATGCGAATCCGATTGATCAAGAACGCCTGTACAACCAGGCACTGGTCGCGGCCCGGTCGGTCAACCGGTTTCCGGGCGAGTATAAAGAGGCGTCGGGGGCGGCGATCCAGCGGCTGATGCGAAAGCTGAACAAGGAAGGCGGCGACCCGAAAGACTTCGATACGGCGTTTGGCCAGGCCCAAGAGTTATTCGAAAAGGTGCGGAATCAGCTCGAGGTGGTCAAGGGCGCCCAGGACCCCACGGAAAAGAAAAAGGTCGAAGACGACCTGGAAGTGAACCTCAAGGAAACCGCGCGGATCCTGTCCTTGGCGCTCAGCCTTGTCAACCGCAACAAGGACTCGCTCGACAACATCAACCGGGCCCGGTTCTGGCTGTGTTATGTCTACTATTACATGAAGGACAAGAGTTACGAATCGGCGATTCTGGGCGAATTTCTGGCGCGGCGTTATAAAGACGCCAACCCCGACGTGGCGCTCGACGCGGCATACCTGGCTATGGCCGCCTATGGCAAGGCCTACAATGCCGCGCCCGAAGACCAGCGGCAGATCGATGTCGACCGGATGGTTGACATTTGCACGTATATTGCCGCGCAGTGGCCCAATTCTGAGCGGACAAATGACGCTCGGATCAACGTGGGCAAGATGTACAAGCGGATCAAGCAGCCGGTCGAGGCGGCAAAGTGGTTTTTGCAGGTGCCAGAAACGGCCCCGCAGTATTACAACGCGCTGATGGAGGCGGGCCAGGCCTATTGGGATACGTATGCCGACGCTTCGGTGCTGCCTGAAGACAAGCGTCCGCCCAAGGAACAGCTCGACGACTGGCAGAACAAGGCCAGGCAGACGCTGCAAGACGCCATTACCAAGCTCGAGGCCAAATTGCCGAAAGACGCCCCGCCTGACCGCGACATCACGATCGCCAAGTTTTACCTGGTGGGCATTCTGAACGGTATGGGCGACTACAAGGCGGCGCTCGAATGGACGACGGGCGGGGCGCGGTCGCTCACAACTGCGGTGGCCGTGGCCAAGGGTGAAAAGCGGCCCGCCAGCGGGGTGAAGAGCAAGGCGTTCGCAAGCGCTGTATACCGCGAACTGTTGCGGAGCGATGTCGGGGTCCAACAGCTCGACAAGGCGCGCGAGGCGATGAAAGAACTGGAAAACATTGAAGGTTCGGGGGGGGGGGGGGCGGCTGTCACCCAGATCTACTTGAAACTCGGGCTCGAACTGCAAAAGGAAGTCAAACGATTGCAGTCGGCCAACGACCCGCGCCTGGCTGACGTGCTGAAATCGTTCGAAACGTTTCTCGACGACATGTTCAACCGTAAAGAGGGGCAGGACTACGCCTCGCTCGTGTGGGTCGGCGAAACCTATTACGCGCTCGCTGAGGGGCTCGAAACCGGCGACAAGCCCCGCGCCGAAGGCTATTTCACCCGTGCCGGCGCGGCCCTGCAGTCAATTCGCGACTTGGCCGCCAAGGATCCGAAGTTCATTCCCAGCAAGGCGGCCGAAACCGCAATCAAAATGCGGCTGGCGACCTGCAAGCGGCGGCAGAAATCGTTTGCCGACGCACTGCAACTCGTGACGGAAATTCTCGTCGAAAAGCCGCAAACCCTGAGCGCCCAGGAAGAAGCCGCCCGCATATACCAGGACTGGGCTGCGGCAGGGGGCGCCGGCGATGTGAACAAGTGGAACCTGGCGATTCTCGGCGATCAGGCCGACGATGCCAAACCCACATCGAAAAAGAAGGTCGCTCCCAAGGCCGAGGCCAAGCCGCATGTGGTGTGGGGTTGGCTCGAAATCGGCAACCGCTTGGGCCGGAACCTGCAACAGTCGCAAACGACCGTGAACCCCGATCTGGAAAAGCAGTTCCTTGAAGCGCGGTACAATGTCGCTCTGTGCCGTTTCAAATACGGCATGGCCCAGTCTTCAAAGCAGAAAAAAACGCCCATTCTGACGGAAGCGATGCGTGACATTAACGTCACGGCGTCGCTCAGCGAAAATCTGGGCGGCGGTGAGTCGTGGGAACGGTTCAACAAATTGCACCGCGATATTTTGCAGGAATTTCACGACCAGGGGTTGAAGCTGAACGGCGCCCCGGTGGCGAAGATCACCGACCTCGAAAAGCGAATCAAGGCCGATGCAACCGAAACCGCGGCCGCCCCCGATGACGCGCCGAAAAAAGCCGTCAAGAAGAAAGCGAAGTCGGCCAAGGTGGCCAAAAAGAAGAAGCCCGAATCGCGGGGCGCCGGCCTGTGGATCGCGCTGGTCCTGGTGCTGTTGGCTGCTGGCGGCGGTGGGTATTACCTGCTGCGTGTCAAAGGCCGGCAGGCGGCGGCCGACGAAGAAGATGAAGAGGACGCCCCCAAACCCGAAGCCAAAAAACGCACGCGAACCCAATCGTCGTGAATCACGACAAAATTGCCAACTTGAGGACCACGATTCATGCGTAAGCCCATTTTCTTCGGCCTGTTAGCGCTGGCAACGCTGGCGCCGGTTGCCCCCGCCTGGTCTGCCGACTCGGTGACGCGAAAAAGCGCCAAGGGCGCGATTTCGGGCGATATTACCGCCAACACGGCCACCGAGCTCACGATCAAGCCGAAATCCGGCGATGCGGTCGCGATTCCTGCCAATGACATCGCGTCGGTGTCGTGGAATGGCGAACCGGCGACACTGCGGCTGGCCCGGGGCGACGAAGACGGCGGCCGCTTGACGCGGGCTCTCGATACATACACCAAGGCGGCCGGTACCCTCAATTCGCCGGGCCCGGGCCTGAAAGCCGATGTCGAATTTGCCATTGCCCGCACGACGGCGAAAATCGCCTTGGCCGATGCCACGAAGCTCGACGAGGCCATTTCAAAACTGGAAGCGTTCCGTTCGAAAAATGCCGACAACTACAACCACTTTGAAGGCCAGCGGTTGTTGGGCCAGTTGTATATGGCGAAAAAGGATCCGAACAAGGCTCGCGTGGCGTTTGAAACGCTGGGCAAGGCGCCGTGGAAGGATTACCAGATGGCGTCGAAGAATTTCACCGCCCGCATGTTGCTTGTCGAAAGCAAATCCGATGAAGCGGCAGCCGCGTTTGACTCGGTGATTGGCATGAAGGCCGACAACCCCGCGGAAGAATCGCAACGGCAGGAGGCCATGCTGGGCAAGGCACGAATTCTCACTTCGCAAAACAAGCTGGGCGATGCGGTGAACCTGCTTAACGACGTGATCAACAAGGCTTCGCCCGAAGACGCCCGCGTACAGGCCGAAGCCTATGTCCGCCAGGGCGACTGCCTTCAGGCCCAGGGCAAGGACAAAGACGCCATTCTTGCCTACTTGCACGTCGATGTGCTGTTCGCATCGGAAAAGTCATTGCACGCCGAATCGCTGTTTCACCTGACGCGGCTGTGGAGTAAACTCGGCCAGGCAGGCCGCGCCGCCGAAACCCGCGAAAAACTCGAAAATGAATACCCCAACAGCGAATGGGCCCGACAACTCAAGGGGGCGCCTGCCGAAGCGGCAGGATAGTCGTCGCCCACCCAATTTGGCACACCCGTCGCCGCGATCGGCTGGGGTGGTCGAACCGGGCCAACGCGACGAATTTCCGTCGAGGAGCCGGTCAAATGAACACGCGGGTGTACCGCAAACCACCGAGGCGAACCGGCGTGGCGCAGGGCACGATCGTTCGACCGATTGCAACCGCGGCACTGGCTGCGCTGCTGGGTTGCCTGCTTCCAGCAATTTCGCCGGCCGCGCTGCCGCTGCACGCCACCGGCCAGGAGCCTGAAATTCTCGCGGCCAAGGATCGGGGCGTGGCGTACGTCAAGGCCCACATGGAGTGGCTGCCTCCCGGTCCGGGCAGTCTTGCCGCCCTGGCGCTCATGAAAGCGGGGGTTCCCCCTGAGACGCCCGAGATTCAGGCGGCTATTAAGGCGGTGCTGAACCAGTTCAGCAGCGACAGCAAATTCACCTCGAATGCCGGGGCATTGCATATTTACGAAGTGGGCGTGAGCCTGATGGCGCTGGCCAACGCCGACGCCGTGAAGTTCAAGCCTCAGATCCAGGTGCTGGCCGATTACCTCGTGGCCAATCAGCGGCCCGGCGGCGAGTGGGACTACCCCGTTCCGTCAAACGGCGACACGAGCATTTCACAATACGCGGTTCTGGGCCTGTGGGAGGCGACTCGCTCGGGCTGTGTCGTGCCGCTGCGCGTGTGGGACAAAGCCGCCGCGTGGCATACTTCGCGGCAACTGGCCGACGGTTCATTCGAATACCACCCCGGCCAGCCCGATTCAAATGCCGGGGGCACGGGCACACATACCATGACCTGCGCCGGGGTGGGCAGCTTGCACGTCATTCGGCTGCATCTGTACCCGGAGGCCCGCGATGTCGAAGGCACCGCCCCGGCCCGGAAGGCCCGCGGGAAGAAATTCGGCATTCTCGAAGAGGCCCTGGACGATGGCGACGAAGAGAAATCGCCCACGCGCCCGGCCGACGGCCGCCCCACGATTCGCCTGGCGCAAATCGACAAGGCGATTTCGCGTGGCCTCGCCTGGATCGGCGAACGGTTTACGGTCGAGCCGCGGTTGGGACACAAGTTGTATTATCTGTACGGTCTCGAGCGCATGGCCGCCCTGGCCCAGTTGACCGAAATCAACGGCCACGACTGGTACACCGAAGGCGCCGCGCATCTGATCAAAACGCAAAGCTCTGAAGGTTCCTGGCAAGACGACTCGGGCCTGACCCCGGCCACAAGTTTCGGCATTCTGTTCTTGTCGAAGGCGACCGCCAAAATGCTGCGTGCCCCAAAGCGGCCGGCGGCAATGTTCGGCGCGGGGCTGCTGGCCGGGGGCCGCGGGCTGCCCGACAACCTGGCCGACGTACAGGTCGAAAAGGGCCAGGTTCAGGCGCGCAAATTGCAGGGCCCGGTCGATCAATTGTTGGCTGAACTCGAAAACGCCCAGAGCACGAAAGTCGACTCTGCGCAGGCATCTTTGGTCGAAAAAGTGTCTTTAGAAGACCGCGAACAACTGATCGGTCAAAAAGACCGCCTGGTCAGGCTGGCCCGCGATCCGCGGCCCGCCGTGCGGGCCACGGCGTACTGGGCGCTGGGCCGCACGGGCGACCTGCGCGTTGCGCCCCTGCTCATTCGGGGCCTGACCGACCCCGACGCCAGTTGCATGGTTGAAGCCCGCAACGGGCTGCAATACCTCAGCAAGAAATTCGACGACGCCAGCCTTCCTGACGAACCCACCGAGGCCCAGCGCCAGGCTGCCGTTGAAAGGTGGCAGGCGTGGTATTTCGCCGTGCGGCCCTACAACGAACGCGACGACCTGACGCAGCCCGTTGCCAGCAAGCCCAAGCCGTAACCGGGGGCAAATCTCGACAGGCTGCCCGGTGTTTGCGGCGTATGGCGACCGGGCTGCAACAGCCCGGGGCGGCTGTCGCAACACGCGGGCCGTGCGAGGATTGTCGCGGGCGTTATTTGCAATGTGGCGCAGCAGGCGGTTTAATAGCTGCAAGTGCACTCCGTTCGCCGTCCCCCATTCAATGAGGATCACCATGCGAGGAATTCTATTCGCCGGCGCCGTGCCTGGCCTGGTCTTGCTTGCCGCCGTCAGCGCGTTTGCCGCCGACGAATCGCCCGTCTTTCAGCGGGTCAAGATTGACGACGTATTTCGGTCAGAAGGGGTTACGGCTGCCGACGTGAACAAAGACGGCAAAATGGACGTGGTGACGGGCGAAGTCTGGTATGAGGCCCCCGACTGGAAAATGCACGAAATTCGCAAGCCGGGCACGTACAACGGCGAAACCGGGTATAGCAACAGTTTCGCCAATTGGACCTACGACGTTAACGGCGACGGCTGGCCCGATTTGATCAGCGTCGGGTTCCCGGGTGCACCGTTCCACTGGTTCGAAAACCCGCAGAATAAAGAGGGCCACTGGAAGCAGCGCGAAATCTGGCACAGCGCGTGCAACGAAACGCCACAATTCCTCGATGTCACGGGCGACGGCCGGCCTGAAGTCGTCGTCGGCTCGCAGCCGGAAGGGCAGGTCGGCTACCTGCTGCTGCCCGCGCCAGACAAACTTGAAGAACGCTGGGCGTTCGTGCCCGTCAGCATTGAGAAATCGATCGGTTCGGACAGGTTTTATCATGGACTTGGCGTGGGCGACGTCAACCATGACGGGCGGGCCGACATTGTCATTCCCCATGGCTGGTGGGAGCACCCCGAACAACTCGAACACGGCCCGTGGACCTTCCACCCGCTGAGCCTCAACCAGGAGGGTAAGGGCAATTCGGTTGCCGCCGCCGACATTTACGTCGACGACCTCGATCTTGACGGAGACAACGACCTGATGTTGAGTTCGGCACACCAGGTTGGCGTGTGGTGGTTTGAAAACGTGGGCACGAATGCCGAGCCGCGGTTTGAGTATCGCCTGATTTTCGACAAGTGCTCGCAAACCCATGCAATGAACTACGCCGACATGAACGGCGATGGCATCAAAGACCTCGTCACGGGCAAGCGCTTCTGGGCACATGGCCCGCGGGGCGATGTCGACGCGGGGGGCGAAGTGGCCGTGTACTGGTTTGAAATCCGTAAGACCAAAAACTCGCCGCCGCAATTCACGCCGCACAAGATCGAGGCCAGTTTTGACACGGGCATCGGCACGCAGTTTCTCGTGGCCGATTTCGACGGCGACAAGCGGAACGACATCATTCTGTCGAACAAAAAGGGGACGAACCTGCTGCTGCAACGCCCCCCGGCGAAGTGAGCCCGGTCAGCCGGCACATGGCTCCGGCGGCCAATCGGCCCACCGCATTAAAAACTGCGGGGGGGTGGCCCGCAACGGGCCACCCCCCCGCATCGATTTTGGCAGGGATAGTATTCCGCGATATCAAGACGCTCCTGTTGGCGCGTTTTTTTATTCAACCGGCATCGCGGAAATTCTCCGGCCGAATTGTCACTCACGATGCAGTCTC
>JAJXXL010000405.1 GCA_021781115.1 Planctomycetota bacterium
GCTTGCCGGCGGCGAAAGCAGCGGCGAGCTGCGCATTCCCGGCGCCGATTCTGACAGCGATGTGCGGTTGGCCAGCGAGCCACGCCGCAAAAAAGGCAGCGACAGCGATGTGCGGCTGGTGAGCGACAAGTCAGACAGCGACGTCAAGCTCGTGCCCCCCGCAGGCGAAGCCGATTCCGACAGCGACGTGAAACTGGTGGGCGGCAAAAAACCGGCCAAACCCGGGGCCGATTCCGACAGCGACGTCAAGCTCGACGACGTTCCGTCAGACTCAGACAGCGACGTGAAGCTGGTGGGCCAGAGGGCTCCCTCAGATTCCGACAGCGACGTCAAACTCGTTTCGCGCTCGGGAATTCGCGCCCAGGGAACCGACAGCGACGTCACGATCAAAGGCGGCAAAGATGCCGATGCCAGCGACAGCGACGTGGCGCTGATGTCGGCCGGGGCGCGGGCGGGCAGCGACGACGAAAACACGCCGACCGAAATTCCGCTCGCCGACTTCGATTCGGAGTCGGGCGAAACGATTAACCTGTCGCCCAGCGGCGCGGGTTCGGTGCTCGACGAAGATAGCGGCATTTCGCTGGCGGGCGACAGCGGCATTGGCCTGGCCAGCGAAAGCGGCATTTCGCTCGAACGGGTGCAGGACAGCGGCATTTCGCTCGACGACAGCAGCCTCGTATTGTCGGGCGACAGCGGCATTTCGCTCGATTCGGGCAGCGACAGCGGCATTTCGCTCGACATGCCTGAAGACAGCGGCATTTCGCTCGACCCGAAGCCCGAAAAGAAAAAGCCCGCGGCCCCCAAACCCGCGCCCAAAAAGCCCGCCGCCGACAGCGACGACGACTTTGGCGCAACGATGCCCATGATCGACTCGCCGGGCGCGGGCGAAGATGACCTGCTCGATACGCAAATGGAATACCCGCTGGCGGGCGGCAGCGACGAATTCGATTCGGACAGCGGCAGCGGCACGAGCGTCATCACGCTCGATGACGAAGGCGACGTCGACGAGGCCTCGGCCACGATGGTCAAAAAGAAAGGCCGCGGCGATGACGACCTGGTCGATGAAGAAATGTTCGGGGGCGGCGAATCGGACGAAGGGCAGGCCGGCTCAGAAGACGACCTCGACGTGTCGGACGAGATCATCGGCGAAGACGACGAGCTTGAAGAACTCGACGTGTTCGGCGCGGGCGATGACGACTTCTCCTCCGAAGTCGAATCGGGCGAAAGCCACAGCGAAATGCCAGTTGTCACATCGGCCCGCGGCGGCATGGCGGCCCCCGTCGAACAGGAATGGGGCACCGGCGTGTTTGTTACCGTCGTCGCTTCGGCGTTGTTCGTCGTCATGACCGGCATTGTCATGTTCGACCTTGTGCGCAATTGCTGGTACATGAGCACCGCCAAGGTCAACCCGATCAGCAGTGCGTTGCTCGACATGTTCGGCGGGTTCTTTGGCGCCTGAATTCCGCGCGGCAGGTCAATAAACGTCGCCACCGTGGCCTGCGCGAGGCGGCCGCGGCCGGGCGGCGGTTTTTGCGGCCGCCCGGTAACCCCCCCGTGTCGAACTTGCCGCCCTGTCGCCGGGTGGTGCACGAAGGCGTCGGAAAAAACCGCAGGTTTTTTTTCGGGGGTGTGCCGCATCCGCGGCCGTTTTTTTGCGACAGCGGCCGGGCACCGCAATAATCAGCAGTGGCGCAACGCCATGCGTTCAAACTGGTTCTGGTGCGAAGTGGCGGGCGGCCCGGCCCTCGGTCGTGTTGAAACACCTGCTGGAAAATTGTCGCAGGTTCGTCTTGGCAGCCTGAATTCAATCTGATATACCCCGCCATCCACGCGAAAATCGACATCGGCATTGTCACGGCGGGAACTGTGACCACGCCGCGATTTTCGTATGCGACCTCTCTCAAATCTCAATCCAGCACACGTTCATCGTTTCCACGGCTGCTCGACCAGCATCGAGCGGGCGTCATCAGCACGGGTTGTCGTCGCGATATTCGCGGGGGCAGCTTGCCGCGAATGCACCCCGCCGGGCCGCTGGTTCGCGCGACAAGGAGTGTTTTCATGCCTCTGACGGCACGGACCGCTGTCTGTTGTGTTCTCGGCTGGCTGGCTCTGGGCCAAACCGGTTGCAACATGGTTCCCCGGAACCAGCTCCTGCAAAGCCAGAACCGCACCCGCCAACTGTACGAGCAGAACAAGTCGCTCGCCCAGGATCGCGACAATCAGCTCCGCACCAATCAGACCCTGACCGCTGACAATCAGCGCATGCAGCAGCAACTGGCTGATTTGAACGCCAGCAAAGACACGTTGCAGCGGCGGGTCGACAACCTGCTGGGCGAGCGGACACAATTGCAAAATCGGTTTGCCAGTTTGAAGGGCAAAGACAGCCCGCTGTCGGACGAATCGACGCGGCAGTTTGAAGACCTGGTGCGCAAGTACCCCGAGTTCGAATTCGACCCGCAAACCGGCGTGAGCAAATTCAAAACCGACCTGCTGTTCGAATCGGGCAGCGATCAGTTGCGCCCCAATGCCGAAGCCCTGCTCCGCGATTTTGCCAAGATTCTGAACCAGGGCGATGCGAAACTCCTCAACGTCCTCGTCGTGGGCCACACCGACGACCGCCGCGTCGCCAAGGCCACCACGAAGGCCAAGCACCCCGATAACTGGTATTTGTCGTCGCACCGGGCGATTCAGGTCGTGCATGCGCTGGCGAAACACGGCATCAAGGAAGGCCGCATGGGCGAAGCGGGCTACGGCCCCTACCAGCCCCTGGCCCAGGGCAACGACGCCAAATCGCGTGAAAAGAACCGCCGCGTTGAAATCTTCGTGCTCGCGCCCAACGCGACGGTGGCCCGCCGCGATTCCGGCGCAAGCCGCAACTGACCCGGCCGGCGGCCCGGTGGCGGCATTACGACCGCAGCGCTTTGCCCGGTCATCGAGCGGAATGAAGACACCTCATGTTCTGGCTGTGGCTGTTCATCTTTGGCGTGGCAGTGGGCGTCGTCAGCGGTTTGCTGGGCATTGGCGGCGGTGTGCTGCTTGTGCCGGGCCTGATGCTGTTGTTCAGGTTCAGCCAGGCCGAGGCCCAGGGGTCGAGCCTGGCGGTGCTCATTCCGCCCATTGGCATCTTTGCCGCGCTGGTCTACTACCAGCACGGCTACGTGCGACTGCCCGTGGTGGGCTTCATTGCCCTGGGCTTCATGGTGGGCGCGTATGTCGGCGCACGGTTCGTGCCGCACCTTTCGCCTGAATTCCTGCGTGTGGCGTTCGGCATGCTGTTGCTGTATCTGGGGTTTTCGTTCGTTTTCAACCCGCGCGGAAGTCAATCGGCCATGGCGTTGCCTTCGGGGATCGCCACGCTGGCCGTGCTCGTCATCGCGCGACTTTTTCGTCGCGGCGCCCCGCCCACGAAAACGCTGCCCCCGCCCGGCGGCGACCAGAACTATCATATCTGATCGCCCGTTCGCGCCCCGGCACCCAATGCCCGCAGAGTTTCTGTGACATGCCGCTACGGGTGCCGATCGACAAAAACGATCGCGACGTGGCGACGTGCGGGCATGCCGGCGACATCGCGATTTCGGGCGCCCCGGCCGGCGCGCGTTTGAACGAATCACCCGCGGGGTGACCCCTGCGAACCGGCCAGCGCGGGGTCCATCGGGCTTCAGGGCATTTGTCGCCGCGTTCTACGGCGGCGCAGGATTTGACCCCTTTGAACCACGCGCTGCAGAGAATGACTGCCCCCGCAGCGAACACCGATGCGGCAATAATCTGCGGCAGGTTGTTCGCCCACAGGATCGCCTTTGCCCGATCAGGCAAGGTTCCGATCCAATCGGGGATCGCAGGAGCGATTCCGACGGGCAAGCCACCAATCGACGACCAAAAGTCTGCCCTCAAAAAAAACCGGCGCCGCCGCAAGCCGAGCCGCGAAAGCGATGAGAAAGCATGATCGACGTGCCTGACGAGTACGGCTTCCGACGACTCGTGCTGCGCAAAAATGGCCGAAATCGCTTGCAGGTCGTCCTTGAAATGCGCGGCCAATTCGGTGCGGCGAGCCAGCGCCTGTTCTTTCCAGGTCGGCCGTCTACTGGTCGCCGCATTTTGCTTTGAAGCACTCTTCGAAGCCATCGACGTCTTCTTTCATAATGCTGGGCAGCTTCCCTTCTGCAATCTGCACCTTGAGATAGGAAAGCACGGCATCAGCAGCAGTCTTCACGTCGCATGCTTCGACTTCGATCGGCGCGCCTTCGGGCATAGCCCCTTTCCGATCTCTGGCGATATACTTGGCAATTTTGAGTACAACGGAGTCCATCTCCGCCGAAAAGCACCCGAGCAAGTCCACCGCATCGCCGGAAACGGTAATGTTGTCGTCCACGTGATTTGCGGTCGCCATAGGATGCTCCAACCTCAATGCGAACGTTTTCGACGAATGTCGTGGCAGTCAATTCTTCATTTTGTCTTGTCGGCGCCTGCACCGCACTGGGTACAGGTCGATTCTGTTATCCCGAGGTATCTGTGTGAAGACCTTGGAAATCAAGGAGCACGCACGAAAATCCAAGCCACAATCTTCATTAAAACACCCATAGACCCATAGTTGTCGAATTACTGGGGATGTTGCAGAACGTGCCATGGATGTCGTGGCCTGACGGCCTGAGCGGTTTGCGGGGGCGTCGCTCAGGGAAGCGTTTGGCCATGCACGAAGGAATGCCCGCCGTACAGGGCCCGGTAGCTTGGCTTGAGCTGCGGTCGTCGGTTACAGTGAACGCACGACAAGTCGGTGTTCATTCGGCTTTCCACTCACGCTGCGGTAGGACGCTTTGGGCCGGTTCGGCGTCAACGGGCTGGTTCTGAATGCCCGCGTCGCCCACGCTTGCGTGCACAGTGGGCGGCGGAACGTTGCCCGGCCGCATTAACAGAAGCGAGTCTATCGAATGTTGCGACAATTTTGGCCATCGGGCGACCAGGTTTTCCCGAGCAAAACCAGCCATGTTGTACGCCGTCGCCGGGCACAGGCACGCCCGCCGGCCTGGCTGCTGCTGTTGGCGCTCCTGCTGGCGGCGGGCTGCCGCAAGCCGGTCGCAGCCACCGACCCGGCGCAATTCGCCACCGATGCGAAGCGGTTCGCCGACCAGATGGCGCAGGAACAGAGTGCAAAGACAGGTCAGTTCGACGCACGAACGTTTCCACATCTTAGCGATGACGATGTCGCGAAACTGTCGGCGCTGACGCACCTGGTCGACGTCAATCTCGACAATGCGCCGATCACTGATGCGGCCATTGCGAGCCTGCTGCCGATCAAAGGGCTGAAACGGCTGTCGATGTCGAGCACGCGGGTGACGAACGCCGGCTTGCAGCACCTGAAGAATTTTGAACACCTCGAGTTCGCGCGGTTTGACAGTTCGCGCGTGGGCGACGCGGGCCTGGTGCACCTCGCGGCCATTCCCAACCTGCGCGAACTTTCACTGTACCGCGACGTCATTACCGACGCCGGCGTGCCCGCGTTGATTTACGCCCGGCGGCTTGAACGCATTTCGCTCGACTGCACGACCGTTGGCGACGGGGCGCTGGCCACGTTGGGCCGCCTGCCCGCGCTCGTGCATTTGTCGCTTTGGAAAACCGGCGTGACCGACGCGGGCCTGCCGCATTTGATCGGCGCGCCCCAGCTCGAAAAGCTGGTGCTCAACGAAACGCAAGTCACCGACGCCGGCTTGCGGCATTTGAAAGGCGTACCCAAACTCCGCCTGCTTTCGCTGCAAAAGACGGCGGTATCGGCGGCGGCCATCGAGCGGCTCGAAGCGGCCATGCCGGGCCTGGTGGTCGACTTCTGAATCGCGGGCCGCTCGCGAAAGAAACCACGCGCTGACGGGTGTTGCATGCGCAGGAAGCCGCCAGAAACCTGGCTGATGGGCGTGCTGGTGGCCGCCGCCATTGTGCGGCTGCCGTTTCTGGCATCGCGCAGCGTCTGGTACGACGAGGCGTCGTCCTGGCAAACGGCGTCGTTCGCGTGGTCGGAAATCTGGGGTAGCCTGCAGTTCAACGTCCACCTGCCCGAATATTACTACCTCCTGAAACTCTGGATGCTGGCCTGGGGCGAATCGGTCGTTGCCCTGCGGCTGTTTTCGGTGCTGTTCGGGGTGCTGGCAATTTTCGGTGCGTACCTGTTTGCCGTCGCCGTTTACCCGCTGACCGCGCTCGCCACGCCGCCTCCTGACGCGGCGACAAATGAGGCCCTGCCCGGTGGCCCAGACAACCGCCGCACGCTCGATGACCGCACCGCCGCCGCAGCCCGCGGGTTTGGTTTATGGGTCGCCGCGGCGACGGCGGCGAGCGCGTACCAGGTGTTTGCCGCGGTCGAAGCCCGAATGTACGCACTGAGCGTCGCGGGTGCTGCGTTCAGCGGGTGGCTGTGCCTCAAATGCCTCGAACCGGGTGTCGGCGCCCGCCGGTGGGCCGCGTATGCCACGGTGACGACGGCGTTTCTCTACACCCATCATTTCGCACTGTTGACGGTGGCGGCGCAGACGATTGTCGTGGTGGGGGCGGCGCGGCGTTGCCGGTCGATCCGACGGCCGGCCCTGGCGGCTTTTGGCGGCATGGCGCTGGCCTACCTGCCCGCGGGAATGCTGTTGACCCACCAGTTCGGCCGCGTGCAGCGGGAGTATTGGATCGGCCCGTTGCAAATCGACACCATTCCGCGCACGCTCGTCGATTTCATTCTGCCACTTGACCATGCGTTCGACCATCGGCTGGAGACCAGCATGATCCTGGCGGGCGAACTGGCGCTGCTGATTGTTGTCAGCCTGGCGTGGCGGAGCCGCGCGGGCGAGCGGGCGCTGTTGTGGAACATGTTGCTGCCACTGGCAGTCACCGCGGCCGTGTCACTGCGAACTCCGCTGTGGGAAATGCGCTATTTCCGCTTCTGTCACCTGTATTGGGTCGTGGGCGCTGTCGCCGCCGCCTGGCGCGTGGCAGGCCGCGGGATGATCGCCCGGCATGGCGTCAGCGGCATCATCGTGGCCCTGGGGGCTGCGGCGACCGGCGGCTTTTGGTACCTCCGCGATATTCCCCACCGGCCCGGCATGGCCGGCGCGATGCATGAACTGGCAGCGCGGCGCGGCGGCGATGAACCGGTGCTGGTCGCCGGAATTCTCAATTACTTTCCTGCAAAACTGTACGCGGCCAACGACCGCCGAGTTGGCCGGGATGCAATTCGGCTGCTGCCGCCGGAAACAATTGGCCAATGGGACCGGCACCTCCTGCGCGCGGCCGATTTGGCGGTCCTGCCCGATGCAGTGCGCCACGCGAACCGGGGGTTCTGGCTGATTGAATCGTCGCGCGATCGCTGGCCGCAAGCCGCACGCGATGCCGCCCTGGCGAACCAGAACCTGCACCTCGTGCAACAGTGGAATTATGACTTCGACTGGGGTTCGCCCCAATGGCCCGTCAGGCTGTCGCACTACGTGCGGCGCCGGTAGAACCGGCGTCTCTGCCGCTTTTCAACGTCCACAATCAAGGCCGTGTTGCCTCGAGCTTTGGGGACGACGCCGAGATTGCGAATGGCTGAGGAAACTGCGGGGCGGGCGCGAACCGTTGCTGGCGGGCACGGCACAGGTCGTGTACGGCTCGCGGACGTTGAGTGACAAGCCTGGCGTGAAGGGCGGGCGAGGACGCTCGCGCTCTTAGCGCGAGTGCCGCGCGGTCAGGAATTAATTGACATTTTTCAATTCTTTCGAAACACTTGCTTGCTTGTGTGTGTGTGTGTGTGTACAATTACGGCAAATCGGCGCAGAGACGATGAACGGTCATTGATGACCAGCGTGCAACAGATTGAACGTGTGTCGCGGCATTCGGCGCGAACGCGACGAAGCCGGGCAAGAAGCGGGTGGTGCGTGTCCTCTCGGTCCGCCGTTCGGGCGGGACCGGGTTTCTTCTATGGTCGAGTCGATCTTCACGGTGTAACACTGCCGGCGAACCGGCGACTTTCCCACCCCAACGGCGGGTCGGGTCAGGATCGTCTGCTTCGCCGGTCTGTCGCCCGGGACGAGGTCTTGCATAGACTGAAGAACCGCCGGCGCGCGGCGAGAAGAGGCGCCCGCCGCCAACGGCATTTTGTACGCTCTGAAGGCGTGGCGACGGTAACCGGCCGTGTGGTCGGCGTTGCCGATCGGTTGGATTGTGGAACTCCGCGCGTGTTTGCGGTTTTGTGGTTTGCGTCAGCGCAGGTCTGGTGCGCGGCCAGGCTGGCTGCGCGGTGGCGTGAACCGCGGCATTTTGCCAGGGAGGTGTTTGATGGCGCGTCGCGGGCTGCATGCGGGGCTGAGCGCAGCGTGTGGGTTCGTCACCGTCGTGGCGATCTGGGCACTCGTTCCGTTCCCGGCACCGTCGTTTGCCGACGTCGATTGCACGCAATTCAGTTATGTGCAGGCCAACCCGGCTGTCGTCTGGAACAATGCCACGACAAGCCCCGCCCAGGGCAGTTTTGGTGATTCCGGCTGGGGCCAACTTGCGCAAGTTGACAACACCGGAAATGCAACGCTCAATTGCTACTTGGATTACATCGATGACGGCAGTGGGAACAACCAAAAAAATGGCAAAAACAAGCAGCCCAATGTCCCCACATCGAACACCGGCAGCGCCACCGCCAGTGCAACCTGGGCATGGCAATGGAATGGTCCGATTGATTGTCCGGCCCCAGGGTGCACGTTTGACTGGACATTGAGCGGCAGCGGTTACGTTGAAACGTCTGGAAACGTATACTATACAAATGCCAATGTTGTGGGAGGATCAGGGAAGGCCAGTGCGACGGGCAACGCGAGCGGGTCGGCAGCGATTGGCGGCATGAATGGCGCTATCAATATCAATGCCACATTTCAGAACGTCGGCGGTTCGGCCAGCTTGAATCAGCAAGGGACTTTGAACGGCAATACTCAGTTGACGTCCGTGCCGGGATCTCCGGGAGTCACTATTAATAGCGGCAGTGGCGTCGGCGTTGGCGCCTTCAGCAACAATGCAACTTGGAAAATCCAGATTGGCAGCGCCACGGCCGGGCAAGGTTTTGTCGCGAAAGGAACGAGTTCATTCAGTGTGACGGCGAGTGCGACGATCAGCGGCACCGTCAACTGCAATGCCATGGGCGCGTTGAATACCAATACAGTCGTTGCGGCTGTTGGCAATGTGGACGGTGAAGGAAGTCTGTCGTTTTCGATCGGCAACATTTATTTGCCGCAATGACCGTACCGCCGTGAGGCGAAGCAGGAACGTTCGCGGATCTTGCGGGCGCCATCGATTTGGTGGAGGCATGTTCACGCACACACTGTTACTTGTGCTCGCCTTGGCGGTCAATCACGACGCCCGGTCGGAGTCGGGCATCGACACGCCAGCGCAGCTTCAGGAATTGATTGCACGTAGTCTGAGGCGGCACGAGTTAACGCCCGGGCAACAACGGCAAATTCTTGACGCGGTCGCAACCGAGTTGAAAGACCCGGAGACGCTCAGGTTGTATTCTGCGATGAGCGCTGTGCGGAAGAAGCTCTTGATGGAGGAATTTACAAGAGACTCCGGCAGCGGCCAAGACAACCCTGCGTACAACACGCCCTTGCTGATCCAGGCGTGGGCCGAAGGAACTGCGACAACAATTCGCGGCTATGTTCGCATTCCGCCCGTCGAGGCGGCGACGCCGGTTGCCGTCCAGCAAATTCACGAGCTGCGTGCGATTTGCGACGAGAGGATTTCCGAGATGTACCCCGGCATCATGGAAATCGAGAGATGGCGCACGATGGGCGTCCAATCGCTCGACCGCATGATCAACGACCAGGAAAACGACTTGACTTACCTGTATAAAGTCGAGTTGCCGCGCGATGAATTCGAGCAGCTTGCCGCCACGCTCCGCAAGATTCCTGCTGAGTCCATCGAGCTAAACCGCCCCAACCGACGGCGGCGGCAAAGACGCGGTCGAATGCCCCCCGTTTTCACACCGGGTCTCCCGGCTGGCGACAAAGGCATTCCGGCGCACATTACGGAGTTGCCATGGGCTGATGCCAATCGCGAGCTGCGCGAGGGGTGGATCAATCGGGGAATGGTTAACCTCGCGAGTCAATTTGTTAGTCCGGTGGCGACCGCGTATCGAACGGTCAGCCCGTTCCACGGTGAAAACAAGCTGATTGCTTTTTTACGAGAGCACGAATCGAGCCTGGATGCGCGCGTTCAGGCCGAGCGCGAGGAAATCCGCAAACGCCTTGAAGATGAGCAAGCCGAAAAGCAACAGCGCGACTGGGAAAAAACGTTGAATCGGGCTGGCGGGCCCCAGTTGGAACCCAGGCAGCCACGCTCAGTCCAGGCGGCGAAATCAGCGGTGCCGCCCACCCCGGACCAGCCGCCGCCGCAAAGTTCGCCAGATTCGGCGCGGGGGCGGCTTGCGTGGGTGCTGGCTGTCAATGGCGTCGCCGGCGCAGCGTTGGCGGCTCTGTTTCTCCGCCGATGGTTCAAACAGAAGTAGTTTCAAGACCCGGCGCGCCGGCTCGTCTCGGCGCGGCGGTTTCACCTTTTGCAGAAATGCCTGCTGTGCCTGTCCTCTTTGCGCTCCTGGTGCTCGCCAGCGGCCCGCTTGATGTGCCGCCCTGGCCGCTCGACACGCCGCAGCGGGTGCAGGACTTTGTCGCGCTGTGCCTCAAGCAACGCAACCTTTCGCCGGCGCAGAACGCGGAAGTTGTTGCCGCCGTGGCAGCGGTATTGCAGATCCCGGAAGTTCAGCAGCGATACCCGGCGCTGAGCGCCGGGCGGAGGCAGGCGTTGAAAGAGGAATTGACGGGCGAGTTCAACCTTATTCACGAGCGAAAGGAGTACCATACCGCGCTCAACGTGCAAGCGCTGGCTGCCAGCGTGGCGCGGGATATTCGCGTGTACGTCCTGACAGCGGCCACCCCCGCCCCAACGCCCGAAGCGCTGGAGCAACTGCACGCGCTGCGGCTGCTGTGCGAGGAACGCATCTCCCGCCTTTACCCCGGCATAACACAGTTTCGCCGGGAATGGGCCCAACTGCTTTTTCAGCTTGATTATATGGTTAAATCCCAGGCCAGCGACATGGTGCTGCAGTATAAAACGGCGTTGCCGCGTGACGAGTTTGAAAAGCTGGTGCAGCACATTCAGAACATACCGCCAATTACGGTGGGGCGTGGGTTTTCGCGGGCATATTTTGCGATGGAACGGCAGCGCAAAGGGCTGCGCCCGCCGCCCCCCGACAACGAACTCTACGAGCCGGGCACAGTGCGCTGTTCGTGGCACGAGACCGACCACGACCTGCGCGAAGCCTGGCTGATTACGTTTGGCGTCGCGGACCTGGTCCGCCAATACACCGACCCGATCCGTGCCGCGTTCCAGCGACTGGATCCGGCCCGGTGGAATTCAATGTCCGAAATTGATGACTGCGGATACGAAGTCGGTCAATTGGTGAGACGATCCATGATCGAGCATAATGAAATTGCGGCGCGGCTCAGCCAAGCCGGTCGCGCCACGCTGCAACAACCGCGCGACCGCCCTGCGCCCGGCCCGCCGCAACCGGCGCCGCCGGGCGTTGCCGCTCCGCCATTGGAAAATCGCAGCAGTCTGATTTTGATTGTGGCGGGTTTGGCGGCGGCCGCCGTGCCGCTGATCGCGTTGTACGTTTTCGGCCGCAGGAACAGGAACTGACGATGCAAGGCTCGAAGCGGTTTACAACGGGGGTTTGGTTTCTGATCGGCGGTGGCATCCGCGCGTGCTGCGTGGCAATGCGTGGCGGCGGCCGCCAGCAAATCGAATTCCCGCTGCCGGTTGAACGCGTCGAAACGACCGCTCTTGGCGCACCCGTGGCAAGCATTGATCCGCCCAATGTTCCGACCAGCGTTACCGGCAATGCGACGGCCAGCGCCACATGGACCTGGGAGTGGAATGGCCCCATCACCTGCCCGGCGCCGGGCTGCACATTTGACTGGTCGATTACCGGCAGCGG
>JAJXXL010000391.1 GCA_021781115.1 Planctomycetota bacterium
CTGGCAACGCTCAGGCTACGGCCCGGCGCCAAACAACACCCAGGATGTAATCGGGGCCACTCGGCGCTGGCTGCTGCGGGCCGTGTAATGATTGTCGTTCGCTGCCATCGCCCCACAACGCCTTGTGGTGTACTTGCCCGTCAACCGCAACCAGTCGCCACTGAACACTGAAAGCCGAAGACGGCCCTCCTGCCGGACAAACGTATCAAATCCCGCACAAGCGTAAAATCCGTTACAGGTTGTCAAAACCATTGAATGCGCATGAGCGGAATTGTCGATACTAACCGCAACGTGAGTTTGGCTCTGCGGACGGCGGAGATCGTATCCTCGTCGAGGATTGCGAATTCGATCCCTGCCCTACCCCCGCAGATTGGCTCATTGCCGCTGACTGATTGCTGGCCTGTCGTTGCAGAAGCGACACAGTCCGACCGAGAGATGACAACCGCAACCCGGAGCTTCGGTTCAAACATGATGCGGAGACTTGTGCTACCGATTGGCCGCGTCGTGCTCATGTTGAGTACGATTTGCGTTTGCCAGCCGTTGTACGCACAAACTGCCATCTTTGCCCAAACCCCGCCGGCAGACCGCGACGCTTCGGACCCGGTGGCCGCTCTGGAATCGCTGCCCGCGCAGATTTCCCGACTGCCCGACGTTCAGGCGCAGATGAAAGTCATTCATCGCCGCAGCCAATTGGTCGTTGCCCGCAGCAATGTCGTGCGTACGGCCATTGCCGATTCGAACGTGGTCGACGTCGTGCAATACAGCCCCAACGAATTGTCAATTATCGGGTTGCAGTTGGGTTCGACGACGGTCACGCTTTGGTTTGAAGGCGAAAACGGCCAGAATTCCGAACCGCTGATTTACCTGGTCGAGGTGATTCGCGACCCGAGCGTCGAAGACCGTCAGCGGCACGATTACGGCAAACTTGAAAAGAAGCTGGCGATCTTCTTTCCCAACAGCAAGGTGTACCTGATTCCGATGTCGGGCAAAATCATCGTCAAGGGCCAGGCCCGCGACGGTCAGGAAGCCAACAACATCCTCTCGCTGATTCGGGGCGAAGTCATCAACCAGAACGGCAGCCTGCCCGGCCCGCAGCCCGCGGCGCTGCCGGGCGTCGATCCTTCGGCGACGGTCAACCCGCAGGATATGGCAGCGGGGTTTATTGTCAATATGCTCGAAATTCCCGGAGAATTTCAGATCAATTTGCGGGTGCGCATCGCCGAACTCAACCGGTCAATGCTCAGGCGGTGGGGCGTGAATTTCAGCGCGCTGATCAACGGCGGCCAGACGTTCTTCTCGTCGCTGATGTCAGGAACATTCGCGAATAGCAACGTTGGCCAGGGCGGCGCTGCGGGCGGGGCAGGGCAAAACACGACAGGCACCCTGCAGGGGATTTTCAGTTCGGGCGACATCAACGTGCTGATCAACGCCCTGGCGGCCAACGGAACGACGAAGATTCTCGCCGAGCCGAACATCACGGTCATCAGCGGTCACCCGGCGAGCTTCCTCTCGGGTGGCGAATTCGCAGTGCCCACGATCGTGGGGGTGCAGGGCGTGGGTGCCCAGCAGACCTCCTTCCGCGGTTTTGGCGTGTCGCTGATTGTCACGCCGATGCTGCTCGACAAAGACATCATTCGGATGCAAATCCTGCCCGAATTCAGCCAGATCAGCATTCAAAACCGGGTGAACGGCATTCCCGGAACGTCGGTGCGGCGGGTGCAAACGACCGTCGAATTGCGCGAAGGGCAGACGATTGCCCTGGCCGGCTTGCTATCGCACCAGACCGACGTCGAAAACGACCGCATGCCCTACCTGGGTGAAATTCCGTTCTTTGGTTCGTTTTTCTTCAACGCCAAGCGGGCGAATCAGGATGAAAAAGAACTCCTGATCCTCGTGACGCCTGAAATCGTCCGCCCTCTTGAGCCCGACGAGGTTCCACCCGTGCCGGGGTACGAGGTCACGCACCCCGACGACACCCAGTTGTACTGGTATAACCGGACTGAGGGCGCGCCCGACCAGCAGGTCTACCAACTGGCGCCTTATGGCAACGGCTCGGGTCAGGGAATTTCCATCGGCTACTCGCAGTTTAACCCGGCGCCGGCAGCACCCGGCTACGGCCCCGCCCCGACGATGCCGTTTGGTGGCGGGCAAGCCAACCCCTTGGGGAACAATGCTCCGCCTCCAGGCGGCGGACCGGGGGGACGCTACCAGATGACCCCTGCCCGCCGCGAAAACGCGGGCACGCGCACGCCGGTTCCTTTGCGTTCGGCAGGCGGCTACCCAACGCCAGTCAGTTCGACGGGCGGCCGGTACGGAACCAGTCCGGCGGGCCCGGTTGTCAATGGCGGGTATTCGGCGCCGCCCGATGCGGGGGGGGTGACTCCCGCCGGCTATACCGTTCCTGCCTCCACGCCACCAGCTCAACCCAAACCGCGCAGATGGTTTGAACGATAACATGCACGCAGCCGCGGCTGCGTACAACCGATAGAAGAACTGACAAATTCGATGTTTTTCGCGCAGCGTTCGGGCGACACCCGAGTGTGCGCGACAGTTCGCAGAATCATTCGGCTTGGGCCGTCCCCGCAGACGCCTTGGTTGCCGGTTCTTGTGTGTTCAGGGCCGTTTGCCTTTTCGCCGGGGCGCGGCAGAGGAAGATCATGACCCAACCCCGTCGATGCAGGCTGCCCCTGGCGGCGACCGCCATGCTCGTGTTGCTCATGTCGGGCTGCGGCTCTTCATTGTGGTCGTTCCGTTCGAATTCCATTCCCGACCGGTATCCGATCGGCAGCCTCGAACGGGCGCATTTTCACAGCATGCAGACCAATGCCGAAGCTGCAGATTTCATCCTGAATCGCAACGATTTCGTGGGAGATACGACCGAGTTATCACCCGATGGCAAGGACCAGGTTCTCGAAATTGCCGCCCGCATGCGGAGCGCGCCCTTTCCGGTGATCGTCGAACGCAGCGAGAATAATTCCAATCCGCAACTCGACGCCGAACGCCGCGCCGCAGTCGCCATGATTCTCGCCGACTTGGGGAACACCGACGCCGAACAGCGCACGTTTGTCGCCACACCCTACGGTCGCTCCATTTCTTCAATCGAGGGCCAGTTCGATTACTACCGCTTCTTGTATACACGCGGTGGGTTCGGCATGTACGGCATGGGAGGCATGGGTGGAATGGGTGGCATGGGTGGGTTCGGTGGCTTTGGCGCAGGCGGCGGTGGCATGGGCTTTGGCCGGTAAGGCGAAACGTTTGCTGACCAGGATCCGGGCCAACTTTGGCGCGAAGTTCGACTTCCACCGAACCGTTGGCGTATCAAAACGTGCTGTCGGCACCGACCGCTGACAGCGCCGCCCGGCAGCGCAAGCCGCACATCCACATGCGCGGCCGCTTTCTCATTGCACCCCCTGTTCTCGCACGCGGCCAAATCACACCCTGAATGCCGAACCCCGAAAACTGAAAACCACTCCCTTCCCCCGCTTCTGGCTGGCAGCCGCGTCATGCCGTGTTATGATATTTGAGTGGGGATCTGTGTTGCCCGGCTGGCTTACCCCCAGGGCGCAACGCGTAAGCAGCGATTGCACCTCGTGCCGTGAGTCGGCGTGGCCGACGACGCGATTCCCCTTGTTTTCCGGCAAGGTGTGTCACGTGTTCGTTCGCCGGTTTGAGGCGGGTTCGTACCCTGCGTGGCAGTACGGGCCGCGGCGCCGACAGCGGCGGATACAATCAATGCGTCCAATGCGCATTGAGGGAGGGTTTGTTGGACATGTCGTCGGTGACTGACACGGCGGAACCCGCGCAGCCGAGTTTTCAAACCGCACCCGGCTCGGTCGAGCCCCCGCGCGAACCGCGCCCGGTAGAAGAGTTCGACTACCGGCCGATCAGCCCGCTGGCGCCCGTGGCGCTGTTTTTGGGGATCTGCTCGGCGGCCGGTTTTTTGGGCGTTTCAATCCTGCCAATCGCTGCCATCAGCCTGATTGTGGGCCTGATCGGCCTGCGGCAGATCCGGCGGTCTGACGGCGAACTGGGCGGTCGCGGGCTGGCCGCCACCGGAACCACGCTGTCAGCGCTGTTTCTGGTGTTGGGAAGCGGCTACCACGCCTGGTCGTATGCCACCGAGTTGCCTGAAGGTTACGAGCGGGTCAGCTTCAGTTGGCTCGCAAAGCAATCGCAGATTTTCGAAAACGGAAAGCTCCGGTTTGCCCCCGAAGTCGAAGCCCTCGATGGCAAGAAGATTTACATTAAAGGCTACATGTACCCCACCCGGCAACAAACCGGAATCAAGGAGTTCGTGCTCGTGAAAGACACCGGCCAATGTTGCTTCGGTGGCCAGCCCAAGCTGACCGACATGGTCGTCGTGCAATTCAAAGACGGCATGACGGTTAACCACCGCGAACAGCAGTTGGTGGGTGTCGCCGGAACGTTCCATGCCGGGCAGGTCTCGCAGTCGGGCCAGTTGACCGCGGTTTACACTCTCGAAGGCACACATTTCCGATGACTTTGCTCCGCCACTTCGGGCAGAAGCTGTCGCGGCTGCCGTTCGCCGCGCTTCTCGGCGCCTGCCTGCTGGCGGGGTGTGGCGAATCGCAGGTGCATTCAGGCGCTCCGGCGGCAATCCCGCGGCCGCAGGCCGCGCCGGCCCCGGCCCGCGCGGTGGAAAAATCGGCGGCCCCCGTTGCACCTGCGAATCGCGATGAGCGCCCGGCGGCGCCCGCCCGAGGCGCGGCGGGCGATGGCGCCACCGGGCCTGAATTGTCGGCGACGGCCACCGTGCCTGCCGCCCAATTGCCGGCCCCGCCCTCCCGCCCCCCGGGCGAGTCGCCCGCGGCGGGCGACCGTGTTTTCAAAACCGAAGGCCCCGACGGCGCCGTGCGGGTGAGCTACGACGACCTCGACCTGCTCAAAGTGCTCAAGATGGATCCGGTGACACCCGACGCGGCCGAAAAAATGCCGGCCTGGCTCAGGCAGTTGCACGGCAAGCGCGTGCGGATTCGCGGGTTCATGTACCCGCCGTTTCAGGAAACGGGAATTCCGAAGTTCGTGCTCGCCCGCGACAATCAGATCTGCTGCTTCGGGCGGAACCCGAAGATTTACGATCTGATCGAAGTGACGATGCAGGCGGGTACGACCACTGATTACATTCAGGGCCGCCCGTTTGATGTTGTGGGCAAATTCCGCATCGAACTGGGCCAGCTCGAAGATGGCATGATCTTTGGCCTGTACTACATCGACAATGCCAGCGTCATCGCACACTAGCGAATCGCGCAGAATGCAAACCGCGGCGCTGGGGGTGGCTGGCGGTGTCGCGCGGGTGTTACAATGGCTCGCGCGGCGTGAAACGGCGCCAGACGCGCGCCGCGGCGGAAAACCCTTGAAGCGCGAGTCGGCCGCCGGGCTGGTTAACCGCGCCATTCGGGCGTACAGGCCCCGACGCATTCCAGGCGAATCGAGTACCATGCGCTATTCAGTGCGGTTCGGTGCGGTGGTTGTCGCAGCGCTCGTTTTCACGGGAGGTGCGGCGGCCGCGGCCGACCCGGCGCCGCGGGCCGCGGTGTTGCGGCTGTTCGACGACGGGTTCGTGGCGGGCGCGCTCGAAGGCATCACAGCGCAGGGCCACCTGACGTGGCGTTCGCCACTGTTTACGGCGGCACTGGAATTTGACCCGGTCCTGGTCGATCAAATCCAATGGCCATTGCCGGCCGAACCGCCGAAACCGGTGGGCGAATACTGCATTGAACTGAACGGCGGCGATGTCTTGTACGGCCAGTTGTCGGGTTTCGACGAGGGCCGGCTCGAACTGGATTCGGCAGCGTTCGGGCATGTCGAAATCGAGCGCCCGCGACTTCGCAGGATATTTCGCTGGCGCGGCAGCAACGACCTGATCTATCGCGGGCCGAACGGACTGTCGGATTGGCGCGAGGCGACTCCGCCCCTGGCGTGGCATGAAGACCAGGGGCAGGTGTATACGACCGAAGAGTTGAGAGACGCATCCGACCATCGGATCCTGGCGTGGCATGAAGACCAGGGGCAGGTGTATACCGAAAAAGCGGGCGCCGTGCTGCAACGGTTTTTCGAGTTGCCCGCCCAGGCGCTGTTTGAATTTGAAATCTCGTGGAAGAAAAAACCTGATTTTGTGTTTGCAATGGGGGCTTTCGACTTCGGCAAAACCGTGCAGGAGGCGTTGTTGTTCGAAGTCTGGGGCGACGACCTGGTCGCCAACCGCGAGACCGACACTGACGCCGCTTTTGCCTCGGTGCAAAAGCTCGACCAGGGCCCCGGCCGAGCGCGAATGCAGGTTTACCTCGATCAGTTGCACGGGCGGTATTTCATCTATTCCGAATCGGGCACGCAACTGGCCGATTTACGCGTTGCGCCGACCATGCCCCGCGTGCTCACCGGTGTGCGACTCGCGAACAAGAAGGGCGATGTGCGGCTGGAAAGCCTGCGGATTCGCCGCTGGTCGGGCGAACCGCCAAGTGGAGTCGACGCCCGCCGCTCTTTCGTGCGGCGGATGAACGGATCGATCGACGCCGCCCAGCTTGCCCGGTTCGATGCGAAATCGCAGCAGTTCGTACTCCGTGGCCCGGCGGGCGAAGTGCGGGTCGCCGCCGGCGATGTCGCAGAACTGTTCTTCCCGTCGCAGGCCGCGGCATCGCCCCGGCCGGCGTGCGTGGTGTACCAGGACGGCAGCCAGGTGGGAGGCGAAATTGTTCGCATTGACCGCGACCGGCTCGTGATGAAATCGCCCGGCGTCAAGCCGGTGCTCGACCTGCCGCGGGCGGGGCTGCATTCGCTGCGGTTCACTCCGCAACCGGCTCCGCCGGCGGTGGCGACGACGCCGATCCTCGAACTCGAGGGCGTGCGATTGCGGGGGCAGTTGGCCGACGCACAGGAACAGCCTGCGGCGAGTTGCCTGGCCTGGCAGCCGCTGGGCAGCCGCACGGCCAGCCCATTGCGGCATGGGGTGGCGGGGCGCATCGTATTTCGCGAGCCAGGGCCGGCGCAGCCCGTAAACCGTACCAGCGCTCCTCGGCGGCAGGCCGGGTTTGTCGGGGCGCTCGTCCAGGTTTTTGAAGGCGACCCGGCGCGCCCCATCAGCAAGCCCGGCCGGAAACAGTTGCACCTGCGCACGGGCGATACATTTCCGTGCGATGTGCAAACGATTGACGAACGTGGGGTCACCTTTTCGACACCGCTCAGCGACACCACGTTTGTAGCCCATGACAAAGTCAAAGCGGTCGAATTGACGACGGCGCCCACGGGGCCGATCCGGCTCAGCAAGGTCAAGCGCGAACGGCTGCTGACCCTGCCCCGCATGCAACAGGGCAGCCCGCCGACGCACCTCGTGCGATCCATCAACGGCGACATGCTCCGCGGGCGCGTGTTGGCCCTGGACGCCAAGAACCTGCAAGTCGAACTGCACCTCGAACCGACCGACATCCCCCGCGACCGGGTTGCACGCATCATCTGGCTGCATGCCGACGAACTCGCGCCAAATCCTGCGCCTGATGAGGCGGCCCGCGACAACGCGGCGACGCGCGTGCAGGCCGTGCGCGGCGACGGCACCCGGCTGACGTTTCACCCCCGGCAATTCACCGCCGCCGTACTCAGTGGCGACAGCGACGTGCTCGGCCAGTGCCGGGTGGCGCTGAAGGAAATGGACGAACTGCTGATCGGCAGCGCGATCGACCTGGCTGCGGCCCGGCTGGCGCTGCAGCAATGGAAGCTGCAAAACGCGCCGGAACCGCGGTTTGTCCAGGCGAACGACACGGGGGCGCTCGACGGGGGCACGTCTTCGCCGCTCATTGGCCAGCCCGCGCCGGATTTCGAACTCGAATTGCTCGACGGCGAAAAGTTTCGCCTGTCGCAAGCGAAGGGCAAGGTGGTCGTGCTCGATTTCTGGGCGACCTGGTGCGGCCCCTGCCTGCAATCGCTGCCGCAAGTCGTACAGACAGCGCGCGAGTTTGCCGACGACAACGTCGTCCTCGTGGGCGTGAATTTGCAGGAGGAATCGAAGCCGATCGCGGCGATGCTCGAGCGACTCAAGCTCGATCTGACTGTGGCGCTCGATCGCGACGGTACCGCCGCCGCGAAGTACGCCGTCACCGCCATTCCCCAAACTGTCGTGATCGATCGCGAAGGCAAGGTGGCCCGGCTGTTCGTGGGCGGGGGGCCGCACGTCGCCGACGAGCTGAAAGCGGCCCTGCGCTCGGCAACCGCCCCGCCCCTGAAAACTGAAAACTGAAAACGCGCCCCCCTCACTCGCGTGCGGCCCGGCGAAACACCTGCACCTCGCGCAGGGGCACTTCGCACACCAGCCCGAACGGCGTGCGCAACGCGAGATGCGACAGCGGGTCGATGTCGAGCAGCGTGCCCTGCAGCGTGCCGCCCCGGCTTTCAACTTCGACGCATTCGCCCACATACGCCGCCCGCCGCCGCCAGTCGCGCACGGCGCAGGCCACGCCCTGCCGCAGCGCTTCGGCGTAGCGGGCATCGAGCACCTGCAACAGACGCCGCACGATGCACGATCGGTCGAGCGGTCGTCGCGCATGCTGGACCAGCGCGGTCGCCGCCATGCCCGGCTGATCGGGGGGAGCCGAGTGAACGTTGACCCCCACCCCAATCACGGCGCCCCGTCGGCGCTCGACGAGAATCCCGCCCAGTTTGCGCCCGGCCAGCAGCAGGTCGTTGGGCCATTTGATTTCAATCGCCGTGCTTGCAAACTCTTCGAGCGCCTGGGCGATGGCGGCCGCCGACAGGCACACGAGCGATTCGGGCTGCGCGATTTCCGGGGGCGGAAACAGCAGCACCGACATCAGGATCGAACTTCGCGGCGGGGCGAGCCAGGTTCGGCCCTGCCGCCCGCGCCCGGCCGATTGCGCTTCGGCCAGAACCACGAGACCCTCATTGCCGCGCGACGCCGCGGCCCGATCTGCCAGGTCATTTGTGCTCGAGACGCTGTTCCAGAACTGAATCCGCCGGCCGATCAGGGTGGTGCCCAGGTCAGCCTCAATCTGATCGGGCGACAACGGCGGAGACAGTGGTTCCATAGTCGCGAAGTCGGGTTTGATTTTCAGGATGCGCGATGCATTGTGGCTGACGCGGCGGCCGTTCAGCCGGGGGCCCAGTCGAGGCCCAGATCCAGCGCCGACGCCGAATGGGTCAATTGGCCCACGCTGATGCGTTCGACGCCCGCGGCCGCAATGGCGGCAATCGTGCCCAGCGTCACGCCGCCCGAGGCTTCCAATGCGACGTGCGGCGCCCGGGCGTCGCGAATTTCCACCGCCCGCCGCAAGTCGGGTGGGGCCATGTTGTCGAGCAATACAATCTCGGGGTGGCCATCGAGCGCATCGGCAAGCTGGTCGAGCGTATCGACTTCAATTTCAATCACGGTACCTTTTGGCGCGCGGGCCCGCGCCTGTTGCACGGCGGCGGCCAGCGTGCGTTGCGCCGCGCCGGTGCACCAGCCGGCCAAATGGTTGTCCTTGATCAGAATCATGTCATACAACCCCGTGCGATGATTGCACCCGCCGCCGGCACGCACCGCGTATTTTTCAAGAGTCCGCCAGCCGGGCAATGTCTTGCGCGTGTCGAACACCCGGGCCCGGCCCGGCCCGGCGGCGGCGACAAACCGGCTGGTCAGCGTGGCGATGCCGCTGAGGTGCGTCAGAAAATTGAGCACCGTGCGTTCGGCTTCGAGCAGCGCGGCGAGCGGGCCCGCCAACCGGGCCACGATTGACCCCGGCTCAAGCGGGTTGCCATCGTCGGCCAGGGGGTGAACTTCGACTGCCGCACCCAACCCCTGAAACACGCGCGCGACAATCGGCAGGCCCGCCAGTACGCCGGGCTGCCGCGACACAATCTGCACGACGCCCCGGCGGCCCGGTTCGACGAGCGCTCGAGTCGTCAGGTCGCCCGGTGCGCCCAGATCTTCGGCCAGACCGAGCGCAATCAGCCGGTCGGCGGCCTGTTGTTCCGAGAGACCGAATTGCAGGTGGTTTTGGGGCATAAGTGGTCACGAATTTCATTTTTTTCGAACCGGGTTGACCCCGGCGCAACCGGATTTCCGGCCAGCCGCGCGGCGAACGATGGCGAGTCGCCGAGCCGCCGTGGTCAAACGCGACCGGGCGTGGTTCAAGGGTCGGCGTGTATCGTTGCGGGCCGTGGCACATTTTGAAATATAACCAGAAAAAAGAACCCCGCCAGATTGAACCGGCGGGGTTTTGCTTTTGTCGGCAATGTGTCAGATTGAAATGACGGGGGATGTATTGACGATTGCTGCAAACTGCCGCGTGGCGCTGGTAAAATGGAGCGCGTCTTTTCAGCCGCTTTGCCGAAGGGAGGATGACATGGCCACAGACGATGAAATTCTCGCACTTCTGCGCGACATGCGCGACATCCAAAAGCAATACGTGGAATCCTATCGGGCACATTCGGAACGCGCGATTTCCATGACCATCATCGCCACGAACCGCCAACGTAAATCTCAATGGATGCTGTTCGCCTTTTGTATTCTTTTTCCATTGGCTGTATACAAATGGCCTCCTTCCAATATTCACGAATGGGAGGCAATTCAACGGCGGGCGCAGGAACAATTGGATCAAAAGCTGGAACAATTAGATCAAATCGAAGAACGGTTGGAGCAAGCCGAGAAGCAACAGCAGCAATGGCAGAAATTGCAGGAGCTCAGGAACGGTCGTCGTTGACCAGATCGAATTGAAAATGCGAAGGCGGCATGGGTTGTGCTCTTCCTCACGGACCGCGGCCATGATCCTTTCGCATGATTTATCAACGCGGTCGCAATTGCGGGTACGGCCTACGCCTTAAAAGGTCGCATTTTCAGCGCGCGAAGCAGGCAGGTCGGGGCAAGCGCGGCAAGCATTCGTTTCGCCTTGGCGCCGTTTTTGACGTTTTCTCCTGACGCATCAGGCTGACATCAAACCGCCGGCGCGCGGCGAAGTTCGCAGCGCCGTTCCGTTGTTGCCGAGGGTCGTGCTCAGAAAAGGCGATGTTCAGCACCCAATGCTGGCTGGTCTCAAGGTTCCAATGGCCATTCACCGCCGCGCCCAACCGCGTTGCATCTGGTTTCGGGCTGTGGGCTTCTTGGACGACCTGCCGGAACACGTCGACGCGGCTACAGCCGCAGGGGCGAAATCGGGCTGCACGGCGAAATCCGGCGTGGCCCCGATGCATTGTCGATTGCCGTCGTGGCGAACCAGGAGCGAAAGCTGATTGTGCCCAGCGGCAATGAAAATGAGTGCGCACTGATCCTGAAAGAAACGGGATTTGAATGCGGTGGCATCTTGCGTGTCAGCCTGCTCGACGACGTGGTGCAATTCTTCGGCGGCAAGCGCGAACGTCCGAGCACACAGCACGTTGGCGGGGCCCGCCTTGAAAAAGCCATCGATTGATCGATTGGCCTCCGCGCATCAGGGGTCAGACGCGGGCGAAACGCACCGCAACAATCGTCGCCGCCGAGCGCCGCAAACTGGTGGTCGTGGTAGTCAATTAAGCCTGACCAGAAAATTGTGGATTTTCGGTGGACGAAAGCACTTTGCCACGGTACTATCGACTAGGCCCGATGCCGAAAGCCGACGGCCAGCGTGCTCCCTCGAAAAGCGGAGCCTCAATCCGACACCCTCGACGAAAACGAAGGAGTCTCATGCCCAAGTTTGTCACGTCACAGGCTTCCCTCAGCCAACGCAACGAAATCGCCGACGAATCACTTGGCAATCGATTCGACGCATTGAACGAGGCGATTATCGAAGCGGAATCCCGCCTCCATTCCATGAGGCCGGTATGTTCGGTTTGGTTTAACTACAAGTCCGAATATATGCCAAATGGGCCGTCTCGTACCTACTCAATCGGATTCGCTAAGTACAACGGGAAATGGCGAATCGTCCATTGTGTTGACGATGAAGACGCCTACCCAGAAGGCGCGCCG
>JAJXXL010000236.1 GCA_021781115.1 Planctomycetota bacterium
GCGGCGCTGATTGCCAGCGCCGCGGCGAACTTGCCCGCCGCCGAACCTGCGTCGGCAGACTCTGGTGGTTACTGGGCGTACCGCACAGTGCAGCGCCCGGCGTCGCCCGCGGTGAACAACGCGGCACGCGTGCAGACCCCCGTCGATGCATTCGTGCTGGCCTGCCTCGAAGCCGCCGGGTTGACGCTCGCCCCCGCGGCCGAAAAGCGAGTGCTGTTGCGGCGGGCGACGTTCGATCTGCTCGGCCTGCCCCCCACCGCCGACGAGACCGACCAGTTTCTGGCCGACGACACGCCCGGCGCGTACGAGCGGCTGGTTGAGCGGTTGCTGGCCAGCCCGCATTACGGCGAGCGCTGGGGGCGGATCTGGCTCGACGCGGTACGGTTCGCCGATTCGGCGGGCTACAACGCCGACCCGGTGCGGCCCCTGGCCTACAAGTACCGCGATTACGTGATCGCGGCGTTTAATCGAGATGTGCCCTACGACCGGTTTGTGCAGGAGCAATTGGCGGGCGACGAGCTGTTTCCCGAATCGGCTGATGCGGTGATCGCCACCGGCTTCAACCGCCTGCCCCCCGATGAAAGTAACGCCTCCGACGTGTTGCTGGCCCGGCAGGACATGCTGAACGATCTGACGGCGACGGTGGGCGCCGTGTTTCTGGCCCAGTCGATGGGGTGCGCGCAATGCCACGACCATAAATTTGACGCGATTTCGCAGCGTGATTTCTACCGCTTGCAGGCGTTTTTCGCCGGTGTCATTCCGGTCGATGCGGCCCCGGTGGCGCCCGCCGACCGACAGGTCGAGTTCGAACGTCGGTTGGGCGAATGGCTGACGGGCACAGCCGCCCTGCGATCTGAGATCGCGAATATCGAGTGGGCCGCCCGCGGCGCCGCGTGGAAGGAAAAGCGGGCTCGCTTTCCTGAAGTCGTGTGGCAGGCCATGGCCACCCCCGTCGAAGACCGAACCGCCGTGCAGCACCAGTTGTGCTTTTACACCGAACGCCAGATCGACGTGAAAGAAAGCCAGATGCTGGCGATCATGCCCCCTGAGCAGCGCGAGCGGCGGGCGCAACTCAGGGCCGACCTGGCCCGGCTGCTCGACTCTCGCCCGCAACCGCCCGAAATGGTGCAGGCGATGGCTTGCCAGGATGGGCGTAACACGCCCATCACCCATTTGCTGGCCGGCGGCAGTTACACGAAACCGCTGTCGGAAGTCGCGCCGGGGTTTCCCGCCGCGCTGGCCGGCGCAGATCGCGCCGAAACCGACGCCGCCGTCGTCGCCCCCCGGCCCGGAACCGTCGGCCGCCGGGCCGCGCTCGCCCGGTGGCTCGTCGCCCCAGACAATCCGCTCACCGCCCGCGTGCTCGTGAACCGCGTGTGGCAGGGGCATTTCGGTCAGGGACTGGTCGAAAACGCCAACGATTTCGGCGTGCAGACGCGGCCCCCGACCCACCCCGACCTGCTCGATTGGCTCGCCGCCGAATTCGTCGAACCCACCGTCCCCACGGGCAACTCGGCCGCGCCGTGGAGCATCAAGCGGCTGCACCGGCTGATGATGTTATCGGCAACCTATCGGCAAGCAGCGGAAGCGACCGCCGCACGCAGCCAGCAGGCCGCAATTGCCGACCCCGACAATCATTGGTACTGGCGATTTCCCCGGCGGCGGCTCGAAGCCGAAAGCGTACGCGATGCGCTGCTTGCCGTGAGCGGGTTGCTGAACCCCCAGATGTTCGGACCAGGCGTGCGGCCCGAGTTGCCGCCGAATTTCAGCAGTCGCGAGGCATGGCCCGTTTCGAAAGACCTGGCCGATCGGCAGCGGCGTTCGATTTATATTCTGGTCAAGCGCAACCTGCCGTACCCGCTGCTCGAAGCGTTTGATTTTCCCGATGCGCATGAAAGCTGCGCCCGTCGCCAGGTCACGACCACCGCCCCGCAAGCCCTGATGCTCATGAACAGCGAAATGGTGTTGCACTACGCCCAGGCCTTCGCGGGGCGGCTGCTGGCCGACAACCCGCACGCCGGGGCCGAAGCGCTCACTCTGGCGGCGTACCGCCTGGCCTTCTGCCGCGAGCCCACCGCCGATGAAATTGATGCCGCCACCGCATTTCTCGATCGGCAACGCGGCCGGGCCGCCGACCGCATGGCCGCCGGCGAACCAGTCTTGCTGCCGCGCGGCCTGCCAAAGTTCCTCGACCCTGCCATGGCCGCGAGCGTGGTCGATTTCTGCCACGTGCTGCTCAACGCCAACGAATTTGTGTACCTCGACTAACCGACAGTTTTTTAATGCAAATATCCGCTCCTCGACCTCGACGACCTCTAATGACGATTCCGACACGTATTCTGCGGTCAACCTCACACCCCGCGTTCGTCCCACAATCAATATTTCCCCCCTACGGAGTGAATTGGAAATCTATCACGTCGCAACCCCAGGCTGGGCTACGCGACCGCTGGGTTATGAAATACACCCCCGTTCGGGGTATGAAGGAACAATGGCGCTGCATCCCAATTTTCCGAACGACTTTCATGCGATACTGAACCTGGCGATCCGGTGGTTTCCGGCCGACGAGGCGTACCGCGAAAAACGGGCCGATCAACTGACGCCGCCCCTCGTTTCATCCCTGCCCAAAACGGTCAGATATGCGTCAGGCACAACCGACAGCAGCGTAACCTATTGCGCCGCGGCTGACGCTGCGTGTTCCGGTATGGGTGCGGCGGCTGACACGGCCACTTTCGCCACGGGCGTGGCAAAACGCGGAACTGAAATCCGATCCAGATTCTTCGCGTCGTGTCACTAAATACACTAAATAACGGGTGTCTGAGTGCGCCGGCATAAGCCGGAGGAGAGTCGCGAATGCAAGAGTCGCACGAGCGAAGGCCTAGCCAGCCAGCTCGGCCTCGAGTGATGCGTGGCGTCGGGCAACCGGCGGCGCGAAGCG
>JAJXXL010000100.1 GCA_021781115.1 Planctomycetota bacterium
GCGGAGAACACGGATCAAGGGGGTTGGCGAATTGGACTTGCGGGCCGGCGCAGCTTTCCGCAGTTTCGCCGGGCTGGACGTCGGGCCTGCTCCAGAAAAGTTTTGTCTGGCAGGCTCATGACTTACCGCATTGTGCCAGCGATTGATCACAGCTCCACCGGCCCGGGCCGTTGGCGACGATCGTCAACAAGCCGCCGATCAGGGCCAGGTTTTTCATGAACTGAATCGTCTGGTCTTGGCGCAACTGCGCGTCGGCAATCGTCCAGAACGCGTGGAAGTAATACGTTGCCAAGACCAGAAACGTAATGAGCAATGCCGCCCCAATCCGGGCCTTGTAACCCAAAATCACCGAGACGCCGCCTGCCAGCAAAAACACAATCGCCCCGGCCAGCATGAAGCGCGGCAGTGGCACGCCTGCCGTGGCCATGTACCCGGCCACCTGGTCGAAATGCGGAATCTTGTTGCCGACGGCACTGAGGATGAAAATGGTCGAGAGTGCCACGCGGCCCATGACCGAAACCGCGCCTTGTGCCAGGTTCGACCCGCACGGGGCTGCGACTTGTGCGGCGGTGGTCAGCGGGGGGGTAATTGTCGATGACATCATTTGGTCTCCTGAGTGAAACGAAACGCCGAGTTGTGAAACAGCACCGCGATTTCGATCGGTCGGTGCCACGATGCGAAGCGGCGGCGGGTTTTCGACTGCCGCGTGCCGCCGGTTACGCCAGATCGAACAGCAGCAATTGAGCGGCGTCGGCCGCCTGGATCTTGAGCAGGGCTTCTTCAGAAACGGCCGCACCGTCGCCCGCTTCCAGCGGTTGGCCGTTCAACGCCGCGGCGCCGGCGAGCACCTGCAGCCAGGCATGGCGGCCGGGGCGAAGTTCATGCCGCACCTCCTGGCCGGCTGACAACCGGGCCAAAAACAGCGCCGCGTCCTGGTGCACGGTCAGCGCCCCGGCGGTCGGTACGGGCGCGGCCACGAGTTGCAGCCGTCCGTCTGAACCGGTCGGGTCAAATTCCCGCTGTTCGTAACCGGGCGGCAGCGACCGCGTGCGGGGCAGCAGCCAGATCTGGTACAGGTGGGTCGGCGCGGTGGCCGAGGGGTTGAATTCGCTGTGCCTGACACCAGTGCCGGCCGTCATGCGTTGCAACATGCCGGAGGTTATGACCGACCCGTTGCCGAGACTGTCGCGATGCTCCAGCCCACCGGCGAGAATGAGCGAGATGATTTCCATGTCGCGATGGCCATGCATGCCAAACCCCTGGCCGGGTTGCACGCGATCTTCGTTGATCACGCGGAGCGCCCGAAAGCCCATGCGTGCGGGGTCGTGAAAATCGCCGAACGAAAAGGTGTGGTGCGTGTCGAGCCACCCGAAATCGAAATGGCCCCGCTGGTTCGCCGGATGCCGTCGGATCATGATCTGGTTCTCCTGAAAACGAATTACATGCAAACAGTTGACATGTCGTGTTTATGTCAAAGTTCGACGGGGTTGCGAATGAAGTGTTGCCGGTTACGCCAGCGGCCCACGCAGTTTTTCGAGCAAGCGGCTGAGCTCCTTCAATTCGCCGGCGGTCAGGCCGCAGGCCAACTGCCGATGCAAGTCAGCCACCGGTTCGTCGAGTTCGGCCAGCCGCCCGAGCGCTGTTTCTGTAATCGCCACATAAATGACCCGCCGGTCTTTTTCACAGCGCACGCGGTTCACGTAACCGGCCTGTTCGAGCCGGTCGATCAGGCCGGTAATGCCGGGAACGACTGTCAGCGTGCGGCTGGCGATTTCCAGAATGGGCAACGGTTTGCCTTCACCCCGCAGAATTCGCAGAATGTTATACTGTGCGGGCGTCAGCCCATGTTCGCGAAACAGCCGCCCAAACCGGATCGAAATCTGGTCGTTGGTGCGCACCAGGTTAAGCAGCGCCTCTTGCTCGACTGCTTCGAACGGCCTTTTTTTCTTGATTTCCTGCTGCAGCCTGCTGGTCGTCATGATTGATTTCTCCAACCCGTATTTGCTCTTCACGTACATAGTTTACATGTCAATTATCGGCATGTCAATACCTTGACGTGATTTTTTTAAATTCGTTCGCGCCGCCCCCCGCCCCGCGCGCACCGCCCGCCTCGAAACAGCACGTGGCCCTCAATTGCTGTTCCCAATTTTTGGGCCAGGTGAAACAATGATGCTGGCTCGGCCCGGTCGCCGGCCAGCAGTTCCACCACGGAGCCTGATGCGTGCGCGTGACCTTCCTTTTGCAGATGGTGATCGGTGCCGGCTTCGCGGTGGCTGTGGTCACACCGTTTTCGATCGGCCGGGCTGGCGAACTGGAAGCGAATTACTTTCGCGGCCTGCGTGAACGCCGGTTGTTCGATCTCGCAGAAAACTATTGCCTGCACCGGTTATCCGACCAGAAATCGTCGCTTGCCGAGCGCGCGGGGTTGACGCTCGAATTGGCGCAGACGTATGCCGAACATGCGCCCTGGGTGGCGGAAAGCGAGCAGACCGAGCTGTGGCGGCGGGCCGCCGCCGTCGTTCAAGAGTTTCTGAGCGCGAACCCCGCCCCGCCCCGTCGGCTCGAACTGAATACGCAACTGGCCCTGATCGCCGCCAACGAAGGCCAGTGCCGCCGCTGGCAGGCCGAGCTGCAAACATTCGACGCGACCCGCGCTGCGGCAGCCCGCGCCGCCCTGCAGGCGGCCATGACACGGCTTCGCGACCTTGAACCGCAGGTCGTCCAAGCCTTGTCAAAACGCCGGGCGTACGATCAGTTGCGCGCACAGCGGCGACAAAAGGGGTTGGAGCTTACCGACGATTTGCCGCCGGAACTCAAGTCGAGCGAGCTGCAACGCCTGTTATCGAACGTGCGGCTGCGCTGGGCGGCTGCCCTGGCCGATTTTGCCCAAATGCACGAGCGCGGCTCGCCCGACCGGTCGGCGGCGTTGCAGGAAGCCGAAAAGCTTCTTCGGCCAATTTCCGAAAATGCCGAAAGCGAATCGCTCGCCTGGGACGCCCGCGTGTTGCTCGTCGCCTGCGCTCGCCTGCTCGGAGACGACCGCCGCACACTGCAAATCCTGGATGCCCTGCTGAAACTCGAGCCTTCGGCTACAGACACAGATCGCTTACAGGCCGAACGGATCCGGCTGGCGCTTGACCGCAAGAAACCGCAGGACGCCCTGCGCGAGCTGGCTGTTGCCGCCCAGGCCCGGCCCGCGCTGCCCGCTGAGCTTGCGTTCTTGCGCGTGCTGGCGCTGGGGCAGGCGTGGCAATTGACACAGTCCGCACACGACGCCCCCGCCGCTGCGGCTTTGCTGGGGGAAATGGAACAGCGCGTCGCGCAAATCCGTGATGAAGTCGGCGGCTATTGGGGTTACCGCGCGGCCCTGGCCCTCGAAGAGGTGCAGGCGATCGCTCAGTGGGGCCCCGAACTCGCTCCACTGGTCCGCCGGGCTCAGGCGGAATACGGACGGGGCGACAAAGACGCGGCGATCAAGTCTTTTGACCAGGCGGCCGCCGTGGCCGCGCAGGCCAAACGCAACGATCAGGCCTTCGAGCTCGGCTTCATGCGGGCTTCGATTCAGGTTGAAGCCGAACACTGGGCCGAAGCGGCGGAAAGCTGCCAGCAGTTGGTCGAAAAACATCCAGAACACAGCCAGGCCGCCGACGCCAGTTTTCTGGCTGCGTTTGCCTTGGGAAAACTCTATTCGCAAAAACAGACGAAGACCCGCCGGCTGGCATACGCCAATGCCCTCGAACAGCACCGCGCCCACTACCCGCAGCATGCAACGGCCGCCGAAGCGACCTGGTTCCTGGCGCAACTCGAAGAATACCGGCAACAGTTCAGTGCGGCGCTCGAACTTTACGAACAGGTTCCCGCCGACCATGCGCGTGGTCTGGCGGCCCAGGCCGCCACCGCCCGCTGTTATGAAAAGATCATCCACCGGTTGCGGGAACTGGGTGAGCCGACCGATGCCTGGGAAAAAGACGCGCTCGACCGGTTGCAGGCCATGCTGCCACCTGCCGCAACCCCCAACGGTGAACTTACCGGGCCGCACGCTGAAATTGCGGTGCGCCTGGCCCGGCTGCTGCTGGCTCGCCAGCCCCCCGACTACGCCGCGGCAGATCGTCTGCTCGAACGCGTGTTCGACGACCGGCAACCCGCGCCCGGCGCCGAAGCCGAACCAGCCGCCGGTTTCGAAGCACGTGCGGCCCTGCAGGCTCAGGCCGTGCAGTTACGTGTCGTATCGCTTGCTGGCCAGGGCCGCGCCGCGCAGGCCGGGCGGCTGCTGAGCGACCTTTCGGCGACCCGACCTGAAGAACTCCTGCGGATCCTGCAGGCGGTTTCGACGCTGCCTACAGGCCACGAACTCACGCCTGACCTCGCCGGGTTACAGCTTCAGGCGGCCCAAAAGCTGGCAGGTCAGCGCGACCGGCTCAAGCCGGCCGAACAGCGCCAGTTGGACGATTGCCTGGCCCGCGCGCTGGCAGCGACGGGCCAGGTTCCCCGCGCCATCGCGCTGTACGAAGAGCGGCTCAAAGCAGCGCCGCGCGACCGGGCTTTGCTGACTGCCTTGGCGCAAACGCTGATGCAGTCGGGCACGAAAGAAGGATACGAAAAGGCACGTGCCCGGTGGAGGCAACTCGAAGCCCTGTCGCAACCCGGCTCGGCGAACTGGATGTCGGCCCGCTATCAGATCTGCGAATGCCTGTTCCATTTGAAGCAGTCTGTCGAATGCCGCAAACTGATCGCCGGCACCCGCCTCCTCGACCCCGACTTGGGCGGCGCGGCGCAGCGCAAAAAATTCGATGACCTCGAATCACGCCTGACAACGACGGAGTAAGCCCGTCGCAGCGCAGGTGGCTGGCTGGCTGGCTGGCAATCGGCGAGGATTCTGCGCACTTCGAGATGAAATAAGACACCCATAGATCTCGACGAGGTGCCAAGGCTTTGGGGCCCGATGCTGGCCACACCCGAAGTCAGCGGCTGGGCGCACGGTAGCGGGAATTCCGCTTCGATGCTTTGGCAGCGCGGCCGGCTGGCAATGGGAGATGATTTTACTTACTTCGCGCAGCACGTCGAACAAGCCCAACGGGGGGCGCATCCACGCCCAAGCCCGACGTGCCAGTGCCACACGTTTTGCAACGTGTTTATTTGCAGAATGTTACGACAAACGACTGTTTGTCCGACACGGGTTTAACCAGAGTCGCCCAAGCTCGTTCCCGACGCCGCCAGTTCGAGAAACACACGCAACTCCTGGCGAATTCTTGATGTGTCCACAAACTTGGGTGTCTTAATTGATGGGCGGAAAAATCGGCACAGGCTGAATAATTGGCAAAACTTGTCCAGATTGCGCAACCGATAAAACAGAAAGACTCTTGCCGGGCATGAGGTCTTGAACTTTAAGGCTGGGCGGCGAGTGCTGGCGTAATCGTTTATAGAACCGGATTGAATTGGCATGGTACGCAAGCTGGGTTGGCTGCTCGCCCTGATCCTATGGGGCGGAATGGTGCTCTGCGCACCCGCGCCCTGCCCTGCGCAGGATTTGCAGCGGGCATTGCAGAGCCAGCCGTCCGAATCTTCGCCAATCCCATCGACGCCTCTGTTGCCACTGGCGCCGACCGATGGTCCGCCGACCACGTCGCCTGATCGCGGTTATGAAATGGGGGCGTCGGAAGAGGATTCAGTGCTGCCAGCGCCGCCCAAGTCGATGTTCGAATGGCACCCCAACGAAGTGGTCGAGCAAATCCAAGAGTACGACTACCCCTTGCTTGAGCGCCCCGGGCTCGAATCGCGATGGTTTGCCCAGGTCGATACGACGCTGGCCATGTCGCACATCGACAGCCATGTCACCTCGGGCAATCTCCTGAGCGGCACGTTTCCGAACCCGGTCCAGTTGCCCGTGGCGCAATTGAACATGACGGCCATGCCGCGATTTCAGATCGGTTATCGTCGGCCGCAGGGGCTGGGTGAATTCCTCATCAGCTACCGGTTTCTATTCGCGCAGGGAACAGAACAACTGGCCAGCGTCGATGCGCTGGGCGGGGGCGCGGTCACCAGTCGGCTGGGGGTCCACGTCCTCGACCTCGATTACGCATTTACCGAATACGTCGAAGGCAACCCGCCCATTCTGCCGCCCATTATCCGCTGGAATATGGGCGTACGTGTGGCGGGCGCATTTTTTGATTCGACCGCCACGGGCCAGCAAGTGCTCAGCCAACGGTCGAGCAACACGTTTGTCGGGGCTGGCCCTAACGTGGCGCTCGACCTGACCTGGCCCCTGGCCACGACGAAATTCTCCGTGTTCACGCGAACGGGTGCGGCGGCCGTGATTGGCCAGAATCGCCAGCGGTTTGATGAATCGGTAGCGCAAACCGGCGGCGGCGTCGTTGCGGCCTCAGCCGCGACCAACGGTGCGGTCGTGGCCGTGCCGGTGGCGAACGTGCAGGCGGGCGTGAACTGGGTTCCCGACTGGAAGGACGGCCGCCTGCGACTTTCGGCCGGCTACCAATGGGAACGCTGGTGGAACATGGGCAACGACACCACGTCGTATGCCGAATTGACGATCCAGGGGCCGTTTTTACGAGGAGAATGGGCCTTTTGATACAAACCGGCTCTCCCGCAACGGGGGGCAGTCCGGCTGGTCGGAGTGCAGTTCGCACGCTGTTCTGAAAAATGTTGCGTTGAAATTGAGCGGTTCTGAAATTCCATCCATCCAATCACAGTCCGCGTGAACCTGGGGAATAATTCGATGCAGCGGTGGTCGTGGTTATCGGCGATGATTGTGGCGTGTGTGCTCGCACTGGCGGGCCGCGTGCACGCCGTCGATCCTGCGCCCGCCGACCCCGACGACGACTTGAGCACCGCCCCGCTGACCATTGATTTTGTCAGCCGGCTGGCCGAGCGCAGCCACCCCATTTTGCGGCGCGACACAGCCCGCATCGATTCGGCGACGGGCGACGCGGTACAGGCCGGTTTGTACCCGAACCCCCGGTTCGACACGAACAACCCGCAGGTATTTACCGGGGCGCAAAGCTTGTTCAACGGCGGAATCATGCAGGAATTCGTGGTGAAAGGCAAGCTGCGGCTGGATCGGGCGGCGGCCACGAAAGTCGTGCATCAGAACCAGTTCGCCTACGTTCAGGACCGCGTGGGCCTGCTGACTGCCGTGCGGCAGCAGTTCTACACGACGCTCGCGGCGCAGCGCCGCGTCGAGATCTTGCACGAATTGCAGCAAATCACGCAGCGTTCCCTGAACGTGGGCCGCAAGCTCGAGCAGGCGGGCGAGGGTTCGGGCATCGATGTGCTGTTGCTCGGCATCGACGCCGAACGGGTCGAGGCGAACCTGGTGAATGCCGAGGCGCTGCTGCAAGGTGAACGGAAACAGTTGTCGAGCATCGTGGGCATTCCCAACCTCGTCGATCGCGATGTCGAGGGGTCGCTGTACGCGAAGACGCCCGATTTCGATGAAGAGGTCATGCAAAAGTTTGTGACGAACGACAGCGCACTGATTGAAATCGCCCGGCTCGACGTCGAGCGAAATCGCATTCTGCTCAAACGGGCCGAAGTCGAACCGTACCCGAACCCGACGCTGGGCCCCGCGTTTCAATACGGAACGACTCCAGGCAGCGAACAATACTGGCTGACGGTGACGTTTCCTATTCCAACCTCCGATCGGAACCAGGGCAAGATCCACGCCGCCCGGGCCAACGTTCGCGACTCGACCGAAAACCTGAACACCGTGCAACTGGAATTACTCCGCCACGTTGCCGACGCCCTGAGTCGGTACCGCGCGCTGCGGGCCCAGGAGCTGAAATACCGTAAACAGATCATTCCTGACGCCCTGCGCACCATGCGCAAGGCCCAGAGCGGTTACGCCGAAGGAGTGTTTGATTTTTCAAGGTTCCTGCAGGCGCAGCGTACCGTGGTCGAAGCCAATATGGACAACATCGGAATCCTGGAATCTGTCTGGACGACGGCCGCCGAACTCGCAGGGCTGCTGCAACTGAACCAGTTCCCCTGACGGCCGGCCGCCCGCCTCGGCCATTCGCCGGGCAAACTCGCCCGTTGGGCGGTCGGTTCCCGGCCCAGGCCGGCATCAGGCATTCGATGAAACCTCTGGAATTGCCATTTTCAAACCCTGAAGCGGCTTTTACGATACACGGGGTTGCCCGCAGCGGGGGCGCGGTTCGTGCGGCGGCCAATTTCCCTGCGACACGCCCGGTTGCAGCGGTCTTTCCTGTCATCCTTGAGCAAGGACTCGGCCCATGTCTGGCAAATCCGGTTCGTCGCCCCGCGCCACCCGGCGCATGCTGTGGGCGATTGTGCTCGTGACGGTGGGGGTGGCAGTCGCCGCATTTCACACCCCGCTCGAAAAAATCACGAAGGCGGCCTGGAACAGGATGCACCCGGCTGATGTGGCGGAACGGACGTTGCCCGAGGGGGCTGTCACGCCGTCGTTGCTCGAACTTGTCAGCGGCCAACCCGACACGGTGCGATTTCCCAATGACACGCTCAAAGTGCTTGAGGTCGAAACTGCCGAAGTCACACCGGCGCCGCCGCTCGACCCGCTGAAGCTGCCGGGCCAGGTATCGCTCGATTTCAACAGCCTGGTGCGCGTTCATGCCCGGTTTGGCGGCGAAGTCGTCGATATCGGCAAATACGAGCCTGAACACGATGTGCCGGGGTCGGCGGCTGCGCGCACCCCGCGGAATTTGCGGTACGGCGACAAGGTGCGCAAGGGGCAGGTGCTGGCCGTTGTATGGAGCAAGGAAATCGGCGAGAAAAAGAGCGAACTCGTCAACGCGCTGGCGACGCTCGAAATCGACCGGTCGATCCTCGAACGGCTCGAAAAGGTCGAAAGCGGCGTGGTCGCCAAAACCCGGATTGACGAAGTCCGTAAAAGCTATGAGACCGACCTGATCTCCGTGCAGCGCATCGAGCGCACGTTGCGGTCGTGGCACCTCGATGAAGAGGAAATCGTCGAAGTGCAGCAGGAGGCGAAACTGATTCACGAGCGAAAAAGCGACGACCGCAAACGGGTCGACAAGAGCTGGGCCGAGTACGCGATTCGATCGACGCTCGATGGCACGATTGTCGAAAAGAGTTTCAACGTGGGCGACCTGGTCGATGCTTCACAAGACCTGTTCAAAATCGCCGATCTGAGCCGGATTCAGATCATGGCCAACGTGTACGAAGAAGACCTGCCGGCGATTCGGGCCTTGCCGCACGAAATGTGCCAATGGCGGATCGACCTCAAGGTCGACCCGCACGATGTGCCGATTCCGGGCCGGTTTGAAACGATCGGCGCCCTGATCGACCCGCAGCAGCATACCGGCATTCTCATCGGCTGGCTGGAAAACGTCGAGGGCAAACTGTCGTCGGGACAGTTCATTACCGCCACGATCGACCTGCCGATCGACCCCGGCTTGGTGGCCGTGCCCGTCAGTGCCCTCATTGAAGAAGGCAATTCCAATACAGTGCTGTTCGTCGAAACCAACGCCGAACGGCATGAATTCACGCTGCGCAAGGTGGCTGTGTTCCGCCGCGGCCGCGACCTGATTTACGTGCATTCCGACCCGCCGCCGCTGAGCCTGAAAAACGGGGCGCAGCGGCTGCGTGCGGGCGAGCGCGTCATCACCACGTCGGTGCTGGAGGTGGCGGCCGAACTGAACCGGCTGAAATCGTCGGCCGGGCATTGATTGTGCGACTTACCGCTCGGGCCGTTCCCGGCCGGCGCTAAGCGACGGCCCTGCCCGATACAGCCTCAGGCAGAACCGGGCCGAACGCCACACATAGAACGAGCAATTGCATGGTACACAAACTGATCGACTGGGCCTTGCACAATTCGCTGGTTGTGCTGCTCATGGTGGGCGCGCTCATCCTGGTGGGCGGCTATTCGTTTGTGCACGTCAATGTCGAAGCCTACCCCGACCCGGCCCCGGCCATCGTCGAGGTGATCGCCAAGTACCCCGGCGCATCGGCCGAAGAGGTCGAACGCCAGGTGACGATTCCACTCGAAGTCGTGCTGGCCGGCATGCCCGGCCTCAAATACACCCGCAGCAAATCGCTGTTCGGGCTGGCGCATATCCGCAACCAGTTCGAGTATGGCATCGACTTTCTCAAGGCCCGGCAGGAAGTAATCAACCGGTTGCAGTTTGTCGACAGCCTGCCCGATTCGGTGCACCCGCAAATCTCGCCTCAAAGCCCGACGGGCGAAATCCTGCGGTACACGCTCCGCAACCCGCAGGATCCGCTGGGCCGCGACATTTACACACTGAACGACCTCAAGGCACTGCAAGACTGGGTGCTCGAACGTCAGTTCCGCCGCGTGCCGCGAATCATCGACATCGTCAGCAGCGGGGGCACGGTCAAGCGGTACGAGATCCGGCCCGACCCCGACCGGCTGATGCGGTACGGCATCACGCTCGACCAGATGCAAAAGGCGATCGCCAACAGCAATGCCAACGTGGGGGGCGATTACCTCGTGCAGGGCGAAAACCTGCTCAACGTGCGGGCGATCGGCCTGATCGGCAGCGGCCAGGATCCGACGCGGGCGCCCGAAGTGCTGCTGGCCAAAGGACCGCAGGCGGCGGCCGACTACATGCGCAACGAAGAACTGGTTCGATTGCAGCGCATCCGCCAGATCGTGATTACATCGATCAACAATGTGCCAATTCGCGTCGAAGACCTGGTCGAAGGCGGCCCCGCCCGCAATGCCGACGACGTCAGCGACCGGGGCGTGGTGGTGGGGTACCAGCCCCGGCTGGGCAAGGTCAGCCTGAGCCGCCCGAAGCTCGACTCAGCGGGCCGCGAGGTGCGCGACAGCCAGGGCAACGTCGTGTGGGTCGATGAGCCGGAAAAGGTGCAGGGCATCGTGCTCTTGCGCAAGGGCGAAGCCTCGCTGCCGGCCCTGCATGACCTCGACGAGAAAATTGCAGAGCTGAACGCCAACGCCGGGCGGTTGCTGCCTGGCGTGAAAATCGAGCCGTACTACGATCGCACCGACCTGATCGACGTCACGACGGAAACGGTGCGCGAAAACCTGGTACTGGGCATCGTGCTGGTGACGGTAATTCTGCTGATGTTCTTGAGCAACGTGCGCAGCGCCCTGATCGTCGCAGTGAACATTCCGCTGGCGCTGCTGTTTGCCTTTGCCGTGCTGTACCTGCGCGGGAAATCGGCCAACCTGCTGTCGATTGGCGCCGTCGATTTCGGCATCATCGTCGATTCGTCGGTGATCATGGTCGAGAATATCTACCGCCACCTCAGCTCGGGCGAGCACGCCGAATTGCCGATTCGAGAACGGGTGCTCAGGGCCTGCCGCGAAGTCGAACGCAGCCTGTTCTTCACGACGGCGATTATGGTGTGCGCCTTTCTGCCGCTGTTCACAATGCAAGGCCCCGAAGGCCAAATTTTTGGCCCAATGGCCGACACATACGCCTTTGCCCTGGGCGGGGCGTTGCTGCTGGCGCTGACGGCGGCGCCGGTTTTGTGCGCGTTGGCCTTCAAGAAGCTGAAGCCGGCGCCCGACAATTTTCTGGTGCAATGGCTGAAAAACCGGTACTTGGTGCAATTGCGCACTTGTCTCAAATACCGCTGGATCACGCTGGGGGTCATGCTGGGCCTGGTGGCGTTCACGATCGCCCTGTTGCCCGCGCTGGGCCGCGAATTCATGCCCGAACTCGAAGAGGGCAACCTGTGGATCCGGGGGACGTTTCCAATCAACATTTCGCCGGCCGCTGCGTCGCGCAAGGGCGACCAGGCTCGCAAAATCATGCAGCAGTTTCCGGAAATCGAGGTGGTCGTGGCCCAGAACGGGCGGCCCGACGACGGAACCGACCCCACCGGCTTTTACAATGTCGAATTCTTCGTGCCGCTCAAACCGCGCAGC
>JAJXXL010000514.1 GCA_021781115.1 Planctomycetota bacterium
CGGTGACGGCACATGGCGTCAGCGCACAAGAAAATATCTTGTTCGCCGATCCCTTCGTCGATAAGCTCGCCGACGGTTGGAGTTGGGTGCGTGAAGACCCCAAGGGGTGGCGCCTGGACAAGAAAACTCTCGTAGTACGCACGTCCAGGGGCGGTCTGTGGGGCACGGACAACAACGGCGGCAATATCGCACTTCGCACGCCACCCGAGGTCAAGGAAGGCAAGTTGGCCGTAGAGGTTCTGGTCGAAATTGAGCCGACGAACATGTACGAGAATGCCGGTCTGATCTGGTATTACGATGACGACAATTATATCATCTTGGTAAAGGAAAAAATCGACAACGATATGCTCGTGCACCTCGTTTCAGAACGAGACGCTAAAGCCGGTGCCGCTTTTCACAAGAACTTCAACGCGGGCAAGAATGTCTGGTTCAGGGCGGAAGCGGAGCCCGGCAAGCTTTCCGGTTTCTATCGGGCATCTTCCAACGAGGAGTGGCTGAAGCTGGGCCAATGCGATCTTCCGCTGCGCGGCAAACCGAAAGTCGGCCTCACGACCGCTTACGCTCCAAGTGACGCCGAGCATTTCACGCGATTCAGCAATTTCCGGATGTTGCAAGTCCAAATGCCATCCGGGACACCATAATCGAAGGGACCGAAAGGCGCACATTGCGGCATCTGATTCGGCGGCAAGATGGTGATTCGCCGGGCGATCCGTTAGCATGAATCCCTCCCGACGATTTACGATCTTGCCACGCCACCGGAACCGCCGTTCGATGTCGCTGCCGCTGTTAGCCGACCTGTCACGCGAAGAATTGGGGCAGTGGTGCGCCGATCGCGGGGTGCCGCCCTATCGCGCCGACCAGATTCGCAAATGGCTGTTTGGCAAGCGGGTGGGCGATTTTCAGGCGATGACCGATTTGCCGGCGGGGTTGCGGGCCGACTTGCAGGCCAGTTTTGCCCTGTTTTCCACCACGATTCAGGTCCATCAGCGATCGGTCGATGGCACCGAAAAGCTGCTCTTGGAACTCGCCGACGGCAACCTCGTCGAGTGCGTGCTGATGCGCGAAGATGAACGCCGCACCATTTGCGTCAGCACGCAGGTCGGGTGCGGCATGGGGTGCGTGTTTTGCGCCAGCGGCATGCTGGGGTTGCAACGCAACCTGTCGGCGGGAGAGATTCTCGAACAGGTGCTGCGGGTCGATCGCCTGCTGGGCCCGATCGAGCGCATTACCAACGTTGTCGTGATGGGCATGGGCGAACCGCTGGCCAATTTGCCGAACCTGCTCAAGGCCCTGGCCTCGCTCGATGAAAAAGGGGGCCTGGGAATCGGGGCGCGGCGGATCACCATTTCGACAGTCGGGTTGCCCGACAAGATTCGCGAACTGGCGGGGGTGGGCAAGCAGTACAACCTCGCTGTTTCGCTGCATGCCCCGAATGATGCGTTGCGCAACCGGCTGGTGCCCGTCAACGACAGGATCGGCATTCAGGCCATATTGGCTGCGGCCGACGAGTTTTTTGAACGCACGGGGCGGCGGGTCACGTATGAATACGTCGTGCTGGGCGGGCTGAACGACGGCCCCGACGAGGCCCGCCAATTGGCCGCGCTGTTAAGCAATCGCCACGCCCACATCAACCTGATTCCGATGAACGCGGTGGCCGAAATTCCGTATCACGACCCCGCTGGCGCGCGGTTGCAAGCGTTCGTGGCCATTCTTGACCAGGCGGGTATTGCGGCGACGATTCGCAAGCGGAAAGGGGCCGACATCGACGCGGCGTGCGGGCAGCTCCGCCAACGACAGATTGCAGCCGGGGTGCACGCGGCGGCCAGCCTGTGATCGCCCGCAAAGCCAAGCGCGGCATAGGCCGCCGCTATTCATCGAACACGGTGTCGTCGCTCTTGGCGTGCGACGCGTGGCCGTCGTCGTTGAACCGGTCGGCGTCGAAGTTGACCAGCTTGTCTTCCCGGAACCCAAGATAAATGGCGTTGCCCTCGTCGTCGGGCCCGAAGCGGTACAGCACATCGTCGATGCGATACTGTGTGGCCTTGCCCTTCAGCCAGCGGTCGTTGTACTGCCGCTCGCCCGCCTCGCCCAGAACGTTGCCCACGTCCTTGTGCGACATGCCCGGCTGCACGCGATGCGCCAGCAGCCAGCGCATTGCCTGCTTGCTGCGCGTGGTTTGAAACTCCTGGCGATGGGTTTCTTCTTCGCGCAGCGCATCTTTTTCGTGCTCGGCCGAAGAAAAAAACGACGGCATTCGCGAACCATCGGTCGATCCGCAACCGACCAGCAGCCCCGCCAGCAGCCCCACGACGAACCAGGCCGACACCTGGCGGCAGGATCGAACGATTCGGGCCCCGCGGCGATGATCGCGATGCATCGAGAGTTCCCCACGCATTTTGCAGTCGGCCAACGCCCGTGCATGACTGGCCCGGCCAGCCCTGCACGATGAAACGGGCATGCTTCGATATTTCCCGGGGCGGCCGAGGGGCCCGAGCCGCCACGCGGTCGCCCGTTCGCGGCGGACTGTAGTCGAAACCCTCCAAATCTCCAAGAGCGATTATGCCGGTTTTGCCACAGGAGCACGCACTCGGGCGTGCAATCCCGCGGGGCGCGTGCCGACGCCACCGATTGTGTGCATTGGGGAATGGGCAATTTCCGATAAATGGAAGGCTTAGGAATCAACGGAAAGTGCTAGGGAATTCGATCAATCGTCATTTGTCTGATTTGCCGGGAATGAGCGCCATGAATCTGTGCAGCGGGTTGTCGCGCGGGGCAACGTGCCGATGGGTATTGTCGGCGGTGATGTTCTGGTGTGGGGCGCAGCAGGGGGCCGCCGCGCCGCTCGTTCCTGGAACGGGTTACCGCATTACCGAAGTGGGCGACGACTTCGAAGAAGAAGACTGGAAATTCGAAACGCATTTTCCCAAGAGCAGCACCAACCTCGACGGCGAATCGCGGTTGCCGATTGGCGAATCGACCAATGGGCGGATCTACGAAAGCTCGTATCGCGGCGAACCCGACGTGGTCAAGCGCGTGGCCACGCCGCCCGGCGGGCTGCCGGGCAGCCAGGGCGCGCTGTTGATGCGGTCGCTGTACACTGGCATTCCGGGCGTTCCCACGCGTGAGTTTCAGCAAGACGACCTGTTCGTCAACGTCAGCACCCGGCTCGGCGCCCCGCTGTCGCCGGCGCAATCGCCGAGTATCGTGGTCCGGGTGTTTTTCCCGCCGTTCGACCAGTGGGAACAGCGAACCGGCAGTTCATTCGCTGTGCGGGCCGACCTCGAAGCGACTTCGCACAGGGATACGGGGCGGTTCTTTCGCCGGCAGATGAGCAAGGTCGAATCGTACTGGCCGGGGCTGTTCGTGCAGTTCAACTGCAAGCGCGACGGTCGCGATCATGACTCGGCAATGCTGCTGATTCGAGCCGACGAAATGGGCCACGACGTGCCCGGCCCGGAAATCACCCAAACCGGCTGGTGGACCTTGGGCATGTCGTTTACGCCCGACGGCATGGTGCACTATTACGCCAGCCCCGGCGTCGACCGGCTGACGCCCGCCGACCACCTCGGTTCCTATACCCCCTACGGTTTTCGCACGCAGAAATTTTCGTCGTTCTTCTTCAATATTGTGAACAGAAACGACGGGCGCACCTGGTCGACCGAATGGGTCATCGACGACCCGGCGCTCTATGTGTTGCACCGTTGAACCACCCCTTCAAGTTCGGTTTGATTGATCGGCCCGTCATGATTGCGACCGGTATCAACGGGGGGTGTTCGAAGGGCCAACGACCTAGTCTTCGGCGGCGCTGCCGTCGTCGCACATTTTGACGATCCTGGGGTCGAACCGGGCGATCTTTTCGACCAGGTCTTGCTGGCTGGCCATGACGGTTTCGATTTTCTTGTAGACGTCGGGAACTTCATCGGCGCCTGCCGACAGCACCCTGACCCCCTGTTTGGCCAAGTCCCTGCGCACCGACTTCCAGTTGTAGAGTGCGCGGGCTTTGGTGCGCGACATGCAGCGGCCCGCGCCATGTGCTGCTGAATTCAGACTGGCGGCCTGGCCTTTGCCGCGCACGACAAACGCAGGGTCGGCCATCGTGCCGGGAATGACCCCCACAACGCCCGCCCCGGCCGGCGTGGCGCCTTTGCGATGCACAATCAGTTCGCGGCCGTCATGCTGCTCCTTCCAGGCGAAGTTGTGATGGTTTTCGACGCCGGCAATGATCGTCGCGCCGAGCAGCGCCGACACCAGCCGATGAATCACTTCGTGGTTGGCCGCGGCGTAATCGCCCATGAGGTTCATGGCCGCCCAATACTCGCCGCCGGCTTCGCTGTCGAGGTCGAGCCACGCCAGCCGCCCGAATTCGGCATACCGCGCCGGCAAGCGCGACTTGGCGATTTCCGAGTAGGCGCTGCACACCGCCGCCCCGGCCCCGCGGCTGCCGCTGTGGCTGAGCAGGGCGACATACACACCGGGTTCGAGGTCGAGTTCTGCGGCGGGCGCGGCGAGCGTGAGCAAGCCGAACTCGACGAAGTGATTTCCCGAACCCGATGTGCCCAATTGCTTCCAGGCGCGGTCCTTGAGATCGCGCGTGACGCGGGTCATCGACCAGTTTTGATCCATGACGGCATGGTCCTGCCGCCTGGCGTGCTGACCGCCGACGCCAAAGCAGGTGCCCTGCTCCAGCGCCCGCGCGAACATTTCGTGCCGGCGGTCGAGCGTTTCGGGGGCGGTGTCGAGCACCGAAAGTTTCATGCGGCAGGCGATATCGACCCCCACCGCGTAGGGGATGACCGTGTTTTCGCACCCCAGCACCCCGCCGATGGGTAGTCCGTAGCCGAGATGCGCATCGGGCATGAGCGCCGCCTGGCGGGCCGCCGGGATCCGGCACGCCTGCCGCATTTGCGCATGCGCCTCTGCGTCGATTTCGTCGCCCCAAACGCGGTACGCAATTGGTTCTGACGGCGCGACATCGCAAGCCGCGACAAGTGCTGCCGCGAAGGAGCCGAAGTGTGCATCGGTCAAATGCTCTGCGGGCCGTTCGAGAACGGCGCTGATTTGCCGCGGCAACTCGGCGCCTCGGCATGCGCCCGATTTGACGGCCGACCGAATGGCCGCCACGGCGGCGGCGACGCAGTCTTCGGGCACGCCCAGTTTGCGAATCTGCGAAGTGTTCATGGCGTCTACGTTTTCGTCACCGCGGCGAGTCGGTCGAACAAAGCCCTGGTCATTGCATGGACCGCCCATTTTACAGTGTGCGGCGTGACACTGCACGGCGCCTGCAATTCAAGTCGCGCGAGCCGGTGTGTCGGGCGTATGTCGATTGGTCAACGCAGCCAAGGGTAATTATGAAGATTAAGTTAATTTAATAATTCTCGATCCAGCTTCATCAAGTCTTCAAAATTCTTCGGTATGCTCTGCACCAGGGTCAGACCGAAATCGGCGTTGGAAATCGGTTGAGTCTTGAACCCGTAATTCGCTCGCCAACGCCGATTCGGGCCTGATTCCGGGTCGGCTGGCCCGGCGGTTGCGAACGAACAGCCGCCGATCGCAATACAATCTAAGACAGTTTCCAGTTCGTGGTCAGGTCGCCCCGGCGGGGCGGGAAAGGAGTTGTTGCATGGCGTGGGGGGGTAGGATTCCGCCCGACATTATTCCTTGAGATTCAGACGTGTCCGAGGCCCGATTGATCGAGATCTGGCGACGACCCGGCGCACGGCGGCAGGATGGCCGCAGGGTGCATGAGTCGTCCCGCGGTAAAACCAATGGATTGACAATGTGAGTTGATTGACAACGTACAGATGCCGGTTTTCTCGTCCCAGTGAACCGGTGTTTAATCACGCTTTTCCACCCAAGGAGTTCACGATGCATTTTCGTTCTCTGCGCCCCCGTTGCGCAACGCCCCGGCCTGCCGGGAAGAATCGTCGCGGGTTTACGCTCATTGAATTGCTGGTGGTGATTGCCATCATCGCCACGCTCGTCAGTATTCTGCTGCCCGCCGTGCAGCGTGCCCGCGAAGCGGCCCAGCGCAGCCAATGCGCCAACAACATGCGGCAGATGGGTGTCGGCCTGCATGCGTTCTTCGATGCCAACCGGGCGTTCCCTGATTCGGGCGAAGGCAAGCTGATCTACGTCACTGGCACCGGCACGACGCAACTGTATGGCAACACGTTCAAGACAGTTTTCGCGCCGACATCGCTGTTCACCAAGCTGTTGCCCTATATTGAGCAACAGGATGTGTATAACCAGTACAGCAACGTGCGGCAGGTTTACAACGACCCCAGCGGCAACAACCTCGCCGCCGCTCAGAACCCGATTCCCACTTACCTTTGCCCCTCGAACTACCTGCGGCCTTCGAGCGGTCTTGATTCTTCAGGGTTTGGCTATACCGACTACGGCCCGCCGGCCTACGTTGACATTGACCCCAATACCGGCGTGCGGAACCAGCAGGGTTACATGCAGCCGGGCATTGCCTACCCAACCACACCTGGTACTCCCGCCGTGACGACGGCCGCCAGCAACCTTGTTCCGGTTCAAAATGATACGGCCCTGCATGAGCAGGGGTCGCGGGCCGTGTCGGCGACGTATGGACCTCCGGCGGGCTCGAACAGCATTGGCGGCTCGGAGTTGCTTCCGGCGAGTGTGACGGGCTACGCGGTCGACCTGTTTATCGGCCCGGGGTCGCGCGATGTCGATATTCGCGACGGTCTCAGCAATACGATTGCCATCTCTGAAGATGGCGGGCGAACCGAATTGATGCCCGGCGCCTATACCGACCCCGTCGGCCCTGGCTTGCGGTCATTCCACCGCTGGGCCGAACCCGATAGCGGCTTCGGAATTTCCGGCAACCCGCAGCTCTGCACCGGCGGTTATGCCGGGTGCGGCGGCGCGGCGGGCGTGATCAATACGACGGGAAACCTGGTTCTGCAAGCGATCAACCAGAATATGTTTCCGATCGGCGGGCCGGCCGGTTGCCCGTGGTACGTCGCTGGCGACAATTGCGGCCCGAACGATGAAATGGCCAGCCTGCACAGTGACGGCGTGAACGTGACGATGATGGACGGCAGCGTGCGGTTTCTGAAGAACGCCACCAACATCTTCCTCGTTCGCAAGCTGGCAACCGCCCACGAATCGGTGCCGCTGGGCGTGTCGGATTTCTAAAACTCAGTCCAGCAGGCGGGTGGCGGTTCGTCGCCTTCCTTCAGACTCCTTCTCCCTGCGGTGCGGCGGGTCCCCCCTTGCCGCATCTTGCAGGGACGAAGGTCTTTTCCGGTATCAGCAAAATGTGTCGCGCGTCGGGCCGATTGCAAAACCAGCCCGCCGCATGTTTTACTTTGACGATTCACGCAAGGATTGAACGTATGACGAAGCGATTACTGGCTGCGTGCGGCATGGCACTATTTCTGGCAGGCTGCGGCAGTGTCGGCAAGGAAGGCCATGACCCCAAGTTTCCCAAGGTCGTACCGACCCGCGGCAAAGTGTTGACGGCCAAAGGCGAACCGGTGCGGCTCGCCGTGCTGGCCATGACCCCGGTCAAGCTCGGCGAAAAGCCGGTACCCTGCGAAGGCAAGATCGGCCCCGACGGAACATTCGAAATGCGCACGTTCTCGAACCTCGGACCCGATGGCGTGGTACCCGGTGAGTACCTGGTGTACCTGAAGGATTACGACGCTGGCGTGTACGGCAACCCGCCCAAGGGGGTGACGCCCGCAGTGATTCCCGCCAAATACAAAAGCGATAAGACCTCAGGCTGGACGGCAGAAATCAAGCCGGGTGAAGAGATCGAACTCGAATTCAAAATGACGGAATAAGCTGGCACGTGCCGGCTTTTGCCGGCACTGCCAGGGTTTGACGCCGGTTCGTGCGTGTCGCCAGGGTCGCCAAGACCATTGGCCGCAGCCGCACCAGCGGTACTTGAGCGACAGGCTGTTTATGAGTTCTGCATCCGCAGCCGAAAACTGCCCGAACTGTGGCGAAGAGATTCGCCGCGGCATGTTGCGCTGCCGCGGCTGTGGCACCACGATTTCGCGCTCGGGTGAAATTGCCGCGATTGCCGCCGCACCCGTTGGCGCCGCCCCGCCCGTGGCGGTTCGCCCACCCACGATTCCGCCGCCGCAAACCCGCGCGGGCGAATCGCCATTGAAAATGTTGCGGCACGCCGTTGCGCAAGGCCCGGCCGGACTGCCGGCCGGTGGAGTCGGTGGCCGCAAAGGAACACCACCCCAGGTCGGCGGCGGGACAACGAGCGTGCCGCCCGTGCGGGCGTTTGATGCCAGCATCCGTCGTGTGAAATCGCAGGCCGGTCTGGCCACGGCGAAGGGTGTCGCGAGTACGCCCTCCGCGGCAGACGCCTCTGCCGCAGTCAGCGCGTTGCGCCAAACGGCAGAAGCGATTGCCGTCGAGGCGCGCAAACCGGCGAAACTCGCGTCGGCCCTGGTGGCTTCCGCCCCAGAGGGCGCGCCTCGTGCCGCAACGGCGCAGGAGGACGCGGCCCCGCTGCCCACCGAGCCGTTGCGCCGCATCGCAACGTGGCGGGAATTGAAACGGTACGGCAAGGTTCTTGGCCCCAGTCGAAAAAATCGTCCGCGTGATGCGCAAATACGTCAAGATCTGCTCAATGCGATCGTCGACGTCCGCGATCCCCGCGTGACGCCGCTGGTCGTCGGCGTGCTTTCCGATGAATGGGTCGTGGTGCGCGAGGCGGCTGCCGGTGCGCTGGGGCGGCTGGGCGATGAGGCCGCCGTGGGCCCCTTGATCGACGTGCTGGCCCGCGACGACAACCCTGATGTGCAGCGTGCTGCCGGGCAGGCGTTGGCGGCGCTGGGCGACCGGCGGGGCGTGCTGCCACTGCTGCTGGCCGGCGCGGCGAACCCGCGGCACCGTGTGTGGACGGTCGAGGCGATTGGCAAGTTCGGCGAGCGGGCATTGAATTACCTGGTCCAGGGTGTGACGAATGAACAGGTCGAGATTCGCGAAGACGCCGCCCTGGCGCTGGGGCGGTTGAAAGACCGCCGCGCGGCTTCGGCTCTGGTGGCCGCGCTCGCCGACGCCGAACCTTCGGTGCGGCGGTGCGCGGCCGAGGCGCTGGGCGAGTTGCACGACACGCAGGCGGTGGCGCCGCTTTTAGATCGGTTGCAGGATTCCGATTCGGGCGTGCGGGCGAATGCGGCCGGCGCGTTGATCAAACTCGGTTCAGAACAGCCGCTGGCGGGCGCCGGCCTGATCGCCGCACTGGCCGCGGCGCTCGCCGACGCCGAACCGGCCGTGCGATCGCAGGCTGCCCTGGCGCTGGGTGGCACACAAGACCCCGCCACGATCGACCTGTTGTGCCAGCGTCTGGCCGACGAACACGACGAGGTCCGCAGCGCCGCGGCCAACGCCCTGGGCAGACGCCGCGATGCGCGGGCCGTGCTGCCGCTGGCGTGGGCGCTGTCTGACAAAGCGGCCGACGTGCGTCTGAGCGCGACACGAGCGCTTGGCAAGATTCCAACATTGGAAGTCGTGCCGCCACTGATCAAAGTCTTGCAGGATGACAGTGATCTCGTCCGCAAAGAGGCGGCCGAAGCGTTGGGCCATCACCCCGACCCACGGGCGATCGGACCGTTGGGCGACGCGCTCAATCGGGACGTATCGACCGAAGTTTGCCTGGCGGCGGCGCGCGCGCTCGGGCGGATCGGCGACCCCGCCGCCTTGCCCATGCTGCGGGATGCGCTGAATGATGAATTCGCCGTGCGCTGCCGCGTTTGCGCGGCGCTGGGGCAGATCAAAGCGCCCGAATCGGCCGAGATCCTGATTCCATTGCTGCATGACCCCGCGCCGGAGATCCGGCATCATGCCGCCGTGTCGCTGGGGCAAATCGGCGACAAGTCGGCGATCAAGGCGCTCGAAGAACTGGCCACGGACGGCGACCCGTTCGTACTCCGCGGCCTGGCGCGCGCGTTTCAACTGCTGGGCGACCCCCGGGGCGCGACGTTGCTCGAAGACCTGGCCAGCGGCACGCCGGTCAAGGCAGTGCCCGCTGCAGCGAAGGCGGGGGGGGCTGGGGCTGATCGGGGGCGATCGACGCCGCGGCCCGCGTTCGACTGGTCGCGGCTGACCGCCCCGGTGGAAGCCGTTTTGAGTTGGCTCACGAACCTCGTGCCCGACCGCTTGGTCGGGCTCGCGCCCTCCAACCGCTGGTTGGCGCTGAAGCCAGTTCGCATCGGGGCGGGAATCGCCGCCGCGGGCGTGGTGATTTGCGCCCTGTGGTTCCTGCCCACCAGTTCCAGCGCGACGTCACGTAGCGCTGGCAAGAACAAAATTCAGGCCGCGGCATTCGCCGGCAAATCAAGCCTGGCCGTGTTCACGACACGCGGCGAATTGCAACTGTGGGACGCCAAGACAGGAAAATCGGCGTCCCCCCTCAAGACTGAAGAAAACCAGTCATTGCTGGTCGTGGGAGTCAGCCCCGCTGGCGAAACGATTGCCGGCGTATTGAAGGGCCGGGCGGCGATCGTCTTGTGGAATGCGGCGACGGGCAAGGAAACGGGCGAACTCAAGGGGCACAAAGACAGCGTCCAACGCCTGCAGTTCAGTGCCGACGGCCAGCGGCTGTTTTCCATGGGCAACAAAGGCGAAGTCATCACTTGGGACGTGGCCCAGGCCAAGTCAACGAGCCACCTGACACTGCCGCTCGCCGAAGCCCGCAGTGTGGCCCTCTGCCCCGAGGCCAACCTGATCGCCCTGGGCAATTGGGAAGGCGTGATCCTGATGTACAATCTGACCGACGGCCAAAAGTTTGCGGAGATTCCCGGCCACGCTGCTTCGGTGTCGAGCCTCGATTTCAGCCGCGACGGCAAACTGCTCGCCACGGCCGACGCCGAAGGCGGAATTCATGTGTGGGACCTTGTTGCCCGCAAGCGCCAGTCGACATTCGAAGGCATGCCCAAGCAGGTGATCTCGTCCATTGCTTTCAATTCGACGGCGACGACGCTGGCCGCGGCGACCGAAACGGGCGAAATCGTGTTGTGGGATGTGGGCCGCGCAACACAGAAGAAATCGCTGAAACCTGAATTCGGCGGGGCAAAGACGAAGTCGAAACCCATCGCGGCGCTGGTGTTCGGCCACGATGACCAATGGCTCGCCGCCGGCAGCGCGACAACGGCCGAAGTTGCCGTCTGGGACGTGGAATCGGGCGATCTGAAACAGACGCTGAAACTGGGCGACTGACACCGCCGGAGTTGGCTTGATTGTCTGGCCGCCATGCCGGAATTCAGCAGTTTTTGCCAGACGACGTCACGTCAAAAACATGCAACCCCCATGCGGGCATGTCGAGGTACAACCCGCAGGAGTTGAGCTCTGCCGCGTCGCGCTCGTACACCGCGTCGCTGAACCGGTCACGCAGCAGGAGTCGGCCGGTTTCGGCCCCCGCAAACTCCAGCCGCACGTAACATTGCCCCGCGGCAGGCCCGTAATTGACGACTGCCAGCAGCCGTTGCCCATCGCCGGTTTGCCAGGTCACCACGATGAACTGGGCGAACGTCGAATTCTCGCTCCAGGCAGGCTGGCATTCGTGCAGGCGCCACTGACCGGCATGCACCACCGGCCCGCGCAGCGTCTCCAGCAGCCGCTCATAAAACCCCGCGAGACCGGCGTCGACCGGTTCGTCGGGCCGGCGGCGAACGTGCGGCGGGGTGCGCAGCCGACGGCCCTGCAATTGACCGTCGTGAAAGAATCGTGCCCCGGGGACAAGATAGGCAACGACTGCCGCCGCCCGATGCACTTCGGGCTGAAACGCCGCCGCTGCCCGTGGCTCGTCGTGGTTTTCGAGAAACCGCACGGATTTGCGCTGGAAATCGGCGTTGGCGGTGAGGTGCCCGCGCACAGC
>JAJXXL010000588.1 GCA_021781115.1 Planctomycetota bacterium
TTCGCGATAGCCATTGAGGTAGCGCTCGTCGAGTTCCAGGGGCAGCAGGTCCATGCCCACGGGCAGTTGCGCGAGCCGCTGGAAAACTTCGTGCATGAACGGCCCTTTGAGCACGAAGCCGTGCTGGGGCGCGACAAATTCGACCGGCGGGTCGAGCGCCAGGACCTGGCGAATGGCGAATTCCACCGCGTTCCGCGAGGGCATGTAAATCTGGTGCCATTGGGCAATTCCCGGCCAATCCTGCTCTTCGGCGAACAATTGCACGCGGCCCGGCTGGTTCAGGCCGGCGAACAGGTCGCCCGAAAACAGCACCCGGCTTTCGGGGTCGTAGTACGCCACCGCCCCGCGAAAATGGCAGAACGGCGTGGGCACGATCTGAATCCGCTGGCCGTCGGGAAGTTTGAACAGGTTCGATTTCGTCTTCGCCGTAAAATACAACTTGCGCGGCGTGACGTTCAAATGCCGCACCAGCCGCCAGACATCTTCAGAAACGATGCCTGCGAGGTGGTCGTTTGCCTGCACCAAAGCCCGCATGTTGCCAACGACGTCGGGGTCCTGGTGGTTGAGGCTGAACAGGTGTAAGGCGGCCAGATCGCCCAGATGGCTGATCAGGTTTTGCTTGACGTCGGGAAAATCGAGTTCAGAACCGGGGTCGATGCACCAGTGCGTGGGGTTGCCGCTGGCGCCGATGAAGGTTCGCAGGTAGGTGTTGCATTGCAGGATGGCGTCGGGATTGCGGCGCCCCACGAGGTGCAGGTTTTCGACGACCTTCATCTCAGAATCGGGCGAAGCGGTCATGGCGCGGCTCCACTTCAGGCGCGAGAAACAAACCACGGCAAACAAAACGCCCTTCCCGGCCGGTGCGGCCGCGAAGGGCTGTCATAACCCCGTTCGTGCGGGCGGCGCCCGGTCACCAGGTGCGCGCTCTGCTGATGACTGTATTGGTCGCCTGTAGCCAAGTCAAGCGCCCGCCGCAACGGCCGCTGGTCCCCGGTTAACCCGCCTCGATAAATGATTTTTTTGCTGCGAGAGGTCTTGACTCGAATGCGGGCAAGCGATACAAGCCCCGCCTCAATCCCCCAACTTACAAACTGGCGTTTGTTGTTCGCAACCTCACGGGCTGTCATGGCGGCATCCCGTTGCGCATTCCGCGCCGAACACTCACGTTCGCCCAAGAGTTCGGTCGGCGTTTTTCGCTGGCGAACTTGAGGCGGTCGTCCATTGTTCTGGCACCGCGTACGCAGGCCGATCGACAGCCAATCGACCCGAATGCATCGGGTTGCGCTCATGGCTTGTTACGACCGGAACTTCCGGTCGGCGTATTCGCGCACACTGCTATACGAGAGGAACCTGAGGATGCGAATTGGAAAATGCGCCGGGTCGCGGCGCGGGCTGCGTTGGAGTGCGTTGGTTCCGGCGGTCTGGCTGGTGCTGTCGTGTTTTGCGGAACCAGCCCATGCGATTCCAGTGTTCGCCCGCAAGTACCAGACGTCGTGCATGACGTGCCACGCCGGTTTTCCGAAACTGAACGGTGTGGGGCTGGCGTTCAAAATGAACGGCTACCGGTTCGCCCAAGAGGACGAAGACAAGGTCAAGGAAAAGCCGCTGGCGCTGGGCAACGACGCGTATGCGGGCATGTGGCCCAATTCGATCCTGCCGTCAGACATTCCCGCCGTCCCGCCGATTTCGGTTGAAGTTCAGCAATTGATGACCACGTTTTTGCCGAACGCAAACAATACGCCGGCCCCCGGCCCCAGCCCCGATTTCAATTTTCCGACCGCGGTCAACGTGATGTCGGCCGGCACGCTGGGAAAAAACGTGTCGTTCTGGGTTAATGGGGGGTTTCAGCAGGCGGCCAGTGGCTATCAGCCCGGGGTGACCGGCTTCAACCCCTTTATCGAGCGCGCGTTCATTTCGTTCAACAACTTGTTCGCCCCCGATCAGGAAGAAGATGAAAACGGCATGCACCGCGCGCCGGGCCGGTTCGTGCTGCCGCGGCACTTTTTGAATATCCGCGTGGGGCAGTTCGACCCGCAGGTCATCGCCCCCTACGCGTCGACGTATCGCGCACTCAGCATTACCGGGCGGCTCACGAGCACCCTGACCGTGGGTAGCAGCAGTTTCGCGTTTGAACCGCAATTGCGCGGCGTCGAATTTCTGGGCGTGATTCGCAATTACACGAGCTGGTGCTTTGGCGTGGTCGATGGCGCGGCGCAGTCAGTGCCCTCAGACAACAATTCGCAAAAAGACATGTATTTTCGCATCGGCCACAAATGGTGGGGTTACCCGGTCGACGGCGAGGTGGTCGCCCCACGTCGCCCCAAGACCAAACCCCAGGTCGAGGTCAGCCGCGCACAAAGCCCCGATGATGACAAGGCCGATTCGTCAGGCAAAGACGACGGTGGCAGCGACGCCAAACCCGAGGAAGATGCCACCGACCCCACCCCCTGGGTCGACTACTATCGGCAGACGCAATTTGAAACCGGGTTCTTCGGATATTACGGCCTGAACGACGTCAGCCCGCTGTTCAACCCCTACGTTTTCGATGGCAATACGACCGGCCTGCCGCTGTCGCAAGACCGGTTCAAACGGGTCGGCGCCGACTTCCAGTGGCAGGATCAGGATCTGTACATTCTAGGCACGGCGATGTACGGCCAGGACAATGACGCCGGAACAGGGTTTTCGATGAGCTTCTGGTCGTGGTTCGTCGAAGCCAACTACTACTTTCTGCCGTGGATGGTCGGCTATGCCCGTTACGAAGAACTGCGATTCCAGCAGCAGGAACTGACGGGCAACAACATTCAGCGATTCGTGCCCGGCGTGGCCATGTACCCGATCGTGAATCTCGCCATTCGAACTGAGTTTGTCGTTGATACCAGCGGCAAAGGCACCACGCCCAATCAGTTCCTGGCGATGATCGACTACGCATTTTGACGCGGGGCCTGCCCGCCGCCGTGCACGTTGAAACGTACACCCCCGCCGCGACGCCCGGCTATTTCGCGGGGGATGCCGACAACCCACGAACGTAATGGGTGAGTTCGACGATCTGTTCCTTGGAAAGCACGCGCCCCCAAGGCGGGCACAGCGGCGATTTGCCCGCCGCAGCCGAGCCGCCCGTGATGACGGTCGAAATCTGCTCGTCGGTCAGCGATTTCATGACGGCGGCGTCGGTCAAATTGGCCGGTCGGGCCGGAAGCGAGTCGGAATAATACTGGCCGTCGCCCCGGCCTTCGGCGCCATGGCAGGCGGCGCAATAGTGTGCAAACAGGGGTTCGGTGACCGCCGCGGCCGGCGCAGCCAAAGGGGCGGGCGCCAATGCCGCCTTGGGCGGTGTCAAAACCCACGCGGCCGGCACGGGCTGCGGTGCGGCTTTCGGCGCAGTGGGGCGTGCCGTCTTGGGCGGTGCGGCGGGAGCTGGGGCTGGCGGCGGCTTGGCGTGCGACGTTCCACACCCGCCAAGGCCAGCCACGCAGACCGCCCCCAACGCGAGGGCAAGCATTGGCTGAAAGGCAATGGGACGGGTCATGGCTGTTTCTCCGGTTTGGGCGAGGTTGCCGGCGGCGCCGCGGATTGCGCTTGCGACAACGACATCAGGAATTTCGTGAGGTCGAGCGCTTCGGAATTGGTCAACCCGTAATCAGGTTCGACGACATCGGGTTTGAATTTTTGGGGGCTTTTCAGCCGCGCATAGATGAAACCCGGTTCCAGACGATCGGCAACCCGCGTCAGCGTCGGGCCAACCGCCCCGCCGTTCATGCCGATCTGATGGCACGCCTGGCAGCCCTTCGCTTCGTACAGCGCTCGTCCAGCCGCGGTGTTTTCAGCATCGGGCTGAAAATCATGCAACAGGTCGGGGTCGATGTCAGGATCGATCAGGCGCTTCTTGGCGTATGTGGCGGCCGTTCGCGCCTCGGCGGGGGTCAGGTTCATTTTCGGCATCTGCTGCAGCAAGGGGCGGATCACGTCGGGCGCCACCAGGAAGTGTTCGATCCATTCCCGTTTCAATCGACTGCCGACCGTCGTCAATTCTGGCGCGAAGCTGCCCCCGCGGCCATTGAGCGTGTGGCACGTCAGGCAACGGCTGTCGCGGACCAGCAACTCGAAGTCGTTTCGCGGCTCGGGCCATTCGTCCTTTTTCAGCAGCGAATCGCTGAACCCCGGAATGTCGTGGCAGACGTTACAGCGGCTGCGCTCGATCGCCACCCGCCCGCGATGAATCTGATCGACCGTCGGCGGCGTTGCCGGAGGCGGCTCGTCGGGCGATACGGGCAGGTCCATCCCACCGAAGTCGTCTGACCGCAACAGGTACGCCGTCAGGCTTTTGCGGTCTTCGGGCGAGAATCGGAAGTGCGGCATTTGAGTTGCCGGAAAATAATAGCGCGGGTCTTCGAGCCAGTAAAACACCCAATCGCGGCGGAGTTTTCGGGCGGCGTGGGTCAGATCGGGCGCGTGCCCCACCAGCCCGCCGAGGTCCTGCACGCGATGACAAATGCTGCATCGCGCTTCAGACCAGATCTGCTTGCCGCGGGCAGTGGCCTGATCGAGCCGGTCGTACTCGGCGCTCGTCAATTTGTCGACGGGCTTCGTCATTTCGGTGGGCCAGTCGTATTTGGGAAAATCGGCGTCGGCCACCCAGCCGAGGTACGCGGCAATGGCTTCAATTTCGGCGTCGGCCAACTGCAAATTGGGCATGAACGTGCGCGGGTCGTGGCTTTGCGGGTTTTTGAGCCACTCGGCGAGCCACTGCGCGCCGACCTTGTGCACGACATTGGCCAGCGGGGGGCCGTTCTTGTTGCGCTCGAGGGGGTTGACGAAATGCGCCTGCGGCGGCATGTAGTACACGGCATCGAGTGCCGGCTGCTGATCGATCAAAAACGCGATCAAGTCGGCCCGCTCGACGGGGCTGAGTTGTTTCGCAATGTCAGCCGGCATGTTCGACATTTTCTGCGGCACGATTTCATCAATGTCGTCACGCGGAATGACCTGCACGTTTCCCTTGTCGTCGGCCACGCGCACTTCGGCGGCATTCTGCCGCACGACCACCCCCGTAATCTGCTTGCCTTCGAGAGTGATCACGCTGACTTGGGCATACCCATGCGTCAACACCTTGCTCGGCTCCAGCAGGCTTTCGGTAATCTGCCGGGGCGATTGAATCGCCGCCAGATTCGACAAATCGGGCGCCAGGTGCGAACCGCGGCCCTGAACCGAGTGGCATTTCGCGCAGGCGGCCTTTTCGCTGTTGAATACCAGCCAGCCCGCCGCAGGGTCGCCGGCCGGCGGGGGCGTTTCGGCCGTGGGCGCTGGCGGTTCGGGCAGGCCCGCAAACTCCTGCAAGTTCAAAGCGCTCGACCGCCCCTGCGCTGCGAGGTACACCACGAGCGAGCGAACCTCGTCGGCCGCGAGGAAGATGCATTCCTGGTTGATGTGCGGCATTGCCGCCGAATAGTCGGGCACGATGAATTCGCCCGGGTTCGTGATCGAATCGAACAGATACCGCACGGCCGACTTGCCCGGCTGCCGCGTGGCGGCCGTCACGCCGACATGCGTCAAATCGGGGCCGCGTGTGCCGGCGCCTTTGCCTTCGACCTGGTGGCAGACGATGCACCGCCCGCGGCCAAAGAACACCCATTGGCCGCGCTGCCACGAGACGCCGTCGTCGAGCAGCGTTTCGCGCGACACATTGCGGTCGGCCAGCGACGCGACATAGTGCGCGACCGACCAGCGTTCGCGTTCTGTCAGCAACTGCTGGTGCGATGACATCGGCGTATCATTGAAACCGGTCGAAATCGTGCGAAAAATATCCGGCACGGCCGAGCCGCCTTTATAGCTGGCGCCGTCGTGCAAATTTCTCGCCCGGAAGGGGAACCCCCATTCGGTCACGAGCGCGGCGGTAATCGGGCCGTTTCCCGCCCCATCCTGGCCGTGGCACAGCCAGCACTTGACTTCATCGTACAGCGTGCGACCGGTGGCCAGCACCGCGGGGCCGGCGGCCAGCGGGTCGGCGGCGGCAACGGCAAATGGCGCCGCCTCGACGCGAAACCGGCCCGACAGGCTTTTCAGGTAAATCACGAGCTGCCGTCGCTGCTTTTCGTCTAAACTGTGCCAGCCGGGCATGTGCGTGCCCGGAATGCCGCGCGTGATTGTCAGCAAGATGTCGGCATCGGTCGGCAGCGACCCGGCCGGCGTCGAACGCAACTTGTACTCGGCCCGGATAAAGTCGCGCGGGCGGGGCGACAGAAACGCGGCCACGGGGCCGTCGCCTTCGCCGCGCACGCCATGGCAAAACCAGCAATAGGTCTGATACAGGTTCCGCCCGGCCTTGATGTCGGCGGCCGGCCCCTGGGCTGCGACCCCTTGGGGCCACAAGAAGCCCAGAACACAGGCGATGCCGCATGCGCGCCGCATGCGGCCGACAAAATCCATTCGCAGCATGCACTTCTCCTGGCAACGTCACTGACCAGGGGCGACCCCTGGCCGGAAACAGCGCACCCAAGCAAATCCTGTCACCCGGGCAATTGCGGCAACCGCTATTTCGAGAGGTCGACCGAGTACGGCCCGCGCTTCAGATCGCTGAATTTGACATGCGTCGTCTTGCCCGCCTTGACAGGCACTTCGACCGTTTCTGGACGCAACTTTTCATGCCAGAACGACAATTTGTATTTGCCCGGCGGGACGTTCTCGATCTTGTAGCCGCCTTCCTTGTCGGTCGTCGTGAAATAGGGGTTGGGCAGCACCACGATGAAGCCCGACATTTCGGCGTGCACGTTGCACAACAGGGGCACCACGCCCACCTTCTCGAATTTCACGTCCTTCGATTGCCCGGGCGGGTAAACCCCGAGGTTAAAGGTCTTGGCACTTTTGGCCGGCGAAAAAATGTTGTGTTGCACCGTGTCATTGTTCGGGCATTTCACCGTCGTCCCAACGAGCACCGGCAGCACTTTGGGAATGAACGTCAGCTTGGCCTGGTCCATCACCGGCGGGGTTTCGGGGGGCTTGAATTCGCCCGCCACGTCCCGGAGGTACACCACTGCGGGTACGGAACGGATCAACGGGTTGTCGATTGACCCTGCCACGATGCCGCCTTCTTCAGGCGCCGCCAGTGCCCGCCCCTGAACCGTTGCCAGCGTCCCTACAACAAGAATGGCCATGACCAGTTTGGTGATCCAATTCATGCCGACTTCCTTTTTCGCAATGTGACGGTGAAACGTGGCGCACCACCAGCGCTGGCGCTGCGATTGCCAAGGTCAAAATGGCCATGGGGAGCAATGCCGGCCGATTGCCGTGCGCCCCAGTCTCTCGGCGAGACTGGTTACAGGCGACAAAGATCCATCCGAAAAAATACCCTTCGCACGCACTGCGTGGAAGGGTATTCTTTACCCGATAGAATCTGCCAACCCGCCATGAGCTGGTGCCTCATGGTAGTCGCCGATTGCAATTTGTCAAGCAGCGCCCGGTGTTTTCCGACGTCGCGCCCAGACACGCCACGCAGCACCAGGGTGGGTTCTTTCGCTCGGGCACCCCGCCTGGTTCGGCGCCAAACGCCGCCCGCAATCATCACTCGGTACACAGCCGCTGGCACTCATACCGCGTGACGGGCACTTCGACCTTTTCTGTGCAGGGCTGTTTGATGGCGATCGGCCGCTTGATTTGGCGGTAAACTGTGTAGGGGATCTTAACGCACGACTTGTACCGCACCCTGATCGTGGTCTTGCCCGGCTGGGTGTCGAGTTGCTTCGAGGCGACGGTTTCGGGTTCGGGCACGGCCGATTTACTGTACAGCTTGCATACTCCGTTGTCTTCGGCTGTCCAGGATTCGACGTTGTGCGTTGCCTCTTTGTCTTCAGTGTTGCAGATCGGCTCATCGAAATCGGCGGGAACTTCGCGAGTGATCCATTTCGTTCGCCAGCGATACCGCACTTCCGGAATGACAACGTACTCGTAGCGAATCGACGAATTGAACATTTTCTTTTTGCCCACCACGCAATCGTCGACCGGGGCCCGCTGAACACATTCGACCGCCGGGTCGTGCATCTGGCCGCAATCCGGGCAGACTTCATACGAGCGAACATCGACACCGGTGCTGTGCGGCGGCCCGGAGATCCTGTAGTAGATCCGCCGCAAGACTTCCGAGGGCCCATAGAACAATGGGCTTTGCTCCTGTGCCGACGCCACCCGCGCTGGACCCGCCGATTGCCATGCGAGCATGACCAACGCCGCGCAAACTGGAATTCTGGTTTTCATCGGAATCCTTTCCTCAACCGACGCGAGCCCGATACAACGCACTGGTCCTCATTATCGGCGTGCGCCCCGGCACGAATCGCGATCGGACCGATGTGTTGACCATGCGTTTTCCGGCCCGGGCGACAAACTTTCCGCAGCCGTCAAATTTCGCCCAACAGGCACGAACTCGGTCCCCGCACAAAGGATCCACGCAACGAGCATAACCCGCCACGTCAGCCTGGTCGCTGCAATCCGTCGCGTGGCTTGCGCAGCGGGCAACAAATCACGGCGGCCTGCCTTGGAGAACGCCCGGTGCGCGAAGAAATTCGAGAAATTGTTCGGAGCCAAATCGTCAGCGGGGGCGACCGCGGTTTCCGCCCAAAATACCGAGCAGGGCGGCAAATATTGCCGCCCCGGCAATCGACCAGACAATCGGAAACGGTTGCTCGCCGACTTTCAGAACAAACGGTTCGGGCAATCCCATCAACCGCGCCAGCCAGGCGCCGAACAAGGCGCCGATAAACCCCAGCGCCACCGAAACCAGGCACCCGCCCCGCACGCCGCCGGCCAAGGCTCGGGCCACGCTGCCGCAAATTCCTGCGACAACCAGCAAGACTGCCCACTCGGCAAGGGTCATGGCTGACGAACTCCAGTCGGCACAGTGGCAAATCTCGACACCGCGCCCGCGGGCCGTTGTTCAGACGCTCTCTCGACCGGGCCAAGACCGGGCGCGCAGGTTGAACTTTCTTGCAGCATCTGTCGGAACCTCGACCAGCAACATCGGCTCGGCAACTTCGCGACCAAACGTCGTCTCACTGTGCCGGTTGCCCTGGCAACGAGTCTCGCGCAAACGGCGCGAACTGTCAATGCGCGGGCGACCATTTCTACGCCCGGCGTTGCGCATACGCAATCGGTTTGGCCGAACCACCGCCCCCGACACGTCAACCCGCCGTCATTTCACGAACCGGTAGGTTCCGTGGTTTTCCGCAGCGATCCGCCGCAGGGTCACTTCGCCCTCCTGGCCCTCGAAGGCGATGGTATGAATCATCACCTGGTTCGTGTTCAGTTGCCGGATGATCTCTGAAACGTCTGAGGAAAAGTCGCCGTCGCTCAATAGAAAAATCACTTCGGGTTTCAGCGACAAGGCAATTCTCAGGGCGGGCACGGGGTCGGTCGTGTAGTCGGGGTGGCGGGCGCTGATCCAGCGTCGCGCCTTGGCTTTCATTTGCGGCGTGGCTGAAACCAGCCCTTGGGCAGGTTTCGGGTCAAACAGCGGCATGGCCTGATCATTGAAAAACACGACGTAAAACTTCTGCGTCGATTTCAGCTTGCCAATCGAGCGCAACAACTCCTTGACCGCCCGGCTGAACCGGCCGCCCGACATGCTGGCCGACATATCGACGACATAGACGAATGATCTTCCCTCGGCCACGGTGCCAAAAAATCCAGTGCCCGTGCCGCCCGGCCCCGTGCCGCCTTGGCCCTCTCCGCCGGTGCCGTCGCCCGTGGCGCCGCCCGGCCCGCCAATCGTTCGGGCAAGCGTGCCCGCCGGCGCTTCGTCTGGGACTGCGGCGTTTCGCAGCAATGATGCCAGGGGGGCGGGGCTATCGGCGGGGGCGGGCGGTTCCAGCGCCAGCGCTTCTTCCATGACTGGTTCAATCGCCGGTTCGGGCGGTGATTCATCGGACAGAATCGCCGTGACGAGACTCGGTTGTTCGGTGAATTGCGAACGCATCACCACGCCTGCCAGAACGGCCAGCACCGCGACGTGAAGCAGCAAGGACACAAACCAGGCGGGGTGCAGGACGGCCCACCAGGCCGACCGTACCATTCGCGGCGGCCCATCGTCCTCGGGCCGCTCGCAGTCTGCCCACGCCGGCTCGGCGCTGGCATGCAGGTCGCTGTGAGCCGCAGTTCGCGCGGCGGGCGGCAATTGAAACCGGGGCGGGGGCATGACAACGCAGCGCCTGAAAGGTGGCCCCAACGGGTTGGGGGGCCGTGACGGGTTCGCAGCTTTCAGTTTGACCGAGACCGCAGGAAAACACAAATCCAGTTTCGCGACAATTCCAGATCTACCACCAATCTGACGCCACGAACCACAAATCCCTGATCAGTGCCCGCTGAAATCTGAAAACTGAGCCAGAGGCTGTTGATACTGTGGCGACAAATTCGTTTTCTCCTTTATGAGGGGAACACGGAAACGCGCCACTTGCCTCTCATGAGTCGATGTCGACGCCTGGCCCGGCGGCAACCGGCCTGGGCCAGGCGTTGCATCTCGTCGCGCCCGCGACCAACTGTACATTTGCGAATTCTGAGCCTTATTGTCGAAGGAGCACCCCCATGCACAATCCTGGTTTTATTCACACGATTCGCCGGCTGATCCGGCATGCAATTGCCGGCGCAGCGGCATTTGCATTTGCCGGCGCATTGACGGCTCCCGCGGCCCATGCTCAAGGCGGCATGTGCATGCGCGGCATGGGTGGAATGGGTGGCGGTTCGCCGGGCATGAGTGGTGGAATGGGAGGGGGCATGGGCCACGGGCACATGGGGGGCATGGGCGGTGGCATGGGCGGCATGATGCAAACCATGCAAATGGGCCAGCAAGCCCAGTTCATGGTCGCCGAAATGCAACAGTTCCAGCAACGGCAGTACATGCAGGCGATGCAGCAGCAAGCCGAAATGCTGGCCCAGCATCAACAGCAGCTTCAGGCGCAAACGGCGGCACGTGATTCCAAACGCCGCACGCGACAAAAGGCCGAGCAAGCGCGTTCGCGAGCGACCACGAAAAGCCGGGCGCGCGACGCCGCGCGCAATCGCGTTCTGCCTGCCGACGGTACGAATCCATCAACGGGCGAAACGTAATTCGTCACCGAAACGCCCCGTACGAGCCGTCGCCGCGAAAGACCCCGGCGAATCCCGGTTTCTCCGGGTTGATTGCTCGGGGCCCGTTTCCTTGGTCAAACAGCCGGGTAAGCGACCGTTCAAAGCCCCCAGAATTGAGTACAATTCATCGCGGCGCGGGGGCGGGCACGGCGCCCAACAGCTTTTGGCGGCCCCACCCAAATAATCGCCGCGCCAGGCCCGGGCGCAGGCGGCTAACCGATTCCCCCTGCAAATACCGGTGCAGGTCGGCAGCGAGCGCGGCGGCCGAGCTGTACCGTTCCTCGGGATTGGCGGCGACCGCATTGAGAATAATCGTTTCGAGGGCCCGCGGAATTACCGGCACGATCGCCCGCGGTCGCCGGGGGGGCGAATGCAGGATGTGTTCGATCAATTCGTGACGTTCGGCGGCGGCATGCATCGGAGTTTGCGTCACCAGTTCGTACAGCGTTGCCCCCAGCGAATAGACGTCGCTGCGAACATCGCAGCGCCCCGCCAGGCGTTCGGGCGCCATGTACCGCAGCGTGCCCATCGGCTGATCGTCGCTACCGGTTGGTTCTCCACCCATGCCGCGGCTCACGCCGAAATCGGTCACGATGACCTCGCCGCCCTTCGTCAGCAGCAAGTTGGCAGGCTTGACGTCATTGTGCACAACTCCGTTGACATGTGCATAACCGAGCGCCAACGCGACCTGAACGCCGATTTCGGCAAATCGCCGCCACGAATCGCGACGCAGGCCGCATAG
>JAJXXL010000461.1 GCA_021781115.1 Planctomycetota bacterium
TGCCCGACCGCAGTTCCGTCACCGGCGTTTGTCTCGGCGGGCGCGACCTCAACACACTCTTCGCCTTGAGCGGCGGCAAAGTCTGGATCCGCAAAGTGAAGGTCCACGCGCTGGGGGCATTTACGCCGTGGCTGAAAGTCACCGGAACAAAACTGTAGCGGCCGCAGCGCGCCGCAACAGGAATTGAACCAGGAGCCGACTGGCCGATGCCCGCCCCAGCAGTCGGCGAGCTGGCGAAGAGGTTCGATTGCGCTCGCGCGGCACCGGCCCGCCCGGCGCGGCTGGTCAAATCGCCACGGCGTCGAGGGCTTCCTGGCGCGTGTCGTAAATTGCCCAGAGGGTGTCGAGCGCCGTGACGCTGAGCAGTTCGCGGGCCAGTTGGCTGGCGCCGCACAAGACGATCTCGCCACCCCGGCTTTTGGCGTACTTGTGGCACCGCAACAACAGCGAGAGAAAGACCGAACCGAAGAATTTGACGTCGCTGAGGTCAAACACGACCATCGGCACGTCGACGCGTTTGAGAGGCGCCATGACCAGATCCGCCGCCTGTTCGATCAGATCCCAGCGCAGGGTTTCGACCTCGCTGGCGGGAATGACCACAACGGTGTTTCCGTGCCATTCGATTTCAAAGTGTTCGTGGCTGGCGGTCATCGAGCTGTCGGACCTTGTGCAGAAGTTTATCAGGAGGCGCGAGCCAATGACTTCGGGCGGCGATCATTCGTCAGGCCGCAGCCTGCGCGCAAAAAACGGTGCAACCGTTCAGCACGACGCGTCATTGTTTCGCAGTCGCCCGTCGATCTTGCCACCATGCGGCCCAGAGGTCAATGGTCTGGGCCAAAGTTTGTGCACTGGCCAAACCGCGGGGCTGTTCGCCGGCGGGCACCAATTGCTTGAGGCTGCCCACAGCCAGTTGCCTGACGCGCTGGTTGGTTTCAGTCCAGGCGAGCCGCACCAAAGGTTCAATGAACCGCGTTTGCCCCGAATCGCCCATGGCCTGCACAACCGCCGCCCGCGTCATCGGGCTGGCGTCGAAACTCATCCGCACGAGTTCTTGCATGGCTTGCCCGTCGCCCAGGCGGCTCATGGCGACGGCCGCGGCCAGCCGCAAGTCATCATGCGAACTGGCCATGATTGTGCGCAACCCCCGGCGGGGCGCTTCGCCATCGCCCGATTTGATGCCTTCAATGACGATGACGTTCGAGCAGCGGCCGGCGGCATCGACGGCGGCGAGTTGCACCTGGCGGTTGGCATCGTGAATCAGAGGCAAGAGCCACGCCGCCTGCGCGCTGCGCCCGTGGCGCCCGACGTACTCGCACCCCAGCACGCGAACATCGGGCCATTGGTGGTTAATCGCCAGCAGTGCCAGTTGGCCCGCGCCGTCGGAGCCATCCTGCCCGACGCCCTGCATGATCGACCGCCAGACCAGTTGATCCTGCTCGCGTTTCATCGTCGTGCCCAGGCGACTCAGAACGGCCGGGCTGAGCGACGCCGCCATACCCAGTTCGCGCAACGACTGCGCGCCGCGGCGGCGGACATTCACGTCGGCGCTTTCCAGCAGGACCAGGGCGCCATACGCGGGGCTGACGCGGGGCAGGACTTCGTGCAGCAGAAACTGCGCCTGGGCCGGCGGGGCCGATTCGAGCGTGCGTTCGAGTACAAGAAGATCGGAATCGGTCAAGCGCAGGAACCACTCGGTTTGCGGCGACGACAGGTTCGATTCGCCCGTTGCGGGCAACGCTTCAAGGTGGTCGCGAATTTCGTTGAACCGCACGACGTCGAGGCGCGGCGTTTCGCCGCGGGCCAGCTCGCGGGCTTCTTCCAGCAGCGTGTCAGGCAGCTTCCAGGTGCGGGCCCACCGGGCGGCAATGCGGGCGCGTTCTTGCGGGTCGCCGTCGAGCGGAAACACGAGTGGCGCCGCGCGGCGCCGCTGAAGCTGAAAAAGTGCAGACTTGCGCGTTTTGAGCGAACATTCGGCGAGGGCTTGCAGCAAAATAGGGGCAGCGAGGTTTTCGGGCCAGTTGATGACGCCCGCGATGACCGCCCCTTGCACGTCAAGGCTGGGGTCGGCCAGCAATTGCTGCATGATGCGAGCCGATTCCAGCGTCGCCCGCCGCCCCAGGCAAACCGCCAGTTCGCGGCGGATGATCGACGACTTGTCGTTGACGAACGGGGCAAGCGCCTTTTCGCCCTGAAACGCCAACCCGCGCACCGCCAGCATGCGAACCCGTTCTTCCGATCGCTGCGATTCGAACTGCAGCACGGTCTTGGCATCATCAGTATTCAACAGCCCCAGGCTCGTGGCCGCCGCATCACGCACATCGGTGTCTTTGTCGGTCAGCCCTGCCTTCAAGACGGAAAAGGCCCGCGAATGGCCCAGCACCGCCAGAAATTCGCCATACCGGCGGCGCATGTACGAATCGGGGTCGAGGTGCAGGTTCCATATTTGAATCGGCCAAGGCCCCGATTCATCGCCCGGCGCCGTGGCATCGAGGGCGGCATCGGGGGGGGGCACGTTCGGCTCAGGCGGTCGATGCAGCATTTCGCGATGCCGCGCCGCATAGGTCACGCACGCGTCGATCGCTCCGTGTCGCAGCGGGGCCGAGGAAATCGCAGCCGATTCATCGGGTTCGCCGCCGGTCAACGCGTCGGCCAACCGCGGAATGCGATCGGGGGCGACGCGCAACGCGATGCCACGCAACAGCTCGCCACGAATCATGTCTGGCAGGTCGCTGGCCCCCAGCGCCCGGCCTGCCGGGGCAAATGCGATTTCGGCGTCGTCATGACTGGCGGCCAGCACTCGGCACCAGGCCTCGGCGGCAGCCGACTGCATGTTCAGCGAGATGCGCGTCGACGTGCGGTCGTTCGGAGCCGGTTTCCCATTGCCGGGGTTGGCGCCGAACGGAGTGCGCTTGTCGTCGGGCTTGGGCGTCGCCATGTATTGCGGCGGCCGGGTGACGAGCATCGCCAGCGTCGATTCGACCGCACGGGCTCGAACCGGGTCGCGCTGGGCCAGCAGAATGGCCGCGTTCCAGCCACTAAGGGTCTTGATACGGGCAACCTCTGCCAACAGGGCGTTCACTTCGTCGTCAGCCGCCGTTTTCTGGCCAGAGGGCTCGGGCGGGCGATCGGGGGCGGTCTCGGCGGTTTTTTCCTGGTCTGACCGGTCGTCAAGCTGTTTGCGGATATGCATCAGAGCCTGTTGCTCGGTTGCGTGAATCCAGCGAAAAGCCGGGGTCTGCTGGGCCGATTGAACAAATCGTTCATCGTCAATCAGAGGCGTCCAGGCGAATTGTTCGCGCCACCGGTCGCCCTCGAGGTGATGCGCGATTTCGAGCAGTTTTTCATTCGGTTCGGGGGTCCGCCACGCTGTCAACCCGTGATCGATCGAGCCACAGCCGGCTGCAAACGCCGCCAGGAGCAGCGCCAGTGCGCGCAGGATCAACCGAACTGAACACATGAAAGCCAAGACCGGAACCGGGAATACGCCTGATGACAGCGCAGAGATTGGCATCCACCGACGCAACTCCAGAAGCATGCTGAAAATGCGGCGGATCAATACCAAATCTGCGGATTGGGTTGAAGAGCAAACCCGGCGTGACGCAATGCCGCAACGCCGACGAGGCGGGAACTCTGACCGGCAAGTCGCTTTGACCCCCCGGCCTTGAGCTCAGCGGCCCCGGTTCCTGTTGCTGGTAAACAGGTTGCAAACATCAGCCGATGTCGATATAAACTGGAGCTACCGGACACTCAGCTTCTTTTGTGGAGTGCGACATGACGAGCGGTTTTTGCGCCAGGGCGGCACATGGCCCGCATGCGTTTTCGGCACTCAATGGGGCGGTCCGCGAAGGCGTTGTCTGTTCGGGGCGGCGCGGGTTTCTGAAGGCGGGGCTGGCCGGCATGGCCGGGTTGGGTTTGCCTGCGTTATTGCATGCGCGGGCCCGTGCCGCTGACTCGGGCAAATCGATCTCCAGCGCGAAAAGCGTCATCCTGCTGTGGATGGCCGGTGGTCCCAGCCAGATCGACACCTGGGATCCCAAGCCCGGGCGCCCGCTGCAAAACCGCGGGCCGTTCGACCCGATTTCGACGAAGTTGCCCGGCGTGCTGGTGTGCGAGCACTTGCCAAAGCAGGCAGCGATGCTGGATCGGTTCACGATCATTCGCTCGGTCGATGCGCGGGCGAGCAACCACGAACCGAACAGCGTGTTTCAAACCGGCAACCTCGCGGCTGAGCCACGAACCAACCCCGAGGCCGACAAGTACCCGGCAATCGCATCGGTCGTGGCGAAGTATCACGGTGCGAATCATCCGGCCATGCCGCCCTATGTGGCTTTCATGAAGTCGCGGTCGCACCTGGCGTTTGGCGGGTATCTTGGCAAACAGTATGACCCCTTTCTGGGCAATCAGGCGGCTCGGTTGCCCGTTTATGACCTGGTGGGGGGCGACACCGGTGGCATGAGTGGGGCGGATCTGTTTCAAATGCCGTTTGACGTCGATGCCGCGCGGATCTCACAGCGACGCGATCTGCTTCGCGAATTCGACCGCTTTCGCAGCGACCTCGACCAGTCGGGGTCGATGCAGGCGCTGGGCACGTATCATCAACAGGCGGTCGAAATGGTCGTCGGCCGTCGTGCGCAAAATGCGTTCGACGTGTCGCAAGAGCCGGAATCGGTGCGGGCCCGGTACGGCTCGCATCTCTGGTGCCGCCAGGCGTTGCTGGCCCGGCGGCTCGTCGAAGCGGGCGTGGCCTTCGTCACGATTGACCTGAGCTATCATACGGCATCGGGCACTTGGGATAATCACGGCGACAACATTCCTCCCTATGGGGGAATCACAAAAGGCCTGAAACCGTTACTGCCGCTGTTTGACCACCTGATCACCACGCTGGTCAGCGATCTCGAAGAACGGGGGTTGCTGGACGACGTACTTGTCCTCGCGCTGGGCGAATTCGGACGCACCCCCAACATGGGCACCCAAGGCAGCACCGATGGCCGCAACCATTGGCCCGCCGTCATGTCGATGTGCCTGGCCGGTGGCGGATTGCGTCACGGCCAGGTGATTGGCGCCACCGAACAGGACGGCGGCAATATCAAATCGCGACCTGTCACTCCGCCTGATCTTGCCGCGACAATTTATCGGCACATGCAGGTGCCGCTCGACGCCACCTATCTCGACAATCGTGGCCGCCCCCGGTATGTCGTCGAGGCGAACGGTGCGCTCCTGCCGGAATTGATTTAGCCCGCCCCATGCCGTTTGAATCGCGTGCCCCCTCCTGCCCTCGTGAGCAGGTTTGCCAACCGCACAAATCGTTGGGGTTTCGCGTCTCAATGACCAGTCATGTTCGACACGCAGTTTCCGAAACGCGATAATTGATCTGGCTGGGGCGAAACCCGCCAACCGCCGCAGAATATTCCTCAGGAGAGCCCGCCCGTGGCGCATTGTTCATTCGCATCTGCTGACGTGCCGACGCCCGGCCGGGCCGTCACCGCGTTTTTTCGGCGCTGCGCCGCAGCTCTCGGCGCAACGTTGGCCCTGTCGCTGGCAGCGGCCCCGATGTTGCGGGCTGACGATCCGCCGCCGGCCAATGCGTTGCAGCGACTGATCGAGCGCGCGCAACCCGAAGTTCGCCCGCTGGCGGCGTTCACGAAGTTTCCCGATTGGGTGGCCAGCGTAGCGTTCTCGCCGCGCGGCGATTTGCTCGCCGCCGGTAGTTACGGAACGATCAGCCTGATCGACGTGCGCGAAAAAAAAGAAATGGCAACGCTGGAAGAGAAGTCGGGCTTCGTCAAATCGCTGGCGTTTTCGCCCGATGGAAAACTCCTGGTCGGCGGCAGCTACCAGGTTGCCGGGGTGTGGGATGTAATCAGCCACATGCGGTTGAGGTCGCTTAAGGGGCACCGGGGCTATATCACCGGGGTGGCGTTTTCACCCGATGGCAGCCGCATTGCCACCAGCAGCGAAGACGAAACGGTCAGAGTTTGGGATTCGGCGCAGGGCGCAGCCCAATTGACGCTTGTGGGACATGAACTGCCCGTCACCGGCGTGGCGTTTGCGCCGGGCGGACGGATGGTCAGTTCGTGCAGCGGCGATTCGACGCGGCCGGGCATCAAGGGCGACATCCGGCTGTGGGACGCTGCTTCGGGCAACGCACTGCGAACAATCACGGGCCACTCGCGCGGTCTGAACGCACTCGCGTTTTCGCCCGATGGCAAGCTTGTCGCGTCGGCAAGTACCGATGAAACCGTCAAACTCTTCAATTGCGAGACGGGCGCCGAGGTGAGAACGCTCGAGGGGCATTCGCGGCCCGTCACATCGCTGGCGTTTCTGCCCGATGGCCTGACATTGGCGTCGGCGAGCGGCGGTCGATTTAACGGGGGCAACGAAGTGCGGTTCTGGGATATTGCCACCGGCACAGCGCGGGCCACACTCGCCGCGCACGATGGGCCGGTACAACAGATCGCGGTCACCTCCGACGGCAAACTCCTGGCGACCGCCAGCAGCGACAAGTCGGCCAAACTCTGGGAGATTTCCCTGGCGGTCGCCGAGCGGCCCCGAGGCGAACCGGTGGCGCAAACTCCGGCAGGTGGCGAAACCCCCACAAAAGCGACGCCCACCGCCGAGCGCGATTCACCACCCCGCAGCCCGGCGGTTCGCGAGTTTCGTGTGGGAATCATCGGGCTCGACACTTCGCACGTCGTGGCGTTCACGCAGGTGCTGAACGACAAGGCGGCCCAGCCTGATGTGGCGGGTTGCCGGGTGGTCGCTGCGTTTCCGAAAGGCAGCCCCGACATTGAATCGAGCACGTCGCGCGTGCCCGAATATACGCGAAAACTGCAGGAAATGGGGGTAGAAATCGTCGATTCTCTCGACGCCCTGCTGCCCAAGGTCGATGTGGTGCTCCTGGAAACCAACGACGGCCGGCCGCATCGCGAGCAGGTGCTGCCCGTGCTGAAGGCGGGCAAACCGGTATTCGTCGACAAGCCGCTGGCCGGGTCTTTGGCCGATGCCATTGCCATCTTCGACCTGGCCCGCGAGTATCGGGTTCCCTTGTTTTCGTCTTCGTCGCTACGGTATTCGCCGGGCGCCCAAGCCCTGCGGCAGGGCAAAATTGGCGAAATTATCGGGTGCGATGCCTACAGCCCGTGTTCTCTCGAAAAAACCCACCCCGATCTGTTCTGGTACGGCATTCACGGCGTAGAATCGCTGTTTACCGTGATGGGGGCCGGGTGCGAACAGGTCACCCGGATTTCGACGCCGGGGTGCGACGTGGCCGCGGGTGTCTGGCAAGGTGGACGAATCGGCACGTTTCGAGGAGTACGTGCGGGGCAATCAGGGTACGGCGGAACGGCGTTCGGAACAAAAGGGATCGAGCCGATCGGCCCTTACGGCGGCTATCGCCCCCTGCTTGTCGAAATTGTCAAGTTTTTCCGAACGGGTATCGCGCCAGTCAGCCCCGAAGAAACCTTGGAGATTTACGCTTTCATGGAAGCCGCTGACGAAAGCCAGCGGCAGGGCGGCAAACCGGTCACGCTCAAAAGTGTGCTCGATCGCGCCCGCGAGAAGAAATAAACCGCCGAGCCGAGGTGCGGCACGTGCGGTGTGTCGGCCATCGCCCGGCCTGGTCGAGGAATAACATGGCGGTTGTCGATCGCGTATCGGAGCTCACCCGGCGGCTTGAAGAGGCCATACTGTCGGGCGCGCTGGCGCCTGGTTCAGCACTGCCGGCTGAACGCGCGCTCAGCGAGCAAATGGGGGTCAGCCGGTCAGTTTTGCGCGAGGCGCTGGGGCGGCTGGCGAGCCTGGGGCTGGTCGAAAGCCGGCATGGATCGGGCACGCGCGTTGCCACCCCCAGCGGCAAGGAAATATCCGTCGGCTATGCACGCCTGATTCGCAACTCGACCGTGCGCTTGCAGGATCTGGCGGTCGTGCGACTCGCACTGGAAACGTCGATCGCGGCGCACGCGGCGTCCGCCCGAACCGAGCAACACCTTCATCGGCTGGAAAAAACGCAACGGGTCTTGGCAAACCCGCGTCGCTCGCTCGATTCGCACGCCCGGGCCGACACCGAGTTTCACGCGATCCTTGCCGAGGCAACCGGCAACCCTGTGTTTGCAATCGTCCTGGCGCCAATTCACGGGTTGCTCGTCGAAAGCCGATTGCGAACTCTGGGCCACTACGGAGTGCCCGTGGCGCTCGCGCACCATGCCGAAATCCTGGCCGCCGTGCGAGCTGGCGATTCGGCTCGTGCTGCGGCGGCAATGAACCGCCACCTGACGACCAACATCGAGCACCTGCAACAGATCGGCGCGGTTCAGAAGCCCAGCCCCACACCCTCGAGCACGCCGGTTTCGACCGTTCCGTCGTGAATATCGAACATTCCTGGAAACTGCCCACGCCACCGGCGATTGGCGGCGGGGCAGTACTGGCGGCCATTGCCTTCGATTGCCGCAATTCCGGGAATTCGGGCGGCCAGGCTGGCCGAGTGCAAGAACGAAAACCCGGGGCATGTCAGGTCTTGAACGCACAGAAACATGCCGAGTTTCTGACCAGCGGCGGCCAGCAACAGCGATTCGGTGTGCCCCTTGCAGGCCTTGAGCGCCAAACCGCTATACCCCTGCTCACGAGCCAGCAGCAGGCTTTCATAATCGAGCAGCGATTCGTCGACCACCACCGGTTTGAGTTGCGCTGCAGCGTGCATGCGGTTTTCGGGGTGGGCTTTCAAATCGCGATGCGTGGGTTGTTCAATGTACTGAATGCGGTCAAATGCCGCCGGCGCGGTTTCCTGAATCCGTTTGAGGAACTCTAAAACGTATTCGACGTTCGCACACTTTTCATTGAAGTCGAGTGAATACTGCCACGTAGCGCAACCCCGGGCCTGCTGGGCCGCGGCGGCAACGCGCTCGATCGCCGCCACGCGGTGAACGTCCCAATCGAGCTGATCGCCATTCAATTTGATTTTGAGGTGCGTCAAGCCGTTGTACGGAATCCAATCGGTCAGCGATTCCGGCAGGCCGTCGCCGATTTTGCGGGTGACGTCAGCCGGCGTCAGCGGGTCGAGCGCCCCCACGAGGTGGTACAGCGGCATCCGCGGTTTCGGCTCGCGCAACGTGTATTTGTCGAGGTATTCGTCGCTGAACGACTCATCAAGATATTCCGCCAGATCGTGGTTCATATACTTCGCTGACAGCGCATTGTAGCTGTTTACGCCATTCACCCGGCCGTACGCGTCGTGCAGGGCGGCGTCGAGCGGGCTCGCGGCGACAAGCTGCGCCAGTTCAGGAATCGCCTCCGGCAAATTCAACCGCTGCTGCGTCAGCCGGGCGAGGTGCCCAAACTCGGCCGAAAGTTGCAGCATGACGTCGATCGGGTGCGCATAGTCAGGAAAATCATCGGCCAGGTCGACAACTCCGCGGGCGAACTCGCGCATCGCAGAGTCGGTCTGGGAAATCGTCAGCGCCGTCGAAGGCCAGGCCCACACCGACCCCACCGGCATGCTGCCAAACCCCGATTCCTTGCGATGGTTTCGCGTTTCGACCTGAATCTCAACGTTGATCAGGTGGGTTTCGTCCATGATACGACCGCCGAATTTCAGCGGCGATCGAAACGGTACCGGCTCGAACGAGCACTCTGCCCCCAGAATGGTGATGTCTGTCGCTTTCGGCATGGATTCAGCAGTATTTCACAGCAAGTCCTGAATGATCGCCCCGGGTCTCTCCACGCCGGCTCATGTTAGCGAAACGCGGCGTTTGAATCAAGAAAATCGCAGGTTGTATTCGACTGCTCGCCGGCGGCCAGTGTGCCGACCCCACCGCAGTTCGCCCGTCATCGCCATTTTCACCACTCTCGTGGGCGGGCTTTGAGGGGCCCGCGACGACTGCTACAATATCGCCCGTTTTCCAATACGACCTGCTGACGTGAGCGGCGTATGCGCCACCTGTCTCGGCGGGCCCCCGGCTGCGAGTTCCGATCGCCCCCATTGGGCGTGACTTCACGAATTCGGTGATATGCGCGAATCAGTCGAAATCGAAGGCGTCAGGCTGTTTCTAAGCCATCCAGACCAATCGGTGGGCACGTGGATCGGCCAGCGCGAAATCCTCAAACAGTTGCTGGCCTGCTGGCTCGTGGTCGATGACCACGATTTGCCACTGGCCCCCCGCCTGGTCGGCATGCCGGGCGTGGGCAAAACGACGCTCGGCATGGCGGGCGCCCGGGCCCGCCGGCAAGAGCTCTATATTTATCAATGTACAGCCGACACGCGCCCTGAAGACTTGTTGATTACGCCGGTCCTGGCTGAAAGCGGCAAGATCATCTACCACGCCTCACCCCTTGTAACGGCGATGATTCGCGGCGGGATCTGCCTGCTCGACGAAGGCAACCGCATGAACGAAAAATCGTGGGCCAGCCTGGCGCCGCTGCTCGACCATCGGCGGTATGTCGAATCGGTCGTGGCGGGCATCACCGTGCCGGCCCATGCGGGCTTTCGCTGCGCGGTGACGATGAACGAAGACGAATCGACGTTTGAAGTACCCGATTACATTCTCAGCAGGTTGCAACCCACACTGGCTGTCGGATTTCCCGGCCGCGAAGATGAAATGGCAATTCTGAAATACCACCTGCCCTTCGCGAAGCAGGAAATGTTGAACCTGACCGTCGAATTCCTGCAGGCGTCGCATGAGCTCAAGCTCGATTTTTCGACGCGCGACGGCATGAACGTACTCCGCTTCGCCCTCAAGCGGCTGGCCCAAGACCCCGATCACCCGCTGGGCAGCGATGCCGCCTGGCGCGAATCACTGCTCCAATGCCTGGGCGAAGACGCGCTCGACCTGAACGCATTGGCCGAACGCCGCCGCCGCACGCTCGGCGGTGACTCTGTTCCCATGGGGCTGGGCGACTTTTTCTTTTCTCCCGACGACCCTCTGCACCCCGACTTTGACCACGACGCCGAAGACGACGACTGACGCTGCCGCACCTGTAACGATTGCAGTCGCATGCGGCCAACCGTCACGCGCGTGACATGGCCCGCTGAGGTTTGCCCCGGGGGTTCGCGAAATTCGCGGTGGGCGGCGACGGCTCAAACGATGGCCATTTCCAGGGCGGCAATCTGATTCCGCCCGTTCGACTTGGCGTGATACAGCGCGGCGTCGGCCGCGGCGACCAGTTCTTCGGCGGTCGCGGCATGAATCGGAAAAGTCGCCAGCCCTCCGCTTGTGGTGATGCGAAACGCCTTCCCTTCAAACGAAATTGTCAGCGCTTCGACATTCTTGCGAATCGACTCGGCGATGCGCCGGGCGCCTTCGATGCCCACGCCCGGCAACAACACGGCAAGTTCTTCGCCCCCGTACCGGGCCGCCAGCACGCGATCACCCGAACGAACCGTGGCGGTGCAACTCTGCAACACATCCGCCGCCAGCCTCAGTGCCAGGTCGCCGGCCCGATGGCCAAACGTGTCGTTAATCGACTTGAAGCGATCGAGATCGAACAGCAACAGCGAGCATTTGTCGCCATTCGCGCGGGCCGTCGAAACTTCCTTGAGGAGCTGCTCGTCAAACGTTCCGCGGTTGGCCAATTCGGTCAACCCGTCGAGCCGCGCCTTGCGCTCGACGACCGCCTGGCTCAGGGCCCGCAAGATCGTGCTGGCGAGAAATTCGCCGCCCCAGGTGGCCAGGTGCACTTGTTCGCCGCTGAAGGCCTGACTTCGCTCGCGGGTGAAGCAGATGACGCCAATGGAGCCTTGCGGTTGAATCAGCGGAATCACCAGCGCCGCGCTGACCAGGCTCGTAATGCCCAGCGGCTCGAGATCGAGTGGGCTCAGGTTCATCGCATTCTGCACGGCCAGC
>JAJXXL010000540.1 GCA_021781115.1 Planctomycetota bacterium
GCGCTCATCGCCCAGGAGTTCCGTGACCGGCTGACCCGGCTTGGCGACGTGCTGCATAAAAGTCGCTCGACTCTGGATTTCGATCTGACCGCCGCGCCGGTCGTTGCCGAATTTCTGGATGACGCAATCGACCTGCGGGCCGCTCAAACCTGGAAGAAAACCCTGAAGCGGCTGGACGAAGTGGCCCAGCTCGACCCGCATCCTCCGATGTCACTCACCGCCGAACTCCGCGATTACCAGCTCGAAGGGTATTGCTGGCTGCGGCGGCTGGCGGCGTGGGGCGTGGGCGGCTGCCTCGCCGACGACATGGGCCTGGGCAAAACGGTGCAGGCGCTGGCCGTGCTGATCGACCGCATGGAAAAGGGGCCGGCCCTCGTCGTGGCCCCGGTCTCTGTTGGTTTCAACTGGGTCCGCGAATCCGAACGGTTCGCCCCCACCCTGCGCCCGATTTTGTACCGCGACACCGATCGCGGCGAATTTCTGGACACGCTGGGCAATGGCGATGTGGTCGTTACCAGTTACGGCCTGGTCTTGCGCGACGCCGAAAAGCTGAAAAAGATCAAATGGGGCACGCTGATTCTGGACGAAGCCCAGTTCATCAAGAACAGCCAGACCAAAACCGCCCAGGTCGTGCGCGACCTGCAGGCCGACTGGCGACTGGCCCTGACCGGCACGCCGGTCGAAAACCACCTGGGCGAGCTGTGGAGCATTTTTCGGGCCGTCGCGCCCGGTTTGTTTGGCAGTTGGGAACGCTTTCGCGAACGCTTCGCCGAGCCGATTGAACGCCGCAAAGACGCCGGTCGCCGCCACGCCCTGGCCGGGGTGATCCGCCCGTTCGTACTGCGGCGGACAAAATCCGAAGTGCTCACCGAGTTGCCGCAGCGCACCGAAGTTCTGCTGACCGCCGAGCTGTCGCCCGCCGAGCGAAAACTGTATGAAGATGCGCGGCTGTGGGCCGTGACGCACCTGACGCAGATCGCCGACGACACCGAAGACAATCGGTTTCAGGTGCTGGCCGCCCTGACCCGCCTGCGGCAAATGGCCTGCCACCCGCGATTGATCGACCCCGCGTGGACTGCCAGTTCAGCCAAGCTCGACCTGTTTCTCGAAACAGTCGAAGAACTCCGCGACGGCCGGCACCGGGCCCTGGTTTTCAGCCAGTTCACGCAGCACCTGGCGCTCGTCCGCGCGGCGCTCGACGAGCGCCAGGTTCCGTATCAATATCTCGACGGCGCCACGACTGCCAAACAGCGGCAGCAGCGGGTCGATGCGTTCCAGCATGGCGCGGGCGACCTGTTCCTGATTTCGCTCAAGGCGGGGGGAACCGGCCTGAACCTGACCGCGGCCGACTACGTGATTCACCTCGACCCGTGGTGGAACCCCGCGGTCGAAGACCAGGCGACCGACCGGGCGCACCGCATCGGCCAGACCCGCCCGGTCACGGTATACCGCCTCGTGGCCAAAGACACGATCGAAGAACAGATCCTGGCACTGCATGCCGAAAAACGCCAGCTCGTCGCCAGCGTGCTTGATGGCAGCGATCAGGCCGCCAAGCTTTCGTCGCACGAGCTGGTCGACCTCATTAAATATGGCGGCCGCAGCCCGGCGGCCAGCCGGTAACCGCCAGAGGGCGGGCGGTTCAGCGTTTGGCCAGCCCTTCAATCGCGGCCCCTGATTTGCAACCGGGGCCCACCCTGCCCTGCCCGCCGGCGGCGGTCAGGCGCCGGCGGGCGCGGTTGGCAGCCGCAGCGTGAAGCAACTCCCCAGCCCAGGCTGGCTCGCCACGCTGATCGCGCCGCCGAAGAGCGCGGCGAGCCGCTGCGCGATCGACAAGCCCAGGCCAACGCCCGGGTCGCCGCGCCGCTGCGATTCGGCCGCGCGAAAGAAGGGCGTAAACAGCCGCGCCAGATCGGCCGGGTCGATTCCGCGTCCCTGGTCGGCAACCTGCACCGACACGTTCGAGTTGTCGCACGCGACGCGCACGGTAATCGCCGCGCCGCCGGGGCTGTATTTGCAGGCGTTGTCGAGCAGCACGTTCAACAGCTCGCCAAACAGCACCGGCTGCACGACGACACGGCACGGTTCGCACGCCGCGCGTTCAAGTACGATATCAGCCCGGCGCGGGTGCGCCGCCCAGGTTTCGAGGTACTGCGGCAGCCAGTCGCCAAGATCGAGCGTTGCACAATCGGGGCGCAGCGCCTCGGCGTCGGCGCGGGCCAGAAACAACAGCGATTCGACAATGCACCGCAGGCGGCCGGCCTGCGCGTGCACAATCGTCATGACGCGCTGGTACTCGGCCGCGGGCCGTTCGCGGCGAAGCGCCACTTCGAGCTGGCCCAAAATCACCGCGATCGGCGTGCGGAGCTGGTGCGACGCATCGCCCGTGAACCGTTGCTGCCGCTCGTACGCGCACTGCACCCGGTCGAGCAGGCTGTTGAATGCGCCGCCCAATTGAGCCAGTTCATCGCGGCTATCGTGGGCGGGCAGGCGGCGCGTCAGGTCGGTGGCGTCGATCGCGCCCGCGGCGCGGGCCATGCGGGCCACCGGCAGCAGCGCCCGGCGGCACGCGGCCCGACCGACCACGAGAGCCGCCAGCCAGATCGCCGCCGACAAGGCCCCCAGCAGCAGCGCCAGCCGGCGCAGCGCCGTGTGCATCGGTTCCAGCGAGATGCCCGCGATGATCGTCAGCTCAGGGTATTCCCCGTCACTTGCGGAGCTGGCGGCCGGCCGCGCTTGACCCACCCGCCGCCGCGCCACCCGCCACCCGCCTGACTCCCAATCGAGCCGCGCGCCTGTCAGCCCGGCGCCGGCAGGCTCGGGGCGCGACGCCAACTCCAGCCCGGCGGCCGGGCTCGATTGATCAATCACGACCTCGTCGTCAATGACGCACCACGCCAGGGGTTCGGCGACCGCCGCAGATCCAAACCGCAGCGGGCGGACGGCCGGCTCCCACTCGACGCCGTCGTCATTGACCTCGGCGGCGGCAGCGAGCGTATTGAGCGCGGCGTCGAGCCGCTCGCCCGCCGCCGCATTCAGATAACCGCTGACCAGCATGTACAGCGCCAGCGAAAAACCGGCGAGCACCAGGCCGAGCAGGGCCAGAAAGAACAGCGAAAGCCGCGTCGTCAGCGTCACACGGTCACCCCGGTTCATCGCCGAACAGGTAACCGCGGTTGCGCAGCGTGTGGATCAACCGGGGCCCGTAGCGTTCGAGTTTTTTACGAAGTTCTACGATGTGGACTTCGAGTGTGTTCGACAGGCCGTCGTAGCGGTCATCCCACACATGCTCATAGATCCGCGTGCGGGTCAGCACTTCGCCCGGGCGGCGCATCATGAACGCCAGCAGCGCGTACTCGCGGGCGGTCAGGTCGAGCCGCCGCCCGTTCCGTTCGACGCGCTGGGTCGCCAGGTTGACCTGCAAATCGCGCCAGGCGAGCGCCGCCGGGGGGGCGAGATCCTGCCTCCGCCCGGCAGCCCGAATTCTCGCCAGCAACTCGTCGAAGGCGAACGGCTTGCACAGGTAGTCGTCGGCGCCATTGTCGAGGCCCTGCACGCGGTCGGAAACGGCGTCGCGCGCGGTGAGCAGCAACACCGGCGTTGCCTGGTCGGTACGCCTGAAGCGGCGGAGCAGCGTCAGACCGTCGACGCCCGGCAACTGCCAGTCGAGCAAGACGACGGCCCAGGGGCTGTGCTGCAGCAGGCTCCACGCATCCTGGCCGTTGTCAACATGCTCGACGACGTACCCTTCTTCGCGCAAACCGCGCACGAGGAAATCGGCAAGTTCGCGCTCGTCTTCCACGACCAGAATGCGTCCGCTCATGTTCGACCTCAATCGATTTCGTCTTCGTCTTCGTCGGCTTCGATGATCTTGCCGCTCGCCTTGACCTTGACCTCGACCTCTTTCTTGTCGGCGGTTTCCAGTTCGACTTCGTAGTACTCCAGCTCTTCCTGGCCGTCTTCAAGTTCGTACACCGCTTCGATCTTCTTGTACGACGCTTTCGGAAACTTCTGTTCGAGTGCCGCGGTCGCTTTGGCCGGCAGGTCCTGCGCCGAAATCGTCTTCTCCAGCGCTTCAATCGTCACGACGTACCGCACGACGACGTCAATTGTCCTGTCGTCATTCCGAATCGTCACCTCGTATTCCGTTTCGTCATCTTCCGTTTCCTGTTCGGCCTTGATCAACTCGGCCTTGGGAAACTGCTTTTTGACGACGTCGACCACCGCCTTGGGAAGCTGTTCGAGTGGCACGGCCACTTCTTCGGCAACCGCCGCTCCGCAGGGCGCCGCCAGCGCTACGACGCCCCAAACCGCCAGACACCGCATGATCGTTCGCATGTTCAAATCCTGTTAAGTGCCAATTGCGGGCAGGCGCGCCCCCTCGACATTGGAGAGCCGCCGAGCCTTCCCGATCACGTAATTCTAGCAGCCGTCGATGAAGCCACGATGAAGCGAAGATAAGAAATGTCTTATCTCGCCCACCCCCCGCGCAGACCACCGGCAATCGCGGGCGGCGGCGGGCCGTTTAGCGACGCGCGGTTCGGCGGCGCGCGGTTCGGCGGCGCGCGGTTCGGCGACCGTCGCCTCAGCGTTTGGCCAGGGGCGTGAACGACCGGTCGCCCGGGCCGACGTATTTCGACCGCGGGCGGATCAGGCGGTTGTTTTCGGCCTGCTCGATGACATGGGCCGCCCAGCCCGCCACGCGGCTGGCAACGAACAGCGGCGTGTAAAGATCGACATCCAGGCCGAGGTAATGGTACAGCCGGGCGCTGGGCCAATCGAGGTTCGGGGGCAGCCCCTTTTCATCGCGCACGACCTGCTCAATCGTGTCGGCGATCTGTTCCAGCGACGGATCTTCGGCGGCCCGGGCCAGCCGCGTGCAGTATTCCTTGAGGATGACCGCGCGCGGGTCGCCCTGTTTATACACGCGATGCCCAAACCCCATGATCTTGCGCCGGGCGGCGAGCGCCTGCCGCACCCACGCCTCGGCCGCCGCCGGGCGGCCCACTTCCTGCAAAACTTCAAGCACGCGCTCATTGGCGCCCCCGTGCAGCGGGCCTTTCAGCGCGCCCACCGCCGCCACGATCGCCGAATGCAGGTCGGCCTCGGTCGACGCCACGACGCGGGCGGCAAATGTCGAGGCGTTGAACTCATGCTCGGCGTACAACACCAGCGAGACGTCCATCGCCTTTTCAAACAGCGGCGCCGGCTCGCGGCCTGTAATGAGATACAACAGATTGCCGGCGAAACTCAATTCGGCGTCGGGCGCAACGAGCGGCAACCCGTGCCGCAACCGGTGCCGGGCGGCGATTAGAATCGGAATTTGCGCCAGCAGCCGCGTGGCCTTGGCGATGTTGGCCGGCGTCGAATCGTCATCGAGCTGCGGGTCGAAATGCCCCAGCGCGCTGATGCACGTGCGCAGCACGTCCATGGCGCTGACGTGCAGCGGAATCGACTTCATGAACTCGATGATCGCAGGATCGACCCACGACGATTCGACAAGAATCGCCTTGAAGTCGGCGAACTGCTCTTCGGTGGGCAGCTCGCGATGCAGCAGCAGGTAGGCGACTTCGAGAAACCCCGAATCGGCCGCCAGATCCGTAATGGAATACCCGCGATACCGCAAGCCGCCGCTGATCGTTGAAACCGCTGTTTCGCCCGCGATCACGCCTTCCAACCCGGGGAAATACGGCTCATTCGTCATAGTGCGCTGCCTGCTCTGAAGGTTGCCTCGTCATGGTGGGGCCACGCCGCAGCGCGGCCCGGCGGGGTGATTGTACCGCGCCCACAACAACCGTGACAATCGAGGCGGCGCGCCGCAGGCGGGCGTTACGCCCCTCGGCGCATTGGCTGGCGCCAGTCGCCACCGTCAGTCGCCACCGCCGACCTCGAGATTGATCGCCGTTTGCAGGATGCGGTTTTCGTGGCGATGATGGGCATGCAGGGCGGCCATCCAGTCGCGCAGGTCGGCGCGGAGTTGCTCGGCGATTCGCTCGATCGCCTGCTGGCGCACCAGCCGGTTGCGCAATTCCGACAGCCGTTCAAACAAGGCCCGGTGCTCGCGCTGCAAGCGATCGACCTGCGGATACCAGTTGGGGTACCGCTCGAGCACCGGCGAGAGGTACTCGCCATCGCCCGCGCACTCTTCGCGGGGCAGCGTGCCCAGCAGGGTTTCCAGCACGGGAATCAGCCATTGTCGCGTGTCGTCGCTGACCGGTTCTTCGAGCAGGTCTCGTAAATCGCCGAGCAGAATGTATTCGAGCGCGGCAGATTCTTCATTCGCCGCCCAATCGCAAGCGTCGTTCTGAAAGTTCGACATGATGCTCTCCTTTGTGTTTCGCGCAAAGTCAACTCAAATCGGTTGTGTGACGAGTGGCGCGCGACGAACATCGCAATTCACTGCACGAAAGGCAGCGCCGATAGGCAACCCCAATATACCCGGCGGGAACCGAATGGTCAAAACCAAATCGCAGAAGGGCAGAAAAACGGGGCCGCGCGCATCGCCAATGTTTTGACATTCGGCGGCACGCGGCACCCCCGGCCGGCGCTCAGTGCCCGCGACGGCGACTTCGCGCAGTCGTATCTCGACGAGGTAGATGAACTGGCCGACCTCGCCGACTCGCCCGCCGCGTGCCGCCTGGGAGCGCGGGCGTCTCGCCTGCAATCACCGATCCACGAGCCGAACGCCCCGGTCAGCGCAATTCCCCACCGAGCCCCGACCGTCAGGGAGGGGTTTCCAGCGACGAGTTTGCAGGCGGTTCCACTCCCTCACGGTCGGGGCTCGGATTTCACCCGACTGCCGGGCACGTTTTGCGCAACGGGGAAGAGCAGCACGCGGTGCGCTGTCATGGCGGCGCCCGCAACGGCTGCCCAGCCGCTGCGTTACGGTCAGATCAAACAATCACCGGAATAGTGAGTGGCCCCCAACGTTTTCCCCCAATGTTCGGGAATTGCTGCACGCTGTCGATCACCGACTCGCACCGGCCCAGTGACGGACCGAATTCGTTCCGCAACGTAACGCACGCCCTTCTTGCGATCGACGTCGAGGACGTTATTTTAGTCCACGAGTATTTCCATCAACGCGCTCCCGCAATCGGCCCATTCAGTCCTGGGTGCTTTGGCTCAGAGTTGCCGGAATCAAGTCAGCTATTCCCGCAGAAAACTGGAATAAGTCACGTCTTCACCTTCTCCGCAATGGCCGTGAACTGCTCCAGGGCGGTTTGCAGGTCGTCGGCGATTTCCTGGGCCAGCACGTCGGGAGTCGGTAGGTCGTCGGAATCTTCCAGGCTTTTGTCACGGAGCCAAAAGATGTCGAGGTTCACCTTGTCCCGCTTCATCAGGTCTTCGTAGTCGAACGACCGCCAGCGGCCTTCGGGATTCGCCTCGCTCCATGTTGGTTTTCGCAGGTGCCGCTTGCTGGGGCGGTAGCATTCCACGAACTCGTCCAGGTCGGAACGCTGGAGCGGGTTCGTCTTTTGCGTGAAGTGCATGTTCGTTCGCAGGTCGTAGACCCACAGCGTCTTCGTCCAGGGTTTCTCCTGGGCGGGCTTGGCGTCGAGGAACAGGACGTTGGCCTTCACGCCCCCTGCGTAAAAAATGCCGGTGGGGAGCCGCAACAGCGTATGCACGTCACACTGCTTCATCAAATTGCGCCGCACCGTCTCTCCAGCCCCACCCTCAAACAGCACGTTATCCGGCACGACGATGGCGCAGCGGCCGTTCACCTTGAGCAGCGTCTTGATGTGCTGTACGAAGTTGAGTTGCTTGTTCTTGGTCGTGGTCCAGAAATCCTGCCGTTCGTAGGCCGTGTCGTCTTTTTCCAGGTCGCCCGCCTCATTGACGATGGAGATGCTGCTTTTCTTGCCGAACGGCGGATTGGTAAGCACTACGCTGAACCGTTCGCCGGGATCGCTGGCGAGGCTGTCCACACCCGACTTGATCGGGCAAGGATCGGCGTCGATGCCGTGCAGGTACAGGTTCATGATGCAGAGTCGGGCGGTATTCGGGACGAGTTCCCAGCCCTTGACGAACTTCGTCCGCAGGTGCTTCTTCTGATCTTTGTCGAGCGTCTTGCCCTGATGCTTGGCGACATAATCGTAAGCAGCCAAGAGAAAACCGCCCGTACCTGCGGCTGGATCGCAAACGGTGTCATCGGCGGTCGGCTGCACGCAGTCCACGATGGCCTTGATGAGTTCACGGGGCGTGAAGTATTGGCCGGCCCCCTTTGGACTTTCGGCAGCACTCTTGGCAAGCAGTCCTTCGTAAATGTCGCCCTTTACGTCGGCCTGCATCGAGGACCACTTCTCCACGTCGATCAGGTCCACAATCAGCCGCCGCAGCGTGGCCGGGTTCTGAATTTCGGGCCGGGCTTTCTTGAAGATTTCCCCCAGCATCCCCGGCTGCTTGCCGAGTTCTTCGAGGATGTGCCGGTAATGGGCTTCGAGTTCGTCGCCCTCTCGCTTGAGCAGGCTCTCCCAATTGAATTTGGCCGGAACGATGGGCGGCTTGTTGTACGGCGGCTTCGTCTGCTCGTCGGCCATCTTGAGAAACAGCAGGAACGTGATCTGCTCGGTGTAGGCCATGTACGAGAGGCCATCGTCCCGCAGAACGTGCGCGAAATTCCAGGCTTTGTTGACGATCTGTTGGGAGTCGTTGGTCATGGGCTTGTGCCTTCGCCGTGCTATTCCGTGCTATTCCGTGCTATTCCGTGCTATTCGTTTGAGTCAGCCACCAGACGGAACCCCGTCCGTGTCCAAAGTGTTCTACCAGCTTGAGGTTGCGAAGAAAGTTCAGGTCGTCTCGCAACGTCTGAGCCGCAGGTTGAGGAGTCAGCGCCGCTTGAATGTCACGGATGGCATACTTGCGACCATCTCGCAGGGCGTGCAAGATTCGACGCTGACGGTCTGTTAAGCTATGTTCAACACGGTGTGGTGGCACGTAGCCGCTGGGGATGAACCTCACCACCACATCGCCTGCCCGTTCCTCGAACTGCGGCGGAGGATGCCCGGCTTCCACGCACAGGTCGATGATCTTCTGTGTTCCCCGGCCCCACTTTTCGATCAACCCTCGCCGATAGAAGACATCGGCCAGCAGCGGGTTCCGAGGTCGGGACTGGTGATCCCGCACGAGATCATCCGCCGTCAGGCCGAACGGCAGCGTTCCCGTGCTGATGATCTCCAGCCGATCATCGTACACGGCCACGCTCACCGCCCCGCCGACGATGGAATAATCACGGTGGATAAACGCATTGACCAAAGCTTCCCGCAACGCCAGCGGCGGAAAGAGCGGTTCGTCAATCCGTTCCATGACCCCCGACTCGAACCGCCCGGCTACCGGCAAATGTCTTCTCAGGAAGAGATCCGCCTCCCGAAGCAGTTTGAAAGCATGGCCGGTCAACTGCTGCTGGTCCACGAATTCGGCTTTCGTGATCCCCTGGAATCGGGCCAGTCGCAGGGCACACTGCGGGTAAGCCGGGAAGGGATCGACGGCAAACGCCACCACCGCCGCTTGCGTCACCCCGGCCGGGCTGGTCAGTTTCAACCGCTCCAGCGCCTGCGCCGGGTCGGTGATCGGCGAATCGAGCCGGTTGGCCGCCACGGCATCCCGCAACATCAGCCCCACTTCGGCCATGTCGAGCAGCGGGGAACCGGGGGCGACCCGATTTTCCCATCGCAGCGTCGAATGGTCCCGCTCCAGCAACCGCCGCTGATACTCGTGCTGCTGCATGATCGAAGTCGTCGAATTAAGCCGTCGATACGCCCGCCCGTGGAACGTATGCGGAGCCGAGGGGCTGGGATCGACTTCGATCACGAAGACTTCCAAACCGTTCGCCAGCGGGACTCGCATTTGACGGATCGCTGCCGGCGGCTCGAATCCGATGTATGCCTGAGCCAAGTCCTTGAGCGTGCCATCAGAAATTGCCTGCCCACGAATCTTTCCCGCTTCGGTCACGCCGATCAGCACACGCCCCCCGGAGCCGTTGAGCATTCCGCACAACGTCTTCATGGCAGCTTCCCGTGCCGCCGTCGTCGTCTTGAATTCCAGCGTGTCCGATTCGCCTTGGGCGACGAGGTTCGTCAGTTGCGTTTCGGTCATGATTTGGCCCTCCGCTTGCGAACGCCGCTCGTAGAAGCGGCATCCTGCCGCTTTTGGCGTTTGTCGGAAGGCAAGCGGCGGGACGCCGCTTCTACTTTCAGCCGCTCAAGCAGCGCGCTGGCCGGTTCGTCGGTGGGGTCTTGCGGGACGAGGTTTCCCTCAAAGGCTTGCTTGAGAACGCTTTGACGCAAGCGGTATGCACGAGCCAGACTCAAGCTGATTGCCTTCTCCGCTGCGTCGATCAATGAGAAGTGGCGATCCACTTCTTCGATGATCGCCGCCTGCTCCTCAACTGGAGGAAGTGGAAACTCTATTTCTGAGAACCGCCCGGCTCCCAAATGTGCAATGTTCACCGTGATCGTGGCGATCTTCTGGAACCGTCCGTTCTTGAGGTAGGCCAGGAACGCCTTGAGTGCAAACTCGGTATTCACTCCGCCGTAGACCCGAAAACGAACGAGGCTGTTCGTGAAACAGACTCCCGGCATCTCATCTCGATACATCGCCGGGCGTCCGACGAGTTCCATGCTTTGTCCTTCGTTCAGAAGGATGTCGCCGTATGAGAGGCGAAACGTCTCGAACTCCTGTGGGGTGAAATTCATCTCCATGACATCGCTGAGGTCGATCCGATCCTCAAACACGTTGGCGACACGCAAGTATGGGCGCATATGGGGGCCGGTGTGATTCTGAGGCGCTCGTTGGCGACCAAGTTGCACGGAACCGACTTGCTGCACGCTGGCCCAACACCAGTCGGCAGGCAATTCTGGCAGGCCGGTCGTTACAGGCGGCGACGGCTCGACATACTTCTCCATCCAGTTCTTCGGCGGCTCCTTTCCAGCGGCGGCGAACTTGGCGAGTTGGTCGGCTTCCCACTTCTGGCGGCGTTCGGTCAGGATGCGAGCCAGGAGAGTCGAGGCGGGTTCGTAAGTAGACGCGGCATCTTGCCGCGTGCCGGGTTTTGCCTTCGACAAATGATTTTGACGTGCGTTCTGGCAAGCCGGCAAGCGGCGGGACGCCGCTTCTACTCGCCACTCTTCCGTGAGCCTGCCCTCGACGGCGGCTCTGAGGACGACGGCACGGTAACGCTTCAAATTCGCCTTGGCCCGCTTCAGTGCCGTTACGCCAGCATCCAGGTCGGAGAACAGTTCCTCGATCTTGGCGACAATCCGGCCCTGTTCTTCTTTGGGAGGCAGCAAGAACGGCATGGATGAAAAGCGGTCAGCGCTCAGGTGATGAATGCCGACGCCTTTCGACACCCTGGCGAAAATGCTGTTCCGAGCGAAATGCTGGAAGGCAACCAGGGCGAACTTGGAACTTACAGCCCTCGGACGGAACCGAATCACCGTATTCTGAAAACAACAGTCTTCGAGTTCGCCGTTCCAGATGGCTGGCTTTCCAACCTCGCTTGCACTCCCCGATGCTTCCGACAGAAGCACATCCCCAGGCTGGAGCCGATAGCTCGTCAGTTCTCCTGGGCGGAATTCCATGTCGAGAACATCGCTGAGGTCCAATCCGGTCCAGGTGATGTTCGCCGCACGAACGTATTTTGTGGGGAAATCGGCGGAACGATTCTTGGGAGATCGCTGCCTTCCGAGGCGCACGTCGCCGATTTCTCCAACGCTGGCTCTCGCCCAGCCGGGAGGAATTGCCAGGGATCGAATTTCTTCGATCACCTTTTCGCCGTGGTGTCCATTGTCCTCACTCATGCCGCCAACCTCATGTTGAGTTCATCCAGGATGGCAG
>JAJXXL010000143.1 GCA_021781115.1 Planctomycetota bacterium
GTAAACGCATCCTTGCCGCACAGAAACGCCCGGCGGACGCACCGCGCCACGCAGTGATACACGCCCACTTCGGCTGTCGCCACGATTTGTCGTCGGGGGTAGGCAGGCATGATGTCCCTCGTAATTACGAGTTGCCGTGCGAAAAAAATCGAAACCAATCGTCAATACATGCGGCTCAAGGATCAATTTCGGAGGCATGCGAACGAATCAATTATGCCAATGGTGCCATGGATACCAAATTCGCTACGACCTGTCAATAAATATGGGTGTCTTATATTGTGTGGTTGACGGGTGGCGGGGGCGACGTATATTTGTGCGTCGCGGCGGACGCCGCAGGGTGTCGTTGTTCCTAAACTGGGGTCGCGCATGTCGGTTTTGACGACTATCGTCCACCCGGCGCTACGCTCCATTCCGCCAATGGCTGCGCGCACTGAACCGCGTGGCTTGCGGTGCGCGGGTTGTGTTGCGATCGGGGCGATCCTGCTGGGGTGCCTGATTCGTATACCCGCCGACCCGGATCTGTGGGGGCACCTTCAATTTGGCCTGACTGCATTCAGTGAAGGCCGGCTCGCCTCGACGGACCCCTATTCCTATACCGTGCCCGGCGCGGTTTGGGTCAATCATGAATGGCTCGCGGAAGCTGCGTTTGCGGCGGCGTATCGTATCGGTGGCGCCGCGGGTTTAATGCTGTTGCGGGCGGGGTTGCTCTCGCTGGCGATTTCGGCGATAGGCCGAGTTCTTGTGCGTCGCGCCGTGCCGACGATTGGCGTCGTCGCGATCGCCGCATTCGGAGTCACGGTATTCTCAGAGTTCTACCGCATTCGACCGCAAATGTTCACGTATACGTGCCTGGCGTTGTTGCTCTGGATGTGCGACAGCTATCGGCCCGATCAGCGCGGCAGGTTGTGGGCCGTGCCATTGTTGATTGGAGTATGGGCCAATTTTCACGGTGGGTTCGTGGCAGGCTTGGGCATCTTCGGAATCTATTGGCTCGAATTCTGCGCACACGCCTGGCGCCGCCCAGACAGGCTTCGTGAGTTCCGATTCCTGGCGATGATTGCGTGTGCGGCCTGGCTCGCGACACTCGTCAACCCGTACGGCATCGAATACTGGCGTTTTGTGTTGTTCGCCGTCACCCTGCCCCGCCCGGAAATTGGCGAATGGCAGTCGATGCTCCAGCAAAACGTCGTCGTCGTCGCATGCTATGCCTCAGCGGTGCTGGTGCCGGCATGGTTTTGGATGCGGAGCACACGTCGCGGCCACTGGGCCGAAACCAGTGCCTTCGTGCTGTCCGTGTATCTTGCCGGCCGGCATGGGCGGCATCTGCCGTTTCTGCTGGTGTTTGGTGCTGCCGTTCTGGCCCGGCGCCTGCCCGAGTATTTGATTCTGTACCATCGGAAGGATCCCAGCCGTTCGAGGTCGGATTTTCCCCAGGCGGCACTGGCGGCGGCACTGCTGTTGATCGCAACGACCATCAGCGGTGTGACGCGATTTATTGAGGGGGTGCAGTCGGCCCGCCGCGAGGGAGCACTCTATGTGGTCGCCAGCGATTTTCCGGTGCAGGCGGTCGATTTCATGATCCACAATCAGATCGATGGCAATCTCGACTGCGGCTTTGGCTGGGGACAATACGGTCTGTTCAAGTTGCACCCGCGGTGCCGCGTGTTTTGCGATGGCCGGTATGAAACAGTTTACCCCGATGAAGTGACCCGCCTGGTGCTCGGTGAACAGCATACGCCTGCCGATTGGCAAGTACGAATTGGACGCTACCCCACCGAACTGATTCTCGCCAAAGTCAAAGACCCGTTCGCCGACTGGGCGGTGGCCCACGGCGGCTTTCTGGAAATCTACCGCGACGCGACCGCGCGGTTGCTGGTGCGCGACATTCCGCGGAACGCAGCGCTCGTCAAACGGTGGAGATCGGGCCTGTTGACCAGTCCTGCTCCCGTAACCGGGCCACAACCGTTTCCGGCATAAAAGCAGACCGGCCGACGCGCGAGTCGGCATCGCTGTGACGTGCCGCACGACGCATGGCGGCATTCATTCGGCGGGGCTGCGGCCGGCGAGCAGGTCGTCGAGCTCCTGGCTCAGCACCGACTTGATGTTCGGGTCGTAGCCAACGTGCACCGAGCGTACGACGCCTAGGCGATCAATGAGCACCAGGCACGGAATGCCATCGACCTGAAACGCCTTCGAGGCTTCGCCACCGGGGTCGAGTGCCACCGTCACGTTGAGGTTTTCGGACGCAAGATAGTCGCGGATCTGCTGCGGTTCCTCCTGCAAATTGACGGCGTAAAACTTCACGCCCTTGTCGCGGTACACTGCGGCGATTTCGGCCAGGAGCGGCATTTCAGCCCGGCATGGGCCGCACCAAGTGGCCCAGAAATCGAGCATGACCACGCTCTTGCCCACCTGTTCATCGAGGCGAACGTCGGCGCCGTCGAGCAACTTGAATGCCACCGGGGGGGCGGGTTTGCCAATCAGCGGGCGGCGGCGACCCAGCACGTTTTCGACAGGTTTGGTGCCCGTGGGCGGCGAGAACGCGAACGCGTCATCGCCAACCTTCGCATTGAGCTTCCAGTCGCTGAACCGCTCGATCTGCTGCATAGTCATTTGCAGGGTTTGGCCGTTTTGTTCGCGATTTTTTGTCAGCAACATCGTCACCTGATGCACGAGCGGAGGGCCTTCGGCGGAGATCCACAATTCGACATCGCGGGCCTCCTGAGTCAGTTTCAGGTGGTGCACGCTCTTGCCATTCATTTGCTCGCGCGCGACATACTCGACCGACGACATGCCGTCCTGAATTTGTGCGGCCGCGTCATCGGTCATTAGCGCCAGCGGCAGAATGGCCAGCGCACCGCCGAGGTCGGCGAGGACCTCCTGAGAGACTTCCTCAAGCGAAGACGGTGCATCGGCGACCGAGTATTCCTTCTTCGCCGCCACGTAGGTTGTCAGGCTTTCGCCATTGCAAAACAATTCGACCGCTGGAACAGATGCCTTGATCGTGCGCACGGCCACGCGATTGGGGCGTTCAATGTCAATCGAGCGCGTCAGGGCGCCCTTTTTTGTTTGGCCGGGAGCGCGAATTTCGATGGAAACCTCGCCCCGCACCTGCAATGCGGTCGTGGTCTTGAAGAACTCTGCCAGTTTATCGAGGACTTCAGCCGCCTGAGCGCGGGCGTCGCCAGAAGTTGCCGGCTTTTGCGTCGCTGCGGTGTCCGGGGGCGACTTGTTGCACGCCGCACCAGAAAATCCAAAAACGGCAACAGCAATCGCCAGGCAGAAACGAAACATGCGAAGATCCCTGAAACCAGGCGTGAATGTGCGAAAACCCAGGCAAGGCCGCCTGTCGCCGCCAATGCCTGCCCGATGTGGACCACGCAGCATAACAGAATTGCGATGTGCTGCCAGCACAGTTTTGCGGCGCACTCGACTCTTGGGAGACGATTTTCGAGACTGCGCCTACTTGCCGCCAGCTTACCCCATCCAACCCGTCGGCAAGGCACTTGCCATGCAACTCATTCGCCGCGCCGCGGCCACCGTCAGCCAGTGACGCCGTCGGCTGCGCATTCGTCGAGATATTGGGTTTCGAGCACTTTCGTGTTGCGGTCGATGCCAATGACGATCGTCCGCCGTTCACCACCGCTCTGGCTGACGGCGGCGAGCGTGACGATGTGCCGACCTTCCGGCTGCAACACCCGAACGGTGAATCTCCCATCATCACGGACGGAAACCGGTTCTCCTTGAATCGTGAGAGTAGCGTCTGGCCGGGTCATACCACGCAGGATGATTTCGACGTCCGAATCGAGCGTGAGCTGGTCACGATTGCGGGCCGCATCGCCGCCGGGGCCGAAACGTTCCATGGCCGAAGTTGCCACGCGGCTTGTGCGTGAACGTGTTGAGATTGCGTCTCTGGGATCGTCAGCCGAATCATCGTGAGAATTGTGGCGTTGCAAAAACTTCGGATTCGACTGTTTCGCGAAATTGGCCAGGTTGGAGCGTCCTATCGGGAAAAACAGCCCCGCAGGCGTGCGATAACCAATTTGCACCCGGTAGGACGCAGGCGACACCGGCAAGTGCACGTACCACGAATTGCATCCCGCCTGGATTTCGATATCGTTGTGCCACGATTCGACAGCACAATTGGCTTCGTCGAAGGCGACTTCGTGAATTCGTAAGATTGGCACCGCCCGGTGCCAGTCGGCGCCAAGCCGCATTTCGGCTCGGCGCACGCTTTCGCGAGAAACGTCCCATGTCAAACGCAGCCAGTTTTCATCGCAAAACATGGCGTGCAAATTGTCTTTGGCAGGCCTGTTTTTGACATCGTCTGCCGAGGGCGGGAGCACCGTGCACAGGTCACGATCGCGCTGCGCGCCGACATGCGGCGATTTAGCCGGTCTCGCAACGATCGCCGCGGTGCGAGTCTCTTGCACTTTGGAGCGAACGGGGGTCCGCTTCTTCGAAGACCGCGCCGCGGAGGTGTCTCGCGTGTTTTTTTTCGTCGCGGGTTTCAATGGGGCAGCAGTTGCCGCCGATGCCGTCGAATCAATGCGCCGGGCCACGCCTGCATTGACGGTTCGGCCATTCGTCGTTTGACTGCGTTCCGGCCGCCCGTCGTGAGGTTGCACGGCCGACGCTCCATTGCGAGTCGCGCGCAGTTTCTGGCCGCGACGCGACTCGGCCGGGCGATCGTGCGCGGCGCCGTTTTTCTTCCCGATCGCCGCTTTATCCGAACGAAGCAGGGCACGCACGAGTGCGGCTTTGGGCATTGACCGCCAGCCGTCGACGCCATGGCGGCGGGCCAAGTCGGTCAGCGCATCTCTCGTACACGCATTCAAGGTTTTTGAAGTCATCATGCCCGGCTCCGGCTGGGTCGTTTGCAGGTGGTATTTAACGGAAATGGCCCAACTCTTTTCCCTGTAGGCCTTTATCCTTTGTAACATGGCCAAAAGGCGCGTTCAATCGGAACTCGCCGCTGAAATTATAGACGGAATCGGCCAGGGTCAAGTTCCGACGGCCCCCAAAGAAGACACGCAACACAATTGTATATAACATGTTATGAATTCTTAAATCAGCCGCGACGAGCGTTGGTTCAACTACCGGCCATCAAGAAATTCCGGTTTCAGGGCCCTGCCGCATCTCCGGAGCCATACGGCCATCGTCCCAATAAAACAAGACACTCACTTATTCGAGTCTGTTGGCGAATGCTCGCATTCGCCGCTGGTGTGCCGTCATTAGCAGCCAACCGCGGCGGGGCCCCGCCCTGGTCCATCGTGCTGAACCGTTGGGCGTCGTTTGGAACGGTTCGACTGAATGTGGAAAAAGATTGTTCGAAGGAGGGGTGTCTTGCTTTGAATTTTTGGATTGATCCTCAATCGTGGGAAAATTTGGAATCATGATTGGGAAAAATGATTTCTTGGCCCCTGCGACTTTGACAACCCCCCCAGCGACCGCTACACTGCGACGCGAAATTATTAAATGTTTGCAAGGTTGTGCGTGCGAATTTGGCGCTCATTTTTCGCCCGGCCTGTGCCGGGGCTTGGTCGCCGGGTTTTGAGTACGGCAATTCGCGAAAATATTGCCGTAACGACCGAGCGCTCTCGCGGAATCGCCTTGAATGGTCTGAGGTACTGGTTACATACGGTAACTGCCTCGTCCTTCAGGGTAGGCTGCCGGGCGCAGGTCCAGTGCGATTTCAGCCATGGCCGAGAAACCAGACGACCGATCTCCCCCGCTGGCCAAGGCGGTTTTCTGGTTGTCCCAAATCACGACCGTGGTGCTGGAAATGGTGCTTCCCGGCGTGGGTGGCGCCTGGCTCGATAAGCGGTGGGGGACCGGGTTTCTCTCGCTGGCGGGTTTGGCGTTTGGCTTGGCTCTTGGCCTGTGGCATCTGGTGAATTTGAACAAGTTGCGACCCCCGCAAGCCTCAGGCGATTCTCGCAGTGACTCGAATCGTCAGCCTCATGGCGAGGGGCGCGAGTGAATAAGGTGTTTCGATTCTGTGTGGCGGAAAGTTTTCATGGCAATAGCCTCAGCGGTTCCTGGTTGTCGTCGGTTTGTCGTCGCGACAAGCTTTGGATGGCTAGGTCTGGCGATGTTTTTTGTCATGCTTGTCGCGGCGGGTTTCGGCCGCGCCTGGTATGGCATCGACGGCGTGTGGGCCGCAGTAGCGGCGTCGGTTGTATGCGGGGTAAGTTTTACCGCGGCCTTGCTGGCCGCAGTCTGGTTTCGCCGGCCGCGACAGGCGCTGCACGGTTTGTTGCTGGGGATGTTGTTTCGTATGGGTTTGCCGCTGGTGGCGATTGTCGGGTTCCAGTCTGGTCGCGGCCCGCTGGCGTCGGCGGGGGTCGTCGGAATGATTGCCGCGGTGTATCTCGCAGCGCTGCCCATTGAGACACTCTTGTCGCTGCGAATCGTCAATTCGTCGCGCGGCGGCTAATGTGTCGGCGAGCAGGTTTTGTGGCGCGAAATGTCGAAGAAAGAGGCACGTGAATCGCCGTAACTTGCGGCGGGCGTGGTTCAGGAAAGAATTTTCAGGCGATGGCTGACGCAGTTCTGCACATTAAGGACGGCTATTACTTCGAGATCCCGAAGGTGTTGTGGCCCTGCCGCTACACCAGTCGCGACGAAGTGCCGCCGTTCCTGCGCGATGCGCACCCCGAAGCGTCCGTCGCCGATTTTAATCGCGAACTGAGCGGCAAGGTTCTCATTCCGCAGCCGTTCGGCACGCTCAAGAATCTGCATGACCGGGCGTCGGGCGTGTGTATTTCGAAGTTCATGATTCTCGAAACGGTCGCTGCAATTCTGATCCTGTTTGTATTCAAGCGCTACGCTGAGTCGATTCGTGACGGTTCTCCGCCGCGGGGCAGGTTTGCCAACATGCTTGACGCGGTATTGCTCTCCATTCGCGATCAGGTGGCGCGCCCGGCGATTGGTGGGCATGATGCCGACAAGTTTGTGCCGCTGTTGTGGACGATCTTTCTGTTTGTGCTGACGTGCAACCTCCTGGGGATGATTCCGTGGCTGGGCGCGCCGACCAGCGCATTTGGTGCGAACCTGGCGCTGGCGGGCATGGTGTTCGGCACGGGGCTGCTTTCGGGTATGATGAAATTCGGGCCGGTCGGTTTCTGGTTCAACCAGGTGCCGCATATGGAGTTGCCCCTGCTGCTCAGGCCGCTGAAACTGATGATTTTTGCGATTGAAATGCTGGGGATGTGCATCAAGCACGGCGTGTTGGCCGTGCGTCTTCTGGCGAACATGATGGCGGGCCACTTGGTGCTGCTGGGCATACTGGGCATTATCACCGCGGCGGCTTCGGCGTCGACATGGCATTGGGCGCTGGCTGCCGTGGTCAGTGGTTTGGGGGCGACGCTGTTCAGTTGCCTCGAACTGTTCGTGGCGTTTTTACAGGCGTATGTGTTTACGTTTCTGTCGGCGCTGTTTATCGGCGCCGCGATTCATCATCACTAGACTTTAATTTCCCGGGCGGCAGGTCTGGCGAGTTCCGTGCCGGGAGATTCGGACTAATAATCGGCCAGTGTGTGCTGTTCGACAACGACCGCTTTTTTAAGGAGACGATTCCAGTGAACAAGTTTGTCAAGACAGTTCTGATGGGTTTCGGCGTGTTGCTGACGGCGACGCCCGTCATGGCGGCTGACAGCGCCGTCAGCTTTTCGGGTGCATTCGGAACGGGGCTGGTTGTAATCGGCGCCGCGCTGGGCATTGGCAAGCTCGCGAGCGCAGCGCTTGAAAGTATGGCCCGGCAGCCCGAAGTGGCCGGCAGCATTCAAACCGCCATGATCATTGCCGCCGCCCTGATCGAAGGGTTCACGTTCTACGCGCTGTTTATCTGCTCGGGTCAAAACCCGTGGCCGGTTGCCGGGGGCTGATGTTTACCAGGACTGTGCTCGTCCCGGCTGTGGCCCGGCGTGGGGTTATTACGTTGTTCGCCCGGCGACCGTTTAGTTTTTAGTCGAGGGAAGATCGTGTTTTCGCGAATCGCCCAGATCATTGTGGCCGGCTGTGTGCTGGCCGTGTTTTCTGCATTGGCAACTTCAGCATTGAAGGCGGCCGAAGACCATTCGGCAGCCGTTGAGGGCCATGCCGGCGGTCATCACGCGGCGCATATCGGCGCGGCGGGGGCCGACTCCAGTCCCGCGGAGGTCAAGGGCGATCTGGCGATTTATACGTTTGCCGTGTTCCTGCTGTTGTTGGGTCTCTTGGGCAAGTATGCCTGGGGGCCGATCACTGAGGGGCTTGACAAGCGCGAGCGCGGCGTGTTGCAGAACATTGCCGAAGCTGAATCGGCGCGAATCAAGGCCGAAAAAATGCTCGCTGCGCATGCCGAAAAGCTGGACAAGGTTCAAGACGAAGTTCGCGAAATTCTGGCCGAAGCCCAGCGTGACGCCGAGCACACGAAAAATGAAATCCTCGCCTTGGCTCAGCGCGAGGCCGAAGCGGCAAAGCGGCGAGCCACGCAAGACATCGAACGCGCCCGCGATCAGGCGCTCGACGAACTGTTTACCCACATGGCCCGCTGTGTCGCCGAGGCGACAGGTCAGGTCATGGGACGCAGCCTGACCGAGGCCGACCACGACCGGCTGATTCAAGAAGCCTTGAGCGGGATTTCGCAGCATGGCTAAACCGGCACAGATCAAGACGCGCGTTGAAAGCGTGTTTGAAGATCCCACCGCGCAGGCGGTGGCGCGGGTGTACGCGCAGGCAATTCTGGACGCGGCACCGGCCGATCAGGCTGGCGAAGTTCTGGCAGAGTTGTTCGCGTTTGTCGATGAAGTGTTTGCGAGCAGCACCGGCATTGCTGAAGTGCTGACATCGGCAATTGTCAGTCGTGAGAACAAGATGGCCCTGATTGAGCGCGCGCTGGCGGGTCGCGCCAGCGACCATCTGGTGACGGCGCTGCAAGTCGTGGCCCGGCACGACCGGCTCGAATTACTGCCACTGATTTTGCACGAATGCCGCCTGCTTTATGAAGAGAGTTCCGGGCACCGGCGTGTTGAAATCACCAGTGCGCGGCCGCTGTCGGAGGCGACACTTGAGTTAATCCGGCAGCGATTGGAAGAAAAGTTGTCCATTAAGCCCATACTGGAAACGTTCGTCGTCCCGGAAATTCTGGGCGGTTTGCGGATTCGGGTGGGAGACACCGTTTATGACAGCTCGCTGCGAAGCCGGCTCGACCAGTTGCGAAGCCGCTTGCGCGAGAGGAGTTTCCATGAGATTCAAAGCCGACGAAATCGCTTCAGTCATCCAGACGGAAATTGAAGAATTTCGCAACCAGGTGCAGGTCAGCAACGTCGGGCGCGTGCTCGAAGTGGGTGACGGCATTGCTCAGGTGTACGGCCTGGCCGACGCCATGGCCGGCGAAATGGTCGAATTTCCCGGTGGCGTGCGCGGTCAGGTGTTCAACCTCGAAGAGAACTCCGTGGGGGTGATCATTCTCGGCGATTACCTCAAAATCGCCGAGGGCGACGAGGTGCGCGGCACCGGTGCATTGCTGTCGGTTCCCGTCGGGGCGGCGGTTGTGGGGCGCGTCGTCGACCCGCTGGGCAACCCGCTCGACGGCAAAGGCCCTGTCGTATCCAGTGAAACCCGGCCGCTCGAAACCACGGCGCCCGGCGTTGCAGGGCGGCAACCGGTCAAGCAACCTCTGCAAACCGGCATCAAGGCGATTGACGCCATGACGCCCATCGGCCGTGGCCAGCGCGAACTGATCATTGGCGACCGCAAAACCGGCAAGACGGCGATCTGCCTCGATGCGATCATCAACCAGAAGGGGCAGGACGTCATCTGTGTATACGTGGCGTGCGGCCAACGGTCGAGCACCGTGGCTGGGGTCGTCGAAGCGCTGCGGGAGCACGGGGCGATGGATTACACCGTAGTCGTCAGTTCGCCTTCGAGCGACCCTGCCCCGCTGCAATACATTGCCCCTTACGCCGGGGCGGCCATGGCCGAGTACTTCATGTACCAAGGCAAGCATACGCTCGTCGTGTACGACGACCTGTCAAAGCAGGCGGCCGCCTATCGCCAGTTGTCCTTGCTGATGCGCCGCCCGCCAGGCCGCGAGGCGTACCCTGGCGACGTGTTTTACTGCCACAGCCGCCTGCTCGAACGGGCTGCCAAGCTCAGCGACGAACTGGGCGGCGGGTCGATGACCGCCCTGCCAATTATTGAAACGTTGCAGGGCGACGTTTCGGCTTACATTCCGACGAACGTGATTTCAATTACCGACGGCCAGATTTATCTGGAGCCCGACCTGTTCTTCGCCGGCATCAAGCCCGCGATCAACGTGGGAATCAGCGTGTCACGCGTGGGCGGCAATGCGCAAACGAAGGCCATGAAAAAGGTGGCGGGCGGTTTACGGCTCGACCTGGCCGCCTTCCGCGAACTCGAGGCGTTTGCCCAACTGGGTACGGAACTCGACAAAGCGACCCAGTCGCAACTCGACCGCGGTTACCGCATGGTCGAACTGCTCAAGCAACCGCAATTTCAGCCTTTGCATTTCGCCGACCAGGTGATCAGCATTTATGCCGGCACCCGCGGCTATTTCGACGATGTTCCGGTGAACCATGTGGCAGCGGCCGAAAAAGAACTCCTGGCGTTCATGCGGAATCAGATGCCCGAACTCCGCGACCTGATTGTGAACAGCGGCCAGCTCGACGATAAGGGCGAAAAGCAATTGAAATCGGCCCTTGAGGTGTTCAAACACCAGTTCAACACCGCTGCCGCCCGGGCAAAACGCTGATCATCGGGCGACGTGGCGCCCGCCCGCCGGGCGGCCCGCGTGCTAGCTTTTCCCCCCGCAGAAACGCCGAACTACCAGACTCATTATGGCCAAAGCGCGTACAGTTCTGAAACGCCTGAAAGCGGTCAAAAACATCCGCAAGATCACGCGCACGATGGAGCTGATCGCCACGGCGCGGTTCAAGAAGGCGATGGATCGTGCTACGGCCGCGTCCGCATACACCAAAAAGATCGCCGAACTGGCGGCTGACCTGTCTGGGTCGGCCGCCGATTTCTCGCATCCGTTGCTCGAAACGCATGAATCGCAGCAAACCGGCGTGTTGCTGGTGCTGACTTCGAACCGCGGGTTGTGCGGCGGGTACAACAGCGGCGTGCTCAAACTGGTGCAGCAGCGGTTGCGCGACGCGGCCGAGCGCGGCCAAACCGTGATTCTCGAAGTTTCGGGCAAGCGCGGCATCAATTTTTTACGATTTCAAAAGGCCAAAATCGACCAGACTTACACGCAATTTGAAGACAAGCCGGCATTTGCCCAGGTCAACGCCTTGGCAACCCGGTTTATCGAACTGTACGCTCAGCAACAGATCGATTGGGTCGATGTGGCCTACGTCAGGTTTCTGTCGGCTTCGCGGCAGACGCCGGTTTTGGAGTCGCTGTTGCCGCTGACAAAGCTTGCCGGGGTGCCCGGTGGCCCGGTAGCGCCCGCCGCAGGGCGCGAGGTGCGATACGAGTTCCTGCCGTCGGTCGGAGAAATTCTCGAAGAGTTGTTACCTGCCGCGTTCCGGGCGCGGCTGTTCAAGTGTTTTCTGGATGCGGCGGTCAGTGAACAGATATTCCGCATGGTGGCCATGAAGGGAGCTACGGAAAACGCGGGCGAAATGATCAGCAACCTGTCGCGTGTGTACAATCGGGCGCGGCAGGCACAAATTACAAGCGAATTGAGCGAAATCATCGGTGGCGCCGAAGCGCTGAAGTAACGCGCCCCGATCGTGCATTGACAGAAAATGGCGATTCAGATCAGAACCACTTTACAAAGACAAACTTCATGGCAGCAA
>JAJXXL010000273.1 GCA_021781115.1 Planctomycetota bacterium
AAAAATTCGGTGCGCGTTGTGCCGGGGCAGAGTGCGAGAACCGTCACGCCCGATTCGCGGGCTTCGGCCCACAGCGCCTCGCTGAAATGCAGCACATACGCCTTGCTGGCCGCGTAGGCGCCCATGTAAGCCACGGGTTGAAACGCCGCGACTGACGCCACGTTGATGATGCCACCGTGCTTGCGCTCGAGCATGGCAGGCAGGACGCGGTACGTCAGCTCCGACAGGGCGACAATGTTGAGTTGCAGCATATCTCGCACGCGACTAACGTCAGTATTCGTAATTTCAGCCACGTATCCGACACCGGCGTTGTTCACGAGCAGCTCAATCGGGCGCCCCCGGTGCTCGATTTCTGCCAGGAGCCGCGCTGATTCGCCGGACGTTGTCAGGTCGCTGGCGATGATTTCGGTCTTTGTGCCATGCGCCAGATGCAGCTCTTGTGCCAGATCAGTCAAGAGTGTTTCCCGCCGCGATGTCAAAATCAAATGCATGCCCCGTGCTGCCAATTGGCGGGCGAATTCCGCTCCAATTCCGGAAGACGCTCCGGTGATTAGGGCCCAGTGATCGGCGTACGCTTGTAACACAGTGCTGAAGCTCCTCGGCGATGATCAAGCGGTGGTGACCCGCTGGCAAGTCGTTCGCGAACACGTCAGAATTTTGAGGAATCGTAGCAGAACGTGAGCCAAAAGACGACGGCGGTGCGGTAAACTGTGGTGCCAGTTCCGGTAAACTGGCCGGCGATGTTTGTGCCCGGGGCGCAACCTCTGGAAATCGCTTTCGCAGTTGCGGGATTCTTGCGAGGACTGCCAATTGCCCGTTTGTAAAACCTGGGGATGAGTTCCCGATCATGCAGGCCGCTTCGTTGAACCGTGAATCCGTCCGCGACATTGATCGCCGCGCTGCAGTGGAGTTCGGAATTCAGGGGTTGGTGCTCATGGAAAATGCCGGCCGTGGCGCGGCCGACCTCCTGCGTTCCCTGGGAGTGCACGGCCCCGTTCTGATCTGTGCTGGCAAAGGCAACAATGCCGGCGATGGATTTGTCATCGCCCGGCACCTTGAAAGTGCCGGAGTTTTTGTGCGCGTGTTGCTTTTTTGTGAATCGCATGACCTCGTCGGAGATGCGGCTGTCAACTTTCAAATTTTGAAGGCTGCTGAAACGCCCCTGATTGTCGTTGGAATGCAACCCGACACGGCACGCGTGGCCGACGAACTGTCGCAGGCCGACTGGGTTGTCGACGCTTTACTGGGCACGGGGTTGCAAGGAACCGTGCGCGAGCCTTACGTGACGGCAATTTCGGTAATTAACCAGTCAAAATGCAAGGTCTTGGCCGTAGACATCCCCTCAGGGATGGATTGTGATACCGGGATGCCGCTTGGCGCCTGTGTCGTTGCCAACCACACCGCCACGTTTGTGGCCCGAAAGCTGGGCTTCGACCAGCTTGGGGCCCACCACTTGACGGGGGACGTGCATGTTTTGCCAATTGGCGTGCCGAGGCGATTGCTCGATTCGCTCATGAGGTCAAATTGACCGGAAGGCGACTTGATTGGTTCAACGCACGTTTCGCACGGGCTATTTGCCGCCGGGCGTTGCGGGTTTCGGATTCGCTGGCGGAGGCACGATTTTTTTGGGATCGCCCAGTTTCGGCCCGTCGTCAGGTGGTTGTGGGGTTGGTGCCGTTGGCGGTGGTGCGGCTTTCCCAGCGGCGACCGGTGCGATGGTTATGCCGGCATCTTCCAGCAGATACGCAGCCGCCACCTTCAGTGCTGCGAATTCTCGCTCAAGACTGCGCTTACTGCCCCGCGCATTGGGGTGCACCCGCCGCCGTTCGAGTGGTGGGCCACCGCTTTCCGTCACCAAGGTTCGAGGCCCACCGACCCGTACACCGACAAATGGAATATTGACTTCGACGCCCGGCGTGACAATCGTCCGCGTGCCGCGTCCGTCATTTGGCAGAAGCATCGATGGATCGCCGTCACCCCATGCCGCCAGTCGCGGTTCAAGTTGCGTTACAATTTCATTGATTTCATTGACCCGTTGGATCAGAAGTTCAGTTTCGACGGGACCGGCCCGAAGGGCGTCGCGGATCGTTCCGGCTCGCATCCACACGTCTTTGGCCATGCGATAGTTTTCGCGGTAGTCGGGTTGCTTTTGGTGAAAGCGGTGCATTTCCCAGCACAGCGCATTGGAAGTGAGCACAACCTGCTCGGCGCGCTCATCAATTTGCACCGGGTCGTCCACCACGTCGACGGCCAGGCCAACACGAGCCAGTCCGCTTGCCACGAGGAAAACCGCGCCGAGTCGAACGAGAGCCTGTTGCATCTGCATAAGTTGCTCCTTGTGAAACCAAACCGTGCCCCACGGTCGTGTCATTATAGCACCTCCTGCTCCCCGCCGAACCCCAATTAAACAGACATCCATTTAATTGACACATGCATCCGAAAGATGTGCATTCCCTTGAAGACGCCGACCCAACATGACTAGTGACCTTGGTCGCCAGCAATGGCCAATGATCTCGAATGTCACAGGCTCGGATCGCGATGGTGTTCGGCATCACTTGCAATTTGGTTTGTCTGAGGTCCAATTGTCGTTGACGCATTGAGTATCGGCACCGTTCATCGGGTGTCGTCGTTCAGGACGTGATCCATGCCTGCCTACGCCCGACGGGAAATTGTGGCGACAGCCGAAGTGGGCGTGTATCACTGCGTGGCGCGGTGCGTCCGCCGGGCGTTTCTGTGCGGCAAGGATGCGTTCACCGGCCGGTCGTTTGAACACCGCAAAGACTGGATCCGCAAGCGGCTGGAAAAACTGGCCGGCGCGTTCGGCATTGACGTGTGCGGCTATACGGTGATGAGTAATCACCTGCATGTCGTATTACGGATCCGGCCGGATCTCGTGCAGGATTGGTCA
>JAJXXL010000349.1 GCA_021781115.1 Planctomycetota bacterium
CACCCAGGACGCAACCATCTCGTCATTCCTTTGACTCAGGTTTTTGACAGCATCGACCGCGCCCATAATCGCCAAATTTGCCCGGTCCGCCTAGTGTAACCGCCGACTTATGGGGTACAACAAGGGCACCGCCCCAGGTTGGCGGCCCCGTCGCGTGAAAAGGCCCTGTTCAGGGCGCAACAACAAACGCGGGTTTGTTTGCCCGCCCACGCCGATTTGTGTCGCCCTGACAGGGCTTGCCCGCTCATGAATTTGGACAACCTGGGGCGTTGCCCCAGGCTATATTATTGCGCCCTTGCAGGGCTGCGCACTGGCTCGGCCGCAGCGGTACAGGGCCACCCAGATTCCTGGATCCCGTAGCGGAATTCGTAAGAATTCCGAGGCCACAGATCAACCACTCCGGCGGAATTTTCACAAATTCTCCTACCGGCAATGGGCTGTCGTCGTCAGGAATCGCCATGCCGTGCTGGCACAGGCGCGAGTAAAGTTTCCAGAATTATTCCCAATCATCGTGTTGCCAGGGTGCAAGGTCGGGATCTCCCGGCGCCAGGCAGCCTGTGTATTCATGCTGCGGAATGTTCATTCGCCGGCGGAAATAGCGACGTTGAAGGCCACCCCTGGTCCCTGGACCTGCGACTGGCCGCGCTTCGCTGATCGGCTTCGTGAAGCCGATTCGATTCGCGCGCGTGAGCAACGGCCGGCGGTGGCGACATGGGCCATGCCCGGTCATCCCGGTGCCCACAAACCCGAGCGCCGCGCCGCGGCAGTCGCCCGCCCGCGTTTGGGCCCCACCATCCCCGTCGTTCAGCACGCGGTCGGCCCCGTATGCCGGTGCGGCGAAGGCGGCGCGGCTTTGCGAAATTCCTTCACGGCGTTGCCCTTTCGGGGTATTTCAAAATCCGCCCGGTGTGGTGCGGGGCAGCCGGCAGCAAATCCCTCCCGATTCCCAAATTGCGAATGCGTCATTTTCTTCCGTGCGAAGTATACCGCCGCGCGCACGGGCGCGAATTGCTCGGGCGTCGTCGGTTGCGACCACCTTGCCCCAGCGGTTAAACTCTGGTTCAAAGAGTCATCCTTGCGATTCGCTCATCGCGTGCCCTGTTGCGGCGTGCTGCTTGCCCCGAACCGCCGTTCAACACCTCATGAAACACCGAAGATCACGCAAGGTTTCGCAACCCATTCCGAAAACATGACGAATAACCCGGGGTTTGGGGTCGAGGCGGGCGCCAGAGTCCATTGAGAACTGAGAATTCAAAGGCACCATGGCGAAATCCAGGAAGGCATCCAACGGCAACGGCGCGAATCTCGGCTTCGAGGAAAAGCTCTGGGCCGCCGCCGACAAGCTCCGCGGGCACATGGACGCCGCCGAGTACAAGCATGTCGTGCTCGGCCTCGTCTTCCTCAAGTACATCTCCGACGCCTTTCAGGAGCTGCACGACCAGCTCGCCGCCGGCAAGGATTCCGATCCCGAAGACCGCGACGAGTACCTTGCCGAAAACGTCTTCTGGGTTCCCAGGGTGGCCCGCTGGGCAAAGCTCCAGTCGAGCGCCAAGCAGGCCACGATCGGCAAGCTCATCGACGACGCGATGGCCGCCATCGAGAAAGATAACCCCATACTGAAGGGCGTTCTGCCGAAAGACTACGGCCGCGCGTCACTCGACAAACAACGGCTTGGCGAACTCATCGACCTCATTGGCACCATCGGGCTCGGCGACGCCGAAAGCCGCAATAAGGATGTGCTCGGGCGCGTCTACGAGTATTTCCTGGCCAAGTTCGCCAATGCCGAAGGCAAAGGGGGCGGCGAATTCTACACCCCGCAGTCGGTCGTCAAACTGCTGGTCGAGATGATCGAGCCGTACAAGGGCCGCATCTACGACCCCTGTTGCGGCTCCGGCGGCATGTTTGTGTCGTCTGAAAAGTTCGTGCTCGCGCACGGCGGCCGGGTCGGCGACCTGTCGATTTACGGGCAGGAATCGAACAACACGACCTGGCGGCTGTGCAAGATGAACCTGGCGATTCGGGGCATCGACGGCAACATCGGCCCGCACAACGCCGACACTTTTCATAATGACCTGCACAAAGACCTCAAAGCTGATTTCATTCTGGCCAATCCGCCGTTCAACATCAGCGACTGGGGGGGCGAGCGGCTTCGCGAAGACGCCCGCTGGAAGTTCGGCGCTCCGCCCGTTGGCAATGCCAACTTCGGCTGGGTGCAGCACATGGTGCATCACCTGGCCCCCAGCGGCATTGCGGGCTTCGTGCTCGCCAACGGTTCGATGAGCAGCAATCAGTCGGGCGAAGGCGAAATCCGCCGCCAGCTTGTTGAGCACGACCTGGTCGACTGCATGCTCGCGCTGCCCGGCCAGCTCTTTTACACCACGCAGATTCCCGTCTGCCTCTGGTTTCTGGCCCGCAACAAGAAGCACGGCAAGTTCCGCGACCGGCGGGGCGAAACGCTGTTCATCGACGCCCGCAAACTCGGGGCGCTCGTCGATCGCACGCATCGCGAACTCGCCGAAGTCGAAATCGCCCGCATCGCCAAGACCTATCACGCCTGGCGCGGCGAGAAGGACGCCGGCAAATACGCCGACATCGCCGGGTTCTGCAAGAGCGCCAGCCGCGAAGAAATCGAAAGCCACGGCCACGTGCTCACCCCCGGCCGTTACGTCGGGGCAGAAGAGACCGAAGACGACGACGACATGCCGTTCGACGAACGGATGGAGCAGCTCACCGCCAAGCTGAAGGGGCAGTTCGCGGAATCCGCGAAACTTGAAAAGGCGATCCTCAAGAATCTGGCCAGTCTCGGGTTTACCGGAAAGGAATCGTCATGAGCGACGACCGGCCCATTCCGGCCCCCGAAAACGCGGGTGAGTTCATCCTCTACCAGACCGAAGACGGCCGC
>JAJXXL010000573.1:0-11421 GCA_021781115.1 Planctomycetota bacterium
CGGTCATCGTCTGGCTCAACCCGTCTGACGGCAGCGAGCGGGGCTGTGCGCCCGTCGCCCCCCTGATTGACGCGTCACCCCAGTTTGGCCCGCTCTTCGCCAATCAGAACCGGCTGATTGCTTTCTACGGTCGCGGCCAGGGCGACACGACGCGCGACTTGGTCGAACTCGTCTCCGTGGGGGCGGGCACAGCTCCCGGGCGAGCGTTGCCGCCCGCGTTGGCATACTGGGCCGAATCGAACGACGACTTGCCGCTGCGCCGCGGCCTCGTTGCGGCTCTGCCCGGCTGGACCTACCTGCGCGGCGCACAAGACAAGCGGGTGGGCTTTGTCGACGAATGGTCGGGCGAACGCGAATTGTGCGCAACTTTGGCGACGCGCGAACGGCCTGTCATTCTTGCGCGGGAAATTTCGCTGCCCGCAGGTACACAAGCCCGGCTCAAATTGAAGGTCGGCCACGAACCATCGCACCACTGGACCTGCGATGTGCGCATCGCAGGGCAATCGCTGCAAACGCAGGCGATCGAAGCGGCCAGCTCGGTTCAGGGCTGGAAAGAATGGGAAATCAGCCTGGCCCCCTACGCCGGGCAAACCGTGTGGATCGTGGTCGAACAGCACCCCGAAGGCGCTTCGGCCCACGGGTACTGGAAGCAACTCGAGATCGTGAATTGACCCTTCCAGCCGTTTTCGCTGCCGGGCCACTACACGCGGCCGTGCAGATATTCATGCAGATAATGAATCGTCGTCTCCTGCGCGTCGGCGAGGTGGGCGTTCAGATCCCCAATGGAAATCAGACCCCGCACATCGCCTACCGCGTCGATCACGGGCAGGTGCCGAATGCGATGGTTCTTCATGACGCTGCGGGCCTCGTCGACTGTTGTTGCGGGAGTGCAGCAGGCCACGTCGGTGGTCATGACATCGTCGATCCGCACATGGCTCGGGTTGCGGTCGCACGCCACAACGCGGCGCAACACGTCGCGTTCAGTGAAAATCCCGACAATGCGGCCCCCCTCGATCACGACGAGGGCTCCAATCGAGTGCTCATTCATCAGCCGCGTGGCCTCGAGGATCGTTGCCTGCGGGTCGATGGTGTGCACTGTCCGATCACCTTTTTCACGCAGCACGTGTTGAATCGTTTCCATCATGTTTCTCCTGGATGGCATGGAAATGAACCTGGCCCACTCATGACGCGGCAAGCGCAGCGTGTGCCAAGGCTGACAGCGAGCTGTCACTCGGCACAACGCGCGGAAACTTCCCGCACAAACGACAATCAATTCCAGTCTTATGAGCCAGCGTCCTGCTGCGCGGCGAAACGCCCCAACCTGATTGACATCTCGTCGTGGCCGTGCCGCGATCAATATGGAAATGCGCGCTTACTTTCAGACGACTGCATGAACTTGCGCCCGCTAGTGTAAACCCCGCGCTGCCGTGCTGGCAAGTGCGAACCGGCTCACACGCCGTCAACCCCCAAAAACCGGCCACCATCGACGGGGTACACACCGCCCGTGGCGAAGTCGGTGCCCTCCAGCAGGTACAGCACGAGGTTGTTGGCGTCGGCCGGTGCGCCGATTCGCTTCAGTGGCGACGCCTGCCGAATTTCTTCAATTTGCCCGGCGGTCAAGAGGGGCGGAGGGTCGATCATTGCCGGTGCAATCGCATTCACGGTAATCGTCGGGGCCAATTCGACCGCCAGGGCCCGCGTCATCGTCGCCACCCCCCCCTTCGCAATCAGGTACGGCAAATGCCCGCGATAGGGGCGTTCGACGGCCCAATCGACAAAATTCACGATCTTGCCCTGCAAATCATCGACGACGGGCTGGCGGCGCATCGCCCGCGCCGCCGCAACCGCCGTCAAATACGGCGCCTTCAGATTCACGGCCAGCGAGGCATCGAAATCGGCGGCGGTCAAATCGTCGAACGGCGTGGCCACGAACTCGCTCGTCATGTTGACCAGGCAATCAAGCGAACCGAATTCGGCAGTCGTTTGGTCAATCAGCGATTCGACATCGCTCGGGCACCGCAAGTCGGCGTGAAATGCCGCACCGCGAACGCCGCCGCGACACACGGCGGCCACCACGCTTTCCATCCGCTCGCGGCTTTGAAAGTAACTGAGCGCCACGTTGGCCCCCCGCGCGGCGAGAAGTTCGGCCAAGTGCGCACCCACACGGCGACCGCCCGCAATCAGCACCGTCTTTCCCGCCAGACGCATCAGCGGCACCTTTTCATTGGCGCACCCAGATCGACCGATAACCGGCCTCGCAGCGCTCTCAATTGCCCACGGCACCCTTGACGCCGCCGCCCGCGGGCTTGCCTTCGCGCAACCAGTCGGCCATGAATAACTGGCTGCTGCCATCGGCGGCGCGGGTTGCCGTCCACATCAATTTCTTGCCATCGAAACTGAACGCCGGCAGCACGTTCATCGCCTGATCGTGCGTCACCTGCACGACATTGCCACCGGTCAGCACGCCACCGGGATACGACAGTTCCATGGTGAATAAGTGAAACGTCCCGCGGCCGGTCGTGTAGTCGGCGCCCGACCAGATAAAGTATTTTCCGCTCGGGTGAAAATAGGGGCACCAGTTGACGTGATTCAAATCGTTTGTGAGCTGCACTTCCCGCTTGCCGTCGGCTGAAATGGCGAAAATCTGCAGCATATGCTCTTTTTGACGGTCGCTGCGAAAGATGATCCATTGATCGTCGGGCGAAAAAAACGGCCCCCCGTCGTACCCGCTTGTGTTCGTCAGTTGCCTGACATTCGAGCCATCGGCCTGCATCACGTAGATGTCGGGGTCGCCGTCACGCGACGACGTAAACACGATCTGGCTCCCGTCAGACGAATAGCTCCCTTCGGCGTCGTACCCCGCCGAATCCGTCAGCCGCTTTAACCCGGTACCGTCGAAATTGATCGTGTACAGGTCCATGAAGGGGTCAAAATCCCACTGGTAGCGGTGGCGGCCGCCGCGGGCGGCTTCTTCGCGGGCCTTTAATTCGGTCACGTCGATGTGCGGGTCGGCGTGACTCGACGCGAATAGAATCGCTTTGCCGTCAGGCGAAAAGTAACTGCACGTCGTGCGGCCCCGCCCGGTACTGACCAGACGCGGCGTTCGCTCGCCGACCGGTTGGACGTAAATCTGATAAAACGGGTACCCGATCGGATACGCCTGGTAAATGATGAACCGCCCATCGCGCGAGAAATACCCTTCGCCGGCGCGCGGCAAACCGAATGTCACCTGCCGCAGGCTTGCCAGATGCGCTTCTTCGCCCGGCGCCAAAGCGATGGTCGCGCCCGCAGTCGTTGGCGCAGCGGGTTCCTCGGCCTGGCCCACGGCCCAGGCCCCGATCACAACGCAAAACGCGGCAACTCGAATCACGTGGGCAAATCCTCAGACATCGGCACTGAGCGACTGGGCGGGCCACGTTGGCCGCCGGCGTCGATTGTCAGGCATGACAGACCCGACGAACGCCTATATTATAGGCGTCGTCTATCTCGTCACCAAGGAGCAACCATGCCATTTTCTGCGAAAGCCCGAAGTCGTGCCGCGTGGCGACTCGCGATCGTCACGCCGCTGGCGCTGCTGTGCGCCACACATCCACCGGCTCAGGCCGACGATTGGCCGCAATGGGGCGGGCCGCAGCGCGATTGTGTGTGGCACGAAACCGGTCTTGTCGAAACGCTGCCACCCGGCCTGCTGCCCCGCGTCTGGTCAGTGCCCGTCGGCGAGGGCTATTCGGGGCCAGCCGTCGCTGCCGGTCGAGTGTATCTTACCGACTTTTCCAACCGGAATGGCAGCCGCGGCAACGAACGCGTGCTCTGCTTCGACGCCGACACCGGCAAGGAGCACTGGCAGCACGCATACCCCGTCCAGTACGAAATCAGCTACCCCGCCGGGCCGCGGGCCACCCCCGTCGTTGCCGACAACCGCGTGTACACCATCGGGGCGATGGGCAACATGTTTTGCTTTGACGCGACGAACGGAACCATTCTCTGGGAGAAAGACTTTCGCCGCGATTTTCAGACTGAACTGCCCACATGGGGCATGGCCGCCGCACCGCTGGTCGACGGCGAACAACTGATCACGCTCGTCGGCGGCCGGAACGGGGCGACAGTCGTCAGCTTCGACCGCAAAACGGGGCGTGAATTGTGGCGTGCCCTCGACGACCCGCAGGTCGGTTATGCACCGCCGGTGATTTACACGTTCGGCCAGCGCCGGCAATTGATTATCTGGCACCCTGACGCAGTGACATCGCTCGACCCCTTGAACGGCAAAGTTTACTGGAATGTTCCGTTCGCTGTGAAGTCTGGCCTGTGCGTTCCCATGCCACGCCAGGAAGGCAATCGCCTGTTCGTGACTGCATTTTACAACGGCCCGCTGATGTTGGAGGTGTCGCCCGATGAACCGGCGGCCCGGATCGCCTGGAAGGGCCACAGCGACAGCGAAATCAAGACCGACGGCCTGCATTCGATCATGCCCACGCCCATCGTCAACCGCACGCACATTTATGGCATCTGCAGCTACGGCCAGCTCCGCTGCCTCGACTCGCAGACCGGCCAGCGCATCTGGGAAACATTCGCCGCCACTGGCCAGGGGCGGTGGTGGAACGCGTTTCTGATTCCCAACGGCGACCGCGTTTTCATTCATAATGAGCAGGGCGATCTGATCATCGCCCAGCTTTCACCCCAGGGCTACGTCGAACGCAGTCGATCAAAATTGGTCGAGCCCACCCGCGATGTCGCCCGCCGGCAAACGATCTGGTCGCACCCCGCATTCGCCATGAAGAGCGTCTTTGCGCGCAATGACAAGGAACTCGTACGCGTCAACCTCGCCGCCACACCTTGATGTTCCCGCCCCGCGCCGCCGCCCGCAAGACTCTGCCGGCGCGGCATGGCACCCCGAAACATTGCAGGAAGCCGCCCGCATGACCACCACCTGGGACTGCATCGTGCTGGGCGTGGGCGGTTTTGGTAGCGGGACCCTTTACCATCTTGCCCGCCGCGGCGCGCGAGTGTTGGGAATTGAACAGTTCACCGTGGCCCACGACCGCGGCAGTTCGCATGGCCAGACCCGCATCATTCGCAAGGCCTATTTCGAACACGCTGATTATGTGCCCCTCTTGCACCGCGCGTACTACCTGTGGCGCGAGCTCGAAGCCGAAACCAGCCAGACGCTATTCCACCCCGTTGGGTTGTTTATCGCCGGCGGGGGCAATTCGGAAGCCGTCGAGGGAACGTTGCACGCTGCAAAAGTCCACCAGTTGCCGGTCGACCAACTCACGCCGCGCGAAGCGGCAACCCGATTTCCCGTGTATCGCTTTCCACAGGAAATGCGGATCGTTTTCGAACAGGACGCGGGCTACCTCGACGTTGAGAATTGCGTCACCGCCCACATCGACGCCGCTCAGCGATGCGGCGCCGTGCTGAAGACCGGCGAAACGGTGCGGGCCTGGCAGGTTTCCGGAGACACCGTTCACGTCACGACCGGTTCGGGGCGTTACTCGGCGGCGCGGCTGATCATCACCGCCGGCCCGTGGTCGAGCCGCCTGCTGGCCGATCTTGGCCTGCCGCTGCATGTCGTGCGCAAACCGGTCTGCTGGTTTCCGGCGACCGACCCCCGGTTCGACGCGTCTTCAAGAAACCCGGCCTTCTTCTTCGATCTCGCGGGCGGGCAGTTTTATGGATTTCCGCGGCTCGACGGCTGCACGATCAAGGTTGCTGAACATACCGGGGGCGATCTCGTGGGCAACCCGCATCAGCCCGACCGGAATCTGCACGCCGCCGACGTCAGCCGGCTAAGCCAGTTCCTGGAAACGCACATTCCACTGGCCGGGCGGCAGCCGGCGACACACTCAATCTGCATGTATACGAAAACGCCTGACGGGCATTTTCTGATCGACCGCCACCCGCGCTACCCGCACGTGCTGTTCGGCGCCGGGTTTTCAGGGCACGGTTTCAAATTCACCACCGTCCTGGGCGAGGTTTTAGCCGACTTGGCCCTCGATGGACGAACCGCTCAACCGATCGGGTTCCTGTCGGCAAAGCGATTCGACGGCACAACCCCGGCCGGCGCCCAATGACACAGCCAACCCCACCCGCTGCCCCCGCCGTCCGCGGCGCTGATCTGTTGCCGCCAGCTCGGTTCGCCCGGTCCTTCAGGATCCCGCCCGAGCGGCGCTCTGCCGCATACACAGCGGCGATCCTCGTGGCCGCCGCAGCCCTGCGCCTGCCAGGGCTGTTCCAGCAAATGTGGCTCGATGAAATCTGGTCGCTGGGGCTGGCGCAACAGCTTGACTCGCCCCTCGAGGTCTTCACCCGCATTCACCAGGATCACAACAACCATTTGAATACACTATGGTTGTACGTTTGCGGCCCGTCGCAACCGTTTTTCCTGTATCGCCTGCCCGCATTCGCATCCGGGGTGGCCTCCGTTTACCTCGCCGGACGCGCCGCGCGGGCCTGGGGCAATATCGAGGCCGTGTGCGCGATGCTGCTGACCGCCTCGTCGTTTCTGTTCATCGAATACTCATCCGAAGCCCGGGGCTATTCGCTTTCGGCCTGTTGCGCGCTCATCGCGTTTCTGGGGTTGCGGCGATACCTGCACACCCGGTCATCCGCTTCGAACGTCTGGTTTTGCCTGGGTGTCATCGGCGGGTTTCTGTCGCACCTTGCGTTCGTGCAATTCTACCTGGCAGTCGGCGTCTGGTCGTGTGCGGCACGCTTCGAATCGTCCCGCCGCTGGGGGCGCTGGGCCGTCGATCTGATTCGGTTGCATGCCGTTCCTGTGGCGGCCATTGCCTTGCTCTATTTTGGCGACGTGCGCCAGGCGAAAATCGGTGGCGGCAACCTGCTGCCGGCCACGCAGGTTCTGCTCAACACCGCGGCTCTGGCCGTCGGGTGGAATGTCGATTCCGGCGTTGTTTCCTGGTTCGCCGCGGTGTTTGTCGCCGTCATCAGCGCGGCCGGCGTCATGGTGCTTCGCCGCGACGCCCGGCGTGAATGGCTGTTCTTCGGGATGTTGTTGGGCGTGGCACCGCTCGTACTGTTTGGCCTCGTGACGCCCGGGTTGATTTACACGCGGCACTTTTTTGTGAACATCCTGTTCTTTCACCTGCTGGCGAGTTGTGTGTTTGGCTGGGTCTGGAATAAGAATTGCGCCACCCAGGCCGCCTGCAGCGCAACGCTGCTCGTCATGGTCGCCGGCAATCTGGATCAGGCGATTGCGTTTTGGAAGTTCGGCCGCGGCGACTATCGCGGCGCAATTGACTTCATGGCGCGGCACACGAGCGGCGGGCCGATCGTCGTCGGCAGCGACCACGATTTTCGAAACCAGGTTCTTTTGCGGTTCTACGTTTCTTGCAGTGCCACAGGTCGAGAGTGGTCTTACGCGCCACAAAACCAGTGGCCCCTGCGCGGGCCCGAATGGCTGCTGACGCACAGCCACGATGTCCAGGTTCGCCTGCAATCTCAGCTCCGCGATTCGGCCGGCAATCGCTACGTCTTGAAGAAGCAATTCCCCCACGCCGGGCTGTGTGGCTGGACCTGGGCGCTGTATCACAATGCCGCACAAGAACCTGTGCCCAAATGACTCACCAGGCGGCGGTCGGCGGGGCGGGTTTTCGCCGCGCGCATCCCGTGTTGTATCGTCAACCCGAAATACGCTATAATCCGGTTGGATGCAACCCAGCGCCGGTGAGGCGCCCGGTGCGCAAAACCCTAACCACGGAAGCAGGGAGCAATCACATGGAGGTGCAGAGTACCGGTTCGGTTGGCGCAGCGTTGCCGGTTCAGTACACCCGGCCAGCCAGTGGCGGCGATCAGGTTGCCGCCCTGCCCATGACCCCGACCGATGAAGTCGAAATCTCCGAGGTCAGTAAAATGCTCAACGACGCCTTGGGCACGCCCGGTGTTCGCGAACAGAAGCTGGCGCAAATCAAAGCCGCCATTGACGCGGGTGTGTACGAAACTCCGGAAAAACTCGACCAGGCGCTTAGCCGCATGCTCGACCAGATTTCGCATGAATTGAACGAAACGCGATAGTCGCCGCGGCAGACCCCATCGGCTGCGGCGGCAGACTCGGCCGCGTGGGCGCGGGCCGATTTCAGCCTGCCGACAGGAGATGAAGGTGAGTGACCTGGGTACGGTGGCTGTCGCCGTCAGTCCGCTGGACAAGTTTCGCGAGTTTCTGGGCACACGCGGCAAGCGGCTGACCAAAGAGCGGGCCGCTATCGTCGAAGAGGTGTTTTCGTCGCACGAGCATTTCGACGCCGACCAGTTGGTCAGCCGCCTGTCGCGCCGCACCGATGGCAATAGCGTCAGCCGTTCGACCATTTACCGCCGGCTCACCGAACTCGTCGAGGCGGGGCTGTTGCGCAAGGTGGCCCGCAACCACGATCGCGAAGTCTACGAGCATGACTACGGCTACCCGCAGCACGATCATCTGATCTGCCGAAAATGCGGCAAGCTCACCGAGTTTCAGAACGACGCTGTCGCGAAAACTCTCGAAGACGTGGCCGATGAACACGGGTTCCGCATGACGGGTCACCGGCTGGAGGTTTACGGCACCTGCGCCGAATGCAGCCGTCCGCCCCGCTCGCGGCATCGCAAGCTCGACATGATCTGATCGAACGCGCCGGCCGCGAAAGGCCCCGTCGGCTTCGCCCCTGCGAAAGCGTTCAGGTCCGTGCGGTTTACGACGCCAGCTTGATCAGCGGCGTTTCATTGGCCGCCGGGGCCGGTGGCGTGATGCCTTCCATTTTCACCGTGTACGCCGCCAGCACGTCGTCGGTCGAGCCGGTCATTCGCACACGCCCGTGGTCCATCCAGATAGCCCGGTTGCAGAACTTCTTCAACCCGCCCAGGTCGTGGCTGACCATGACGATCAACCGAGCCTTGTTGATCATCTCCTGCATCCGCTGGCCGGCTTTGCGTTGAAACGACAGGTCGCCCGCGCTAAGCACTTCATCAATCAGCAGAATTTCCGGATCGATCGCCGTCGCGATCGAAAACGCCAGCCGCACCGTCATGCCGCTCGAATAGTACCGCACGGGTGTGTTCAGGAAATCGCCCAGTTCGCTGAAATCGGCAATCGCTTGCATCTTCGCGCGAATCGTGCGGGGCGTTTCGCCCTGCAAATACCCACGATAGGCCATGTTTTCCCAACCGCTGGCGTCGGGTTCGAAGCCGAGCGTCAAGTCGAACAGCGAACTGATCTGGCCATTCACAAGGCGCCGCCCTTCGGTGGGCGGGTACACCCCGGCCAGCACCTTGAGCAGGGTGCTCTTGCCCGCTCCGTTATGTCCGATAATGCCCAGCCGGTCGCCCTCATGCACTTCGAGGTTGATATTCTGCAACGCGGGCACGCGCATCACCGGGTTCGAAGACCGCAAAAACAACCGCTTGATAACGTAGTCCTTCAATGCCACCCGGCGGTGTTCCTGAAGACTGAACGTCAACCCGACGTTTTCCAGATTAATCGAGGCCATGAGTTTTCTGAGCCGACAGGTGATGGACTTGATGCTCGCAGGTCTGTTCGAATTCTTACCCGGCACAAGGCGCACTGGCACTTCGCACGCCGGGCGCCGCCGCTTACAACTGAAAGATGATTCGCTGCTGCAAGCGCACGAGCGTTGTCGCCGCCGCGGTCGACACGATCGCCACGGTCAGCAGGGCGATCAAGTACGGCTTTGGGCCGGGCACCGTTCCGTTCAGCAACGGTTCTCGCAGGAGTTCAATGAATGACGCCAGCGGGTTGAAGTCGGCGATCCACCCCAGTCCCTTCTTTCGCAGCACTTCGGGCGGGTAAATGACCGGTGTGGCGTAAAACAGGATTTGCATGCCGACTTCCGACAAGTGCTGCGTGTCGGGGAAATACGCCGTCGAAAAGCCCGCCAGAACCGCCATTGACCAGCCCATCATGAGCAGCAGCAGCAGCGTGGGTGCCAAACTGAATAGCGCAGGCACATTGCCGAAGCCGTTAAAAATCCAGGTCAGCAACACCACGACGCACAGGGCAATCGCAAAATGCACTGACGCCCCCAGCATCGTGCGCAGCGGGTAAATGGCCATTGGCGCCGGATACTGCCGGATATACGCCTCGCCTTGAAACAGGCATTGGCACCCGTGCGTTGTCACCGCACTGATGTAGTTCCAGAAGCACATTCCCACGAGCAGGAACGGTGCGTATTCGCGAATATTCAACCCCCAGAGCTTCGCAAAAACCGTGCACAGCACCGCCGTCATCACGATCGGGTGCAGCAGCGACCACCCCATTCCCAACGCCGACCGCCGGTACCGTGTTCGCAAATCCATTTGAACCAGCGACATCCAGAAATAACGGCACTTCCAGATGGCGGCCAGATAATTCGACATGTTGCAATTTCCCCGAGACTGCGGCGAACAGGTCACCGCGACTTGACCCATGAACGTCTTTGTGTCGCCCGCCCGCAGGCAAAGCGCCAAGAAACTGACGCGCGAGATTGACCCGTTCGTTCACAGACATGCAAAAACTGCATAAACTGCGGCGACTGGCTAAACAATCTCGGTAAAAATCACCGTGGTACAAACGGTGCACTACGCAGAACCGGTCTCTTCATCGACATCGCGCACCGTTGTCCTTCAGCAGCAAGCCTTACAACGCCGCAGGTTTGAAAATGGGTGCGAACACTACATCACCCCCCCTACCCTGTCAATACGGACCGCCGCCGAATTCCCGCCGCATCGCCTCGTGCTGTCGCGTCCGAGTTTGAACGCGACCATCCTGGCAAAGCCAACCCGGTCAAACCGCACGCAATTCGGTCGACGGGGGCCGGATTGAATCTCGCCACAAGATCGGGCGAAACGTCGTTCGACCGGTGCAAATGCCATCCAGCGATGACGCCGCCCGAGCGACAGACGCCCCGCCAGCCTATTCACGAACTGATTGACTTCCGTGAGCAGTTTCCGCCAGGCCCGATTGGAACGTAGCATCGTCAGCCGCGGCACAACTGCTTGGCTTGCAGTCAGTTGTGCCTGACGCAGCCGCCGTGGTGGCCGAGGGCGAACTCACCTGGCTCGCAGTGACCGCTTTCGCTGACACCACAACTTTTGTGCCCTTTGCGTCCGTTTGCGGCAGCTTTTCTTGAGCCGGGGTGGCCTGCCGTCGGCCATTGCCCTGACCCAGCGCCACGGCAGCAGTGCTGGCGATGGCGGCCGCGGGAGAGGCGTTCAAATCGCGGCCCGCGTCGCCGCCACAAACTGGCGTCCCTGCGTCAGCCGCAGCGTAACTGCTTGTGCCGCTGCTCGTTGTACATGACGCTGCCCCTGACGATACCGCGCCCGCCTGTGCCGTAGACGCGGCGTCCCGCCGCGTCCCCCCCGCGTCCGCCTGGGCCAGCGCCTGGGCCGCCGCGGCCCGCGCCGCCTGCTCCCGGTCGGCTTCGGCCCGCTTGG
>JAJXXL010000573.1:11431-11751 GCA_021781115.1 Planctomycetota bacterium
ATTCGTACACAATCCCCATTTCGTCCAGCAACGGCCGCGCCGTGCGCAGGTGGTGCGACAGTTGGGCCGCGTTCTTGGGCCACCGCGGGTCGTTCGGCATGACCGACTTCGTTTCGGCTCCGATGATGATCAACTGGTCCAGCAGGGCGCTCGCCGTGCCCAGCCATTTCGACTTGGCGCCGATCAGCACGCCCAGCATGTGCAGCACCGGATCCTGCTCGATCAGGTCGGCGGGATCGGTTTTGAGTTCGTTTTCCATTGCCATGCCTTCAAGAATCAGCACGGCTTGAGTTTGCTGGTTGCGGGTCAATGGGGGAAGC
>JAJXXL010000443.1 GCA_021781115.1 Planctomycetota bacterium
GGGCCAGTCGAACTCCGGCGTGCTGTTGAGCTGCCCCCAACCAAGGTGGTAGAAGCTTTCCTGAAAACCCTTGTCGATCGGACGGTGCGGAAAATGATCGCCCAGATGCCATTTTCCGAACAGGCCCGTCTTATAACCCGCTTGAGCAAACGCTTCCGCCAACGTCGGCAAACCAGGCCGCAGGAAAGTCCGCCCCGCAGTCACCGACGTCGCTCCATTCCTTAACGCCGACACGCCTGTGAGCAATTGGCCCCGCGTCGGGCTGCACATCGGGCAAACGTGGAAGTCGGTAAAGCGCACCGCCTGCCGGGCAAAGCTGTCGAAGTTCGGCGTTTTGAGCACCGGATTGCCTGTGAACGAGAAATCGCCAAGCCCCTGGTCGTCGGTCATGACGATGATAACGTTCGGTGGCCTGGAAGCGTCGGCCGGCGCGGCGACGGTACTTCCCAGAACGATTGCAACGGCAGAGCTGAACAGAATCAACATGGATGATCTCGCTGTCAGCGTTTCCTGAAAACGGCTGAAGTCTCGAATTCAATGACTCGCGACTCCCAAGCGGGGGCCGGCGCAGAAATGATCCGCCAAACGCCTTCGGCAATTCTCAAATTCGGCGATTTGGCGTATTGTCATTCGCCTCACCACCCGTAGAATACGCAACCGGGCGACGTTTCACAATCCGTGGGCAGGCCCGGGCCGAACGCCGAGCGCACGGCTTTGTCAGGCGTCGAATGAACCTATATATTGATGCGTGTTGACCGCGAGGAAATCCGGAACTCCTCACGCCAGCCAGGGTCGGCGACGGCGAAGGGCCGCCCCTCGCGGATCGCCCCACACTTCGTCGCCACTCGACTTGCAGCCGGGTCATGCACACTTGGGAATTCTGGATCGACGTGGGCGGCACGTTTACCGACTGCATCGCCCGCACCCCCGATGATCGGCTCGTTGCGTTCAAACTGCTGAGCACGGGAGTGACAAAGGGGCAAATCGGCGAGGTGCTGGGCCCCGTGCGTATTGCCGACACGGCCCGCATCGGCGACCCGCCCCGGTTCTGGAATGGGTACCGCCTGCAAATTGTCGACGCCGCGGGCCAAACCACGTTTTCGGGCACAATCGTCGACTTTGATGCGCGAACCGGCGCGTTGACAACAGCCGAAATGCTGCCGCCCGATCTGCCCCCCCTGGCCGCATACGAACTGGCGTCGGGCGAAGAGGCCCCGATCGTCGCCATTCGCTACCTGCTTGGTTTACGGCGCGACGAACCGATTCCCCCCGTGTCCGTGCGATTGGGCACAACGCGGGGCACTAACGCCCTGCTGACGCGCCGCGGGGCGCGCACGGCGCTCGTCACGACGCGGGGGTTCGGCGACATGCTTCTGATCGGCAGTCAGGACCGGCCCCGGCTGTTCGATCTGAACATCAAGAAGCCCGATCCGCTGGCAGAGCGCGTCGTCGAAATTGACGAGCGCGTGGCGGCCTCGGGCGAAGTTCTTCGCGCGCCCGACGAACGCGCAGTGCGAGCCCACCTTGCCGCGCTCTGCGAAACGGGCGTCGAATCTCTGGCGATTTGCCTCCTGAATTCTTACGCCAACCCTGCACACGAACAGCTCCTTGAACATTGGGCTCGTGACGCCGGGTTTACGGAAATCAGCACTTCGAGCCGGATTTCGCCGCTGATTAAAATCGTGTCGCGCGGTGACACGACCGTGGCCGATGCTTATCTCAACCCCATTCTGCGGCGGTACGCGCACGCCCTGCGCCAAGCGCTGGCAGGCAGCCGCTTGCGGATGATGACTTCGGCGGGCGGCCTCGTCGACGCCGACTGGTTTGTGGGAAAAGACAGTATCCTTTCGGGCCCGGCCGGCGGAGTGATCGGCTTTTCGCAGATCGCCGAACGGGCGGGGTTCCCCCGGTCGATCGGGTTCGACATGGGGGGCACCAGTACCGACGTTTCGCGCTACGATGGGCGTTACGAGCTGGAATTTGAAACGGTCAAGGCGGGAGTGCGCGTTGCGGCGCCGATGCTGGCCATTGAAACCGTCGCCGCCGGCGGGGGCAGCGTCTGCCGGTTCGACGGCGTAAAACTCGTCGTCGGCCCCGACAGTGCCGGGGCCGATCCTGGCCCGGCGTGCTACGGTCGTGGCGGGCCATTGACAATCACCGATGTTAACCTGTTTCTGGGCAAGATCATTCCCGAGCGGTTTCCGTTTCCGGTCGATCGCGCAGCAGTGACCGCGCATCTCGAACGGCTTGCCCGCGAAATTGCCCGGCAATCGCCCGGCGTATGCTACACACCCGATGAATTGGCCGAAGGGTTCGTGCGCGTGGCGAATGCCAATATGGTGCGGGCAATTCGCAACATTTCGGTGGCGCGGGGTTACGACCCGCGTGATTATGTGCTCGTGGCGTTCGGCGGCGCGGGGGCCCAGCACGCCTGCGCCCTGGCCCGCGAGCTGGGCATGAGGCAGGTATTGTCGCACCCGCAATCGGGCTTGCTCAGCGCCTTGGGAATCGGCCTGGCCGATATCCGGCGGTTTGGCGAACGCTCGATCTTGCAGCCGTATTCGTCCGAACAGGTGGCCCGGCTCGAGCCACTGTTCGCCAGCCTCGAACACCAGTCTCGGCAGGAAATTCTGGCCGAAGGCGCTGCGGCAGCCGCAATTCAACCCGCCGTCCGCTCGCTCGACCTGCGTTACACGGGGGTCGAAGCCACTATCAACGTGCCCTGCCCCGCCGACGGCGATTACGCCGCGCGCTATGCGGCCCTGCACGAACAGTTGTACGGTTATCGGCATGCGAACCGCGGGTTGGAAATCGTCGCGGCCCGCGTCGAGGTCGTGGGCGTTTCGCCACGCCCGCCCGACGACGCCCGGCCCGCCGTCGCCCGCCGCCCAGA
>JAJXXL010000403.1 GCA_021781115.1 Planctomycetota bacterium
CACACTGGCTCATACAAAACCTTCGATTCGGCGACAGCCGTCGGGTTGAGCGTAGCGTGACCCCACGCCACTTCCAGCGGCAGCTTGGCGTAATCGACGATGCAGCCATCGCGGCTGTAGCAACTCAAATCGAAGTTGGAGCCCATGAAGATGCAATCGACGGGGCACGGTTCGACGCACAGCGCGCAAAACATGCATTTCGTGTAGTCAATGGCGAACCCGTTCAGCCGAAACCCCTTGCCAACCGGAGTTTTTTCTTTCTCGATGTAAATGCAATCGACCGGGCACGCCGCCGCGCATTTGTCGCAGCCGATGCAGGTCGTGAGGTCGTAACGGTGAAACCCGCGATAGCGGGCCTTCACGGGAACAGGCACCTCAGGGTATTCGTAGATTTCGGTGAACGTCTTGCGCTGGTACGTCTTGCCCATCGTGACGATTGTCACCCACAGGCCACGCACCACGGTCGAAACCGCAATCCACACGTTACGAAACCATTCACCCATTGTTTTAACCTCGTCTCGGGACCAACGCACAATCCGTGTGGCGATTTTTCCCGCCGCTTGCGAGCCGGCCTTCGCAAGATCTGCACGACTCGCTGTCGTCTGTCTCGCCGCAGCCGGCGCACGCCTCAGTTGCAACCGCCCGCCCCGCCGTGCGGCCGGGTCATCATCGACCCGACGTGCTCAATGGGGCGCACCTCACCTTCAGATTATAGGAACGTTCTAACAAGTCGCAAGTCAGCCGCATCGAATGAAAACACGTGCGGGCCGCTCTCCTGGTTTTTCAATCGGGATCGGGAAAATGTAAGGTTAGGTTGTGCTCGGGGCGCCGGGCGGGATGGCTTCATTTGGTGCAGTTTCGCTGCGGTGCCGGGCCGCGCAAGAGCAGCCGCAATCGACAATTTCTACGATCAACCGCCAAGATACCGTAAGTTGCGACGATGCCCGGGGCGCTGTCGGGCGAAGGGTCGGGCGGGATGCGACGCGTTGCTGATCGCAAATTGTGGCTGGGCAGCGCGGGCGATGGCCGTGATTCCCCGGCCGTGCTGAAGGAATGCATTGCGGCTGTTGTCGAGCTCGACGACGGCCAGTTGTTTGCCGGTTTGCCACGCGAGTTGATTCGATGCCGGCTCCCCGTTTGCGGCGGCGATAACCCGCCCTGGCTCGTGCCCATGGCCGCCGAATTGATCGCGGCCTTGTTGCAGGCTGAAATCTCCGTTCTGGTCTGTTGTGCGGCGGGCCTGAGCCGGCCGGCGTGTCTGGCGGCGTTGCGCTGGCCGAAATGCGGTCGCTGGCCGACTCGCTCGTTGCGGTTGTTGGAACGGGGCCGGCAGACGTTTCACCCGGGTTGTACCGGCAGTTGCAGCAATTGCTGGCTGCGATTTTGGATATCAAAACACGCTGAAGCCGGCGGCATGCCGTGCGACATCACTCGCGAGCTGCCGAAGCTTCCGCTCGTTCCATGCCGCTGGAAACCGGGTGGTGCGCCGAATTGTAAAATTCACCGATGGAACAATGAATGCGTCGGCGGCCAAATCATTGGAGCAGGGGGCGACTTGGTGGTGTGGCTGCCCCCGGTCCCAGCCAATGCCGCATCACAGGTCATCGGCGGCGGCGATCTGGCGGCTGGCGATAATGAGCCGGTCGAGCAGGGCGGCCACGCGACCGTCGTCAAGCGCTCTGGCAGCCGTGGCGGCTGCGGCGCGGGGGTCGGTCGTCTGTTCGGCGGCAAGCAGGGCGGCAGCGGCGTTCGCCACGACCATGTCGCGGGCCGGCCCCGCCTGACCCTGAAAAATCTTTCTGATCAGTTCGGCACTTTCGGCGGCCGAGGTGATTTGCAGGTCCTCGACCCGGCAGGGGGGCAAGCCGAAGGTTTCAGCACTCCACTCGTACCGCGACACGCCGCCTGAGCGAACTTCAAACACCGTCGTGCGGCCCCACAGGCTGACTTCGTCCAACTGATTGTTGCCGCAGACCACGAGGGCCTGCTTGCGGCCCAGTTGGGCCAGCGCCTGGGAGAGGCGGTCGGCGGTTTCGATGCGGCTGGCCCCGATCAACTGGTATTCGGCATGGGCCGGGTTGACCAGCGGCCCGACGAGGTTGAAAATCGTGCGAAATCGCAATTGCTTGCGGACGGGCGCCGCGTGCCGCATCGCTCCGTGCATGAGCGGAGCGAAGCAGAAACAGATTTTCAATTCATCGAGGCAGTGCGAAACCTGGGTCGGCGAAAGCTGGATGTTCACCCCCAGTTGTTCGAGCACGTCAGCCGAACCGCTTTTGCTCGATACGCTCCGGTTGCCGTGCTTGGGTACCGGCACGCCCACGGCGGCGGCCACAAACGCGGCCGCGGTGCTGATATTGAACGTATGCAGTTCATCGCCACCGGTTCCGCAGGTGTCGAGCAGGCCCGAATGCCGCGTGGCGATGACAATGGCTCGTTCGGCCAGCGCCCGGGCGGCCCCCACGATTTCTGCGGGCGTTTCGCCTTTGACGCGCAGGGCCGTGAGCAGCGCGGCGATTTCGACTTCAGTCGCCTCGCCCTCCATCATTGCCGAAAACGCGCAGTGGGCTTCGGCCGCCGTCAGGCTGAGCCCGCCGGCCAGGCGCGCCAGGGCATGGTGTATTGATTCGGGCATCGTGGAGAGGGAACTCACAAATCTGGCCGAAGCCGCGTTCAGGCCGGGACTGGCGACCGCCGGGTTGCGGCCAAACCCGGCGGGGCGGCAATCGTCGCCGGGGGCCACGACGCCGCAGCAAATGCAATTTTTTCCAGCATACCCGGTTGCCGTAGACGTGTCGTGTGCATATCCTTTGCGAAAACCGCTTTTGGTGCAAGGCTGGCCCGGCGGGCGATCGGTTACAGTGGCGATAAGGTTATACGCCCGGC
>JAJXXL010000537.1 GCA_021781115.1 Planctomycetota bacterium
GTCGGCGGTGCAGCATTTTCGTTATTCATAGCCACGGAGCTCATCTCACGTTCCTTGCTCACGCACGATCCGCAGTTGGCCGAGGTCTTCATTTCCGCAACCGGCTACGTCCAAGGCGGAATATACGTTGCGGCGACAGCCTGGGCCTTTTGGGCCGGATTACGCCGCGGTTTGATCAGCCCGGAGATGCCGTATATTGCGGCAGGACTGTGGGCGACAAGCAGCGGGGCGATCATCGTCGCCAGCCGGATGGCCCCCGATCGTCCGCTCGCCACGATGCCGTTGCTGATCGGCATCGCGGCCCTGACCGCGTTCCCGCTGGCCGCAATGCCGCTGGCCCTGGCCTGGAACAGGCACCGGTAAACCGGGTGGAAACCCCAACCCGCGATGCAGCGTGCGGCCGCGGTTTTGACCGCGGCACGGGTTCTGCTATACTGCCGACCGCCCACACAAGCTGACACCCGCGAATGGTTGCGGGGTGCACAGTTCCGCAGCCGTGAGGAGCCGGTCGCCGCCACGGTTGGCGACGATGTCCGGTAGGGCATGTCATCGTCGGCATAGCCGACGAAATCGCATCAGGTCATGAATTCGGCTGGCGGCGGTGTGAACGCGAGCGCGTTAGACAAATTCAGAATCCAAAGGAAATCGCCGTGCGCTGGTCGAAAACGCTGATTCCGACAATGCGAGAGGTTCCGTCGGATGCGGAAATTCCAAGTCATCAACTGATGCTGCGGGCCGGGTTGGTCCGGCAGTTGATGGCCGGCGCGTACACGTACCTGCCGCTCGGCTGGAAGTCGATTCGCAAGGTCGAAGCGATCGTACGCGAGGAAATGAACCGGGCAGGGGCGGTCGAGCTGTTCATGCCCGCATTGCACCCGATCGACCTGTATGAACGTACGGGCCGCAAGGCGGCGTTCGGCAACGTGCTGATCAATTTTCAGGTGCAACGGGGAGACCGCAAAGTGCACCTGGCGCTGGGGCCCACGCATGAAGAGGTCATCACCGACCTGATCGCGCGACACCTGAATTCCTGGCGGCAATTGCCGCTGTGCTTGTATCAGATCCAGACGAAATTCCGTAACGAAGAGCGACCCCGGTTCGGAGTGTTGCGCACCAGCGAATTCATCATGAAGGATGCCTACAGTTTCAGCGCCAGCCTCGAACAACTCGACGCGGTGTACCAGCAGATGTACCACGCCTACTGCCGCATATTTTCGCGTTGCGGGTTGAATTATCTGGCTGTGGAAGCCGAAAGCGGCCCGATTGGTGGCGATGCTTCGCACGAATTCATGGTGCCCGCGAACAATGGCGAAGACAGCGTCGTCCGTTCGACGGGGGGGGCCTACGCCGCGAACCTTGAACGGGCTGAAACCGGCCGCCAGCCGCCGCCGATTCAAACCAGTCCGCATGCCACCGCCCTGCAACAGGTGGCGACGCCGAACGCTACGAGCATTGAGCAGGTCAGCCGGCTGTTGAAGTGCAGCCCCAGCCAGATGCTGAAGACGCTGATTTACCTGGCCGACAGCAAGCCGGTCGCCGTGCTGCTCCGGGGCGATCATGTTGCCAACGAGGCCAAAATTCGCCGGGCGCTGGGGGCGGGCACGGTCGAACTCGCCGACGAAAAAACGATTCGCGCGGTGACAGGCGCGCCGACCGGGTTCGCCGGGCCGGTGGGCATTCAATGCCCAATCATTGCCGACCACGACGTGCCCGCCGTCGTCAACGCGGTGACGGGCGCGAATGCAGCCGACATGCACCTGACGGGGGTCAACGTCGGCCGCGATTACGCGCTCGCTACGACGAGCGATCTGCGGATGGCTGTGGCAGGCGACCCCTCGCCCCGCGGCGACGGCACGCTGGAAGTCGTGCACGGCATTGAAGTCGGGCATGTGTTCAAGCTCGGTACAAAGTACAGCGTGGCGCTGAATGCCGAATTTCTCGATGAAAAGGAACAGCGGCATCCGATGATCATGGGTTGTTACGGAATCGGGGTGAATCGCATCGTCGCTTCGCTCGCCGAAACCTCGTTCGACGAAAACGGGCTGATCTGGCCGCTGTCGATTGCGCCCTACGAAGTCGTGGTGATTCCGCTGAACGTTGCCGACCCGCAGGTGATGTCGCTCGCCGAACGGTTTTATGCCGAATTGCAGCAAGCCGGCGTCGATGTACTGCTGGACGATCGCGACGCACGGCCCGGATTCAAGTTCAAGGATTCAGACCTGATTGGCTTTCCGCTGCGGCTGGTCATCGGCGGCAAAGGACTGCAAGAAGGCCTGGCCGAGGTCAAATGGCGCACGGCGTCTGAACCCGAGAAAGTGCCGATTGATGCGGCCGTGGCCGCCGTGCTCGACCGACTGACCGCGCGCAGAGCCGAAGAAGCCCGCCGCGTTCCCGAGTGATCTGGCGTCCGCGGTTTGCCTGTCGTGCACTGGCAGATCATCAGCGATGGCGCACGTCGCCGGGCGGGCATTCAGCCAGTTGGCCGGGTGCAGAACGGGCGGTTGGTCTTGACCCGAACAGCGTTTGGCAAGATAGTTTGCGCTCCTGGAAACAAAGCCCGACGGCTCAAAGCCGTTTTCTCTTGCGAGAATGAAGCCGCGTCCTGATGTCATCGCCCGACGCCCCCGAAACTGCAGACCGACTCGAAGCCGCCCGCCTGGAAAAGCTCCACGCGCTGGAAGCACTGGGCATTGACCCGTGGGGGGCACGGTTCGACGGTCATGCGCCAATTCGCGAAGCCCGCGACCAGTGCCCGGCCGAGCAGGGTGCGGCCGGCCCTCCCGTGCGCATCGCCGGGCGGATCATGCTCCGCAACAACAAGGGCAAGCTCAAGTTTTTTCATGTGCAGGACTGGACGGGCCGCATTCAATTGATGTGCTCGAAGGCTGACTTTTCCGAAGATCAATGGAAGGTTATTGAGTTGCTCGACCTGGGCGACCTGATCGGGGTCGACGGCCACCTGAAGCTCAGCAATACGGGCGAAAAAACGATCGGCGTCAGCCAGGTGACGTTTCTCACCAAGTCGCTGGCGCAGCCGCCGGAAAAATTTCACGGCGCGAAAGATCAGGAACTGCTGTTGCGGCAGCGCTCAATCGACCTGATTTACAACGAGGGTGTGCTCGACCGCATGTTGCGGCGGACGAAGATCATCGATTCGATCCGCGAGACGCTGCGCGCTCGGGGTTTCATCGAAGCCGAAACGCCGGTATTGCACGCGGTGGCCGGCGGCGCCGCGGCGCGGCCGTTCACCACGCATCACAACGCGCTGGACATTCCACTGTTTTTGCGGATCGCGCTCGAATTGCACCTCAAGCGATTGATGGTGGGCGGTGTCGAGCGGGTTTACGAAATCGGGCGTGTGTTTCGCAATGAGGGGGTCGATAGCACGCATAACCCCGAATTCACAATGATTGAGCTGTACCAGGCGTATGGCAACTACGAAACGATGATGGAGCTGACCGAAAGCCTCATCGCCAACGCGGCCCTGGCCGCAAACCCGCCCGCCGCCAGTGCGGCCCCCGCCGAACCGGGCCGGCTGATACTGCCCTGGGGCGCGGGGCAAATTGACTTCACGCCGCCCTGGCCGCGGCGAAAGTACGCCGAACTGTTTCGCGAACATGCCGGGTGCGACATACACGACGAGACCGGCGTGGCGGCGGCGGCGCAGGCACACCACATCGAAACGGCGGGCAAACACCCCGACGTAATTATCAACGACCTGTTTGAAGAACTGGTCGAACCCCACTTACAGGGGCCGGTGTTTGTCATCGACTACCCTGCGGCGATGTGCCCGTTGACGAAACGAAAGCGATCAGACCCCACGATTGCCGAGCGGTTTGAATTGTTCATCGACGGCATGGAGTTGGCAAACGCATACACAGAATTGAACGACCCCCGGTTGCAGGAGGAACTGTTTCGCACGCAGTTGGCGGGCCTGAAGGCTGAAGATTCTATGGCCACAATGGACCACGATTTCGTCAAGGCCCTGAAAATTGGAATGCCACCTGCGGGTGGGCTGGGCATCGGCATCGACCGGCTGGTCATGCTGCTGACAAACAGCCACAGCATTCGCGACGTCATTTATTTTCCGTTGTTGCGTCCTGAGCACGCCTGACCGCCACGAGCACACGACGATTCCAATTCGCCCACAGCGGGCCGAACAACTTCGAACTTGCCCGCTCGTTTTGCCAAAGGACTGGCCCATGTACAAGTTTCTACTGTGTTCACGGTATCTGAAGACGCGGTACATTGCGCTGGCGAGCATCATCAGCGTGATGCTCGGCGTGGCGACGATGATCGTGGTCAACAGCGTGATGGCCGGTTTCAGCACGGAAATGCGGGGCCGGATCCACGGCATTCTGGCCGATATTGTGCTTGAAACGCATAGCCTCGACGGGGCGCCCGATTACGCGGCGCATGTCCGCCGGATCACCGAAGCTGCGGGTGATGATATTGAAGCGGTCAGCCCCACGGTCGAGGTGTATGGCATGCTCAGCTTTCATTACCTGGGCACCTGGATCACGCGCCCGGTGACGCTGATCGGCATCGACCCGGCAAGCAAGGCGAAAGTGGGCACGCTGACGGGGCACTTGGGCAACTATCAGTCGCAAACCGACAAGCAGGGGCGTGTCCTGCAACCAGCGCTGCGCCCGCTGACTCAACATCCCGACTGGGAGCTCGAAAAGCCCTATCTCGAATACCGTCGCACGAAGCAGCAAAACGCCCCGTTTCTGCAGGACGTCGTTCAGGAAATGCCCGCGACGGCGGCAGGCGACCAAGCCCCGGCGGCGGCAGATGACGGCGACCCGTTCGCCAATGAGCGCCCGGCACAACCGGTCGAGGAAGTTTCACCAGAACCGCTCAAGGCGCGGTTGTACGTGGGAGCGAGCCTGATTTCGTTTCCTTATGAAGATCGTGAAACGCGGGAAATCAAATCGAAAATGATGCTGCAGCCGGGCGACGACGTCAAAATCAGCACCGTCACCGCCGGGCGGCCGCCGAAGGCCATTCACTTCAACGCCACGATCGTCGATACCTTTAAGAGCGGCATGAGCGAATACGACTCGAATCTCGTGTTCGTGAATCTTGAGTTTTTGCAAGAAGTCCGGCAGATGATCAACCCCGACGGGCAGCGGTCGCTGACTTCAATTCAAATCAAGCTCAAGGATTTTCGCGACGCCGACAAAGTCGTCGAACGCCTGCGAGCCGCGTTCGCGCCCGAGGTGTATTCCGTGCGCACATGGGAACAAAAGCAGGGGCCGCTGCTGGCCGCCGTGGCGGTCGAATCGGCAATCCTGAACGTGCTGCTGTTTTTGATCATTGCCGTGGCAGGCTTTGGAATTCTGGCGATTTTCTACATGATCGTGGTCGAAAAGACGCGCGACATCGGCATCTTGAAGGCGCTGGGCGCGAGTTCCGGCGGTGTGCTGTCGATCTTCGTGTCCTACGGGCTGGGCCTGGGAATCGTGGGCAGTGGCGTGGGCGTTGTGCTTGGGCTGCTGTTCGTGTGGAAAATCAATACGATTGAAGCCTGGCTGACCTGGGCAACGGGCATCGAGGTCTTCGACCAGCGGATCTACTACTTCCCCAGCATTCCCACGCACGTGCAGCCAATCATGGTGTTCTGGGTGGCCTGCGGGGCGGTTGGCATCGCCGTGCTGGCCAGCATCCTGCCGGCACGGCGCGCGGCGCGGTTGCACCCGGTGCAGGCTTTGCGGTACGAATGAGACGGCGAAACCCCGCGCGTTTAAGCGGCGAACGAACGCCTGCGCGGCGCAATTGCCGGCGACGATGATGAATCATCTTTTTCGACACGGAGGATTTGGCATGGCCCGACCAGAACTGCTTTCCGCGTGCCCGACGGCTCGACCCGGCCCGGCAACTTCGGCATTTGACGAGACGCAGCCTCAGGCCAAAACGCATATTTCGGCTGTGGCGGTCGAAAGGGCGTATCGCAAGGGCGAGCACAAAATTCCGGTGCTCCGCGGCGTTGATATCGCCGTGCGCAAGGGCGAGTTTGTTTCGATCATCGGACAATCGGGGTCGGGAAAAAGCACGCTGCTGCACCTGCTGGGGCTGCTCGATGCGCCGGACGTGGGCGAGGTGGCCTTGTACGGCGAGCGGATTGACGACTTGCCCGCCCGCGCCCGCGACCAGTTGCGCAATCGCGTGTTCGGCTTCATTTTTCAGTTTTACCACCTGCTGCCTGAATTGAGCGTGCTCGAAAACGTGCTGATGCCGCTGATGATCCGGTATTCGGCGTGGCAATACTGGAAGCGGCGCCGCGAATCGCTCGACGAGGCCCGCGGGCTGTTGGCCAACGTGGGCCTCGGGCACCGGCTGTCGCACAAGCCGTCGGAATTATCGGGGGGAGAAATGCAGCGGGCGGCGATCGCGCGGGCGCTCGTGGCCCGGCCGGAAATTCTGCTGGCCGACGAACCCACCGGCAACCTTGACGTCCGCACGGGCCGCGAAATCATGGACCTGCTCACCCGCTTGAATGGGCAAAATGATCTGACTATCATCATGGTGACGCACGATGAGTCGATCGCCCAGCAGGCGCACCGCGTTGTGCGGCTGGCCGAAGGGCGGTTGGAAGCGTGGGCCGACGCGGCCTGATCGACTGTTGGGCGGGCGGTCGGTTTCATGTCGCGGTGCACGGCCGCGAGCAATTCAACCCGGGTGGTTGCCTCATGTCGGTGGTTTATCTCAGCGGCGCGCTGGTCGACAAGGACCAGGCGAAAGTCAGCGTGTTCGATCATGGCCTGCTGTATGGCGATGGCGTGTTCGAGGGCATTCGCGTGTATCGCGGGCGCGTGTTTCTGCTGGCCGAGCATATCGAACGGCTGTACCAGAGCGCCCGGGCAATTCGCCTGGAAATTCCGCTCAGCCCGGCGGCAATGACAGCCGCCGTCGAAAGCACTGTCGCCGCCAACCGATTGAGCGACGGGTATGTACGGCTGGTCGTGACCCGCGGGGCCGGTTCGCTGGGGCTGGACATTCGCAAAACGAGCCAGCCGCAGGTCATCATTATTGCCGACACCATCACGCTGTATCCGCCCGAGTTTTACGAAAACGGTTTGAAGCTGATAACGGCCAGCACGATGCGCAACCACGCGGCGGCACTCAGCCCGCGCATCAAGTCCTTGAACTATCTGAATAACATCCTCGCGAAAATCGAGGGCGCCGACGCGGGCTGCGTCGAAGCCCTGATGCTCAACCATAAGGGTGAAGTCGCCGAGTGCACAGCCGACAACGTGTTCATTGTGCAAAAAGGAGTGTTAAAAACACCTCCGCCCGACGCCGGGATTCTCGAGGGAATTACCCGTGCGGCGATCATGCGCCTCGCGCAGGCTGCCGGTTACGCTGTGCATGAAGTCGCGCTGCAGCGGCACGACCTGTACATCGCCGACGAATGCTTTCTGACGGGTACCGCCGCCGAAGTCGTGGCGATCGTCAGCCTTGACGGACGTATGATCGGCAGCGGCAAGCCCGGCCCAATCACCCGGGATCTGCTGGGCCGATTTCAAAAACTCACGCAGGATTCGGGGTCATGAACACCCGGCGCCGCACTGCGATTCGCTGCGGTCTCGTGTGGGCCGGTCTCTTGGCGGCGCGGTGTGGCGTGGCCGGCGCCGACGCACCCGGGGGCGAAGATGCGCCCGAAACGCGAGTCGCTGCCTGCCAGGCGCTCGAGGAATTCAACCCGCTGATCGGCGGCTGGCGCGGTGTCGGGCAGCCGCAGCGATTGTCGAACCGCGGTTCGTGGTCGGAACGCGGCGAATGGGCCTGGAATTTCAAGGCCCGATTGCCGGCCATTCAATACACGGTGACTGAGGGTAAACTGTTGACGTCGGCTGTCGTGACCTACGACGTGATGCATGGCCGCTACCGGTTCGACGCGGTGCTGCCCGATAAATCGCGGCGGCAATACACCGGGCATAAGGCGGGCGACAGGCTGATCTTCGACGCCGAACCCGACCCGGCGGGCCTCGTGCACCAGATTCAGATCACGCGGTTGAATGACAAGCGCCTGCTCGTACTGTATCAGTCGCGAAAGGCGGCTCAGCCGCAGTTCGCGCGCGTGGCCGAAGTGGGCTATACGCGCGAAGGAACGCGGTTGGCTGTCGAAGGCGGCGGCGAACCGGAATGTATCGTCACCGGGGGGCGGGGCGAGATGTCGCTGGTGTACAACGGGCAAACGTACTACTTTTGCTGCACCGGTTGCCGCGACGCATTTCGAGACAACCCCCAGGGTGTGCTGGCCGAAGCGGCCGAACGCGCACGAAAACGCGCCGCCTCCAACGACTGACGTCGAGCCGGACGAATCCAGCCGACGGGCGCCGCCGCGCACGTTGCCGATTATGCCGCGTGTGAACGCGGCGGGGCAGTAGACCACCGGTCTACCGCCCCGCATTCGAATTGGCGTCGTTATTGGCCCGTGAGCCGCCGGTCAATTCTCCGGCGTTTGTTCCACACCTTTTACGAGCAGCCGTTGCAGGTTCGGCAGCTTTTGCGAGCGGGGCAGGCGGCCTTTCCAATTCGGGTCGTAGGGCGACGGCGCTTCGACCGCGGCGTCGGCATAGAGTTTGTCGAAAAGATCGTGGCTATACGGGTTCCGCGGGTCGCCACCCCAGCGCAGCACGATTTCCTGATGTTCGAGCATGCTGCGGTAGTTGTAGGGGTGGAAATAGTAGTAGCCGAAGTATTCGGGAAAATACGGCACATGCGGGTACATGTCGCACGTGCTGCGCAGCGGGCAGTTGCAATGGCAGCGGCCAAAGTGTTGCCGCTGCCCGCAAATCAGACATTGGCCGCACCCCAGCCAGCACCCCGAGCCGACCACGACCGGGCCCTGGGGCATGACCCCGGAATCATCGTAACCGTCGTCGGTCTGATGGATTTCGCTTGGTGGCAAACTGTACCCCGAGTCGGCGGGGCCGCTCGCCGGAATGGCGCTCAAACTGACAACGAGCAACAAGGTGGCGTACATGATTCCCCTCCTGGGCCTCCGTGGGCGACAGATAATTGTCCCCCGACGGCTTTGCGGAAAGCCGTGGGGATTTGGCATTCAATCTGGAATGCGGCCTTGGGGCACGCGCTCCCAACACGACCCACCGACAGCCGAACATCGTTCAAATCCGATCGCCGGGTGGGCCGATCGTGATTGATGTATCGGTCAGTGCGGCAGACGATTTTTGGCCGCGACCGGCGGCGCAGCGCGATTCGACAAAGGTTTCCGGCGGCGGTCGCTGCAATCGGCTCCTGAAAAAAATGCGACAATCCACGACTTTTCCGTACACATGTTTTAACCGAATGTTGTGGCACAACCGATAACCTTTACCAGAGATTGGATCTCACGGCCTGGGCCTTGAGAATTACCCGCACACTGCGTTGTCACGTTCCGGCTGATGGGGGGCCTTTTTCACGGGCCGCCCTTTCCCCCTGCGCCGGACAGCGGATGGAGACAGAAGATGCTGCGAATCAGTAAGATGCGGCATTACAAAAATGCTGCAACATACTGTGTGGCCCTGGCTTGCGGTTTAGCTGCAGGCACGCCGTCGGTGCAGGCGCAACCACCGAAGAACGTCACACGGAACGCCGAAGAAGACGCCGACCCGCAAATCAAGGCCAAGGTCAACCAGCTCATTGACGTGATCTCTGAGTCAGAAGCCGAACTGGAATTGACCAAGCGGCACTCAAAACTGGTGCGGACCAAACTCGATATTCTGCGAGTCGCTGTGTCCGACCCCACCGTCGTCGAGGTCGTGGCGTTCGGGCCGCGCGAGGCCGAGCTGATCGGTAAAGATGCAGGTTCGACCACGCTCACCCTCTGGATGGGCAACGCCCAACAGCCCCAAGTGCTGAGCCTGCTCGTCACCGTGCAGCACGATACGGGCGTCGAAGACCGCCGCCGCATGGAATACGGCGAGCTGCAAACGATGCTCAATGAGCTGTTTCCCAACAGCAAGATCCAGCTCTTTCCGGTTGCCGACAAGCTGATCGTCAAAGGCGAGGCCCGCGACGCCGAAGAGGCAACGCGAATCATGTCGGTCGTTCGCAAACAGGGCGGTGGCGGAATGGGTATGGGCATGGGTATGGGCATGGGAGGGGGGTCGCTCAACCAGGGTGCCGCCGCCGACCCATTTCCTGACGCCAGCAACCTCCCCGCCAGCAATGTCATCAGCCTGCTGGAAGTCCCGGGCGAGATGCAGGTCATGCTCAAGGTACGGATTGCTGAACTCAAGCGATCGGCAATGCGCAACTTGTCGTCATCGTTCAGTTTCAGCGCCGGCGATTTTTCGGCGAATTCAATTCAGGGCGGCACCGGCAACCTGGGGCTTACGGGAGTGTTTCAGAATGGCAGTTTTAACCTGTTCATCGAAGCCCTGGCACAAAATGGCACGGCCAAAATCCTGGCGGAGCCAAACCTTGTCACGCTCAGCGGACGGCCGGCCACGTTTCTGGCTGGCGGTGAATTCGCCGTTCCCACAGTCGTAGGCGTTGGCGGCGTGCAGGCCGTGAGCACCTATTTCAAAGGGTTTGGCACGGCGCTATCGTTCACTCCCACGGTGCTTGACAAAGACCGCATTCGCCTGCAGGTCATGCCCACGTTCAGCACGCTCAATCGTGGAAACAGCGTGGGCGGCGTGTTTGGCCTCGATACTCGCACGACCAGCACGATGGTCGATTTGCGTGAAGGCCAGACACTGGCTATCGCCGGGCTGATCCAGGAGCAGATGCGCAACGAAAAGAGCCGCGTTCCGTTCTTCGGCGACCTGCCGTTCGTCGGGTTCCTGGCGTCGGCCAGCGCGGCCACAAAAGATGAAACCGAACTGATCGTGATGGTGACGCCTGAATTCGTGCATCCGCTTGAACCCGATGAAGTTCCGCCCATCCTGCCGGGCATGGATGTCACGGAACCCGACGATGTCGATTTCTGGATTTACGGTCGCTGGGAAGGCCACCCTGAATGCAACCACCGCAGCACGATTTTCCCCGTGTATCAGAACCGGGCGTGCTACCCCAACAGCTTCCCGCCCTGCCGAGCGAAGTCGGAAGACTATTTCATCAGCGGCCCACACGGCTTCTCCAATTGAATAATCGTCTCGCGGCGCGGTGGCATCCAGCGACCCGCAATGGTTTGCCATCGCCCAAGTCACAAATTCTTCCGAAGAGAATTGACCCAGACTCCTCATGACACAAGGAATTTCCCGTGAAGACGCTTTCGCGAAAGCTTTATACAGGGCCTGCGGCGACGTTGCTGGCGCTCGCCGGCTTGTCGAGTGGATGTGCCCGAAACTATGCGCCACCCATCATGCCCGGCCCAATGGGCTACCTGGTCGACCCGATGTTTCAGAAGCAGGAGGGCCACGCCGAGGCTTCGGATTTCGTGTTCTACGAACATGAATTCCAAGGCAACAGCGCCCGGTTGAACCGCGCCGGCGAAGACCACCTGAAACAGATTGCCGTTCGCATCGACCACGTGCCGTTCCCGGTAATCGTGGCCCAAAGCAAGATTACGCCGCGTGAAAGTGACGTCAACGGGTACCCGGTTAACGAAAACGAAGAACTCGATATGAAACGCCGTGAGGTCATCGTCCAAGCCCTGACGGCGCACAGCGTTGCCGACGCCGACAAGCGCGTTGTCGTGGGTATGGCCTTGGCCCCGCCGTATCAGGATCTG
>JAJXXL010000156.1 GCA_021781115.1 Planctomycetota bacterium
GATCTCGCACGTCGCAGAGCCCGTACATCGGGAATTCGACGCACATTCTTGCCTCACACCATACGAATCATCGAGTCACACACAAATTGCCTAAAACACGAATCCGGCAGCGTCCGATAGTCATTGCAAACTCCGTTGAGTTCAGCATCACGCGCGGGGTCGGCCCCTCTGACCGGCGCCAGCGTCAAGACTGATAAAAAAGGATTGGTGGTCGATGAATGGCCGAATGGCGTTGCTCATCCTGGTAACCGGTCTGTTCATGCGCGTCTGGGCATCGCGCGAGACGGGCGATGACAGTCGAGCGCATGACTCTGAGCCGGCCCTGCAAGCCGCAGGCGAACCGGGCGTATCGAGCCTGATTGTGGACTTGGGGGAACCGGTTTTGTTTCCCGATGATCAGCCAGGCCGCCGGCCGACTGCGGCCACCCGAACGAGTTTTCATCATCCGATTCCGCTGCCCGAGGGAATCGCGCCTGGCACCTACCGTGTGGTCGACAATACCGGCAGCGTCGATCGGATTGAAATCGCGCAGAGGCCGGGTGGCGGGGCATCGCCTGGACCTGTGTACGAACTGTACATGAAAACGGCGGAAGGTCGGCAATGGTACTTCATCCGCCTGCGCGAGTCCGAGAAAAGCCAGGCGGCAGCCGAACCGGGCGAAGACGAATTCCCGCTCGATCTGCCGCAATCTCCGGCGCACGACGCGGGGCGGGGTGCGTTCCAAAACCGCAAATTTGATTTTACGCCGTATCTCGATGATGGCTTCGAAGCGGTGGAAGAACAGCCGGCTCAATCGGCGCAAGGCGCGGTCGAACTGTAACGGCAGCGTTGTCAAACGCTGCCGCCGGCCAGCCACCCGGTGCTGAATGCCGCCTGGAAATTGTAACCGCCGATCGGGCCGTCGAGGTCGAGCACTTCGCCTGCGAGAAACAGACCGGGCACGAGTTTGCTTTCGAGTGTGCGCGAATCGACTTCGTTCAGGCTGACGCCTCCCGCGGTGACTTCGGCCTTTTCGAAACCCAGGGTTCCTGAAATCGGCAACGCCAGCGCCAGGATGTGGTCGATCAGTCGCCTGCGGGCCGGGGCGGCCAGTTCGGCCAGGCGCTGGTCGCCCGGCACCCCGGCCTGATCAAGCAGTGCGGCGGCCAGTCGGCGGGGGACAACCGCCGGAAAAACCGAGGAAACCGCACGGCCGCCGGCGCTGGCGGCCAGTTCGCGCCATTGTCCATCGAGTTCGGCGGCGGCAAGATCGGGTGCGAAGTTGCAGCGCAGCTCAAGGTCGGTCGGCCGGGCGTGGCCGCTGACGGCCCGGCTGACATTGAGCACCACGGGGCCCGACACTCCAAAATGGGTGAACAGCATCGAGCCGCGGCCTTGCGCCAGAACCTGCCCGCGCCGCCCGCCCGGCGCGCGTTCGACAACCTCGACGCCGACGTCGCTCACCGTGACGCCTTTCAAGCCCGCGACCCACGCGGCGGCAACGGTAATTGGCGTCAATGCGGGGCGGCAGGGAATAATGGTGTGCCCCCATTGCGCGGCCCAGGCGTAGCCATCGCCATTCGTCCCGCAGCCGGGGTACGAACGCCCGCCCGTCGTCACGATGACCCGCCGCGCCCAAATCGTGCCGCTGCCGGTGGTCAGCCGAAAACCCTGTGCCGGGTCGTGCGCGATCGCCTGGCACGGCATATCGAACACGACCTGGCAGCCGCTGCGGTTCAACCGGTTGAGCAACGCGGCCAGCACGTCGGCCGCGCGGTCGCTGGCGGGAAAGATTTTTCCGGTGGGTTCGACCTTGGTGGCAACGCCTTCGGCTTCGACCAGCGCGACCAGGGCCTGGGGGTCGAGCGCGGCGAGCGCCGAATGCAGAAACCGGCCCTGGGCGCCAAATGCGGCAACGATGCCGCGGCGATCGGTGGCCTGCGTCAAATTGCAGCGTGTTCCACCCGACATGAGAATTTTCACGCCCGGCTTGCGGTTCTTTTCGAGCAACAGGGTTTTGCGATGGCGTTCGGCGGCATGCGTGGCGGCCAGCAGCCCGGCGGCGCCCGCGCCGATCACCACCACGTCCCACGCTTCCATTGGCTGTTCCGGCAATAAACCCGAGTCTTGAAGTCGCACACCGCGGCAATGGCAGCACTACGCGATCGGCTTCGTCCAAAAAAAATGGGGCGTCGAGCCGGGGCTGAAACCGGCAGCTTCATAGAGATGCAGGGCGTGCCGGTTATCGGCCCGCACTTCCAGCGTCACCTTGCAGCAGCCGAGTGCGCGGGCCTTTGCGGCGACTTCGTCGAGCAACATCCGGCCGATGCCCTGGTTGCGGCAGGTGGGCACGACGGCCAGGTCATGAATGTTGATCAGTGGCCGGGCGGCAAACGTTGAAAACCCGCGAAAGCAAACCGCGACACCCACCGGTTCTGCCTCGCGCAGGGCCAGCAGCACGAATGCCGCAGGATGCGCCCGCAAACCGGGGGCCAGCCGCTGGCGCACGTCGTCGGGCAAGCCCTGGCCACGGCCCATGGCGTCTTGGGCATAGGCGTCGATCAGGTTCGTCGTCATGGCCGCATGAACCGGGTTGGCCAGATCGGCCTCAAGGATTCGAATGTTGGCATGCATGGCGGCCTCGCTGAAATAATTGCCTTGGGGTGGTGCTTCCGGCGCGGGGCCGGGGGCGGCAAACGCCGCGAAATCATCGCGGGTCGATGCTCGGGGCGTGGTTCGTAGCGTATCGCCCCCCGGCCTGCCCGGCAATCATCGCCCGCCGCGTAGCGCGCCGTGCGCCCGATTTCACCCGCCGCGTGGCGGTTGCTCGTGCGCGGCGGGCAAGGTGCGTACAATGCGGCACGACGCCGCGCGGTTGCGTGCGGCGGATTGAAACTGACGATCAGGTTCCCATTGTCCGGCTGCACTTCATGGCTCTGCCGCTTCAAAACGTGCGTGTGCTTGATTTTTCCCGCGTGCTCGCGGGGCCGTATTGTTCGATGGTGCTGGGCGACCTGGGGGCCGAAGTGCTCAAGATTGAGCGGCCCGGCCTGGGTGACGATACGCGGCAATGGGGGCCGCCGTTCGCCCACGGCGAAAGTGCGTATTATTTGTGCTGCAACCGAAACAAGCTCAGCGTCACGCTGAACCTGAAGTCGCCGCGCGGCCGTGAACTGGCTCGCGAACTGGCGCTGCGCAGCGACGTGCTGCTGGAGAATTTTCTGCCCGGCACGCTCGACGCCTGGGGGCTGGGGTATGCCGAACTGTCGGCGCTGAACCCCCGGCTGGTGTATTGCAGCATTACCGGGTTCGGTCAAACCGGGCCGCTCCGCGATGAGCCGGGTTACGACATCATGATTCAGGCCAAGGCGGGCGTCATGAGCATTACAGGCGAACCTGACGGGCCGCCTATGAAAGTGGGCGTGGCAATTTCCGACATCACGGCGGGGCTGTTCGCCGCGAACGCCATTTTGGCCGCATTGTTCGCCCGCGAGCGAACGGGCCGCGGCGACCGCATTGACCTGGCGCTGTTCGATTCGACTGTGGCCTGGTTGGCCAACGTGGCGTCGAACCACCTCGTTTCCGGCGAGGTTCCCACGCGCATGGGGACAGCGCACCCGAATATCGTGCCCTACCAGGCGTTTCAGGCATCTGATGGCGCGCTGATCGTGGCCGTGGGCAACGATGCCCAGTTCCAGCGATTTTGCGACGTGATCGAGCGGCCCGACGTGGCCCGCGACGCGCGTTTTCAGACCAATGCCTTGCGGGTAGAGCACCGGTTGGCACTCGTGCCGATCCTGGCCGATCGGCTGGCGCAGCGGCCGGCCGCATTCTGGCTCGAGCGCCTGGAACGATCGCAAATTCCCTGTGGCCCGGTGAACACGATCGACCGCGTGTTTGAGGAACCGCAAATCGCGGCCCGCCAGATGCTTCTCGAAGTGCCGCACCCCACAATCGGCCCGCTCAAACTCGTCGGCTCGCCACTGAAACTGGGAGCGATCGACACCCCGCCGGCCATGGCCCCCCCGCTGCTGGGCGAACAAACCGACCGCGTGCTGCACGATTTGCTGGGCCTGACACCTGAGCAAAGTACCAGCCTGCGCCAGGACGGCATCATTTGACTCGGCCCCGGGTGCGCGCCGCCGGTGGTTTCGCCCGGTACGCTGGCACGCCAATCGTTACTTCGCCCCCGAACGCAGGATTTGCCCGATGTCTTCGCACAGGGCTTCGAGGCACAGGGGGGTGGTTGCCATGCCGCCGATTTGAATTTCGGCCAGCAACAGCCGATCCAGAATATCGCCCAAGTGTTCGACCGCATCGGATGCGGGCTGGGGCCGCCGGGCGGCGAACTGGCGGGCTTCGGCAATGGCAACCGGCGCGTTGCCGCCGACCTGCATCAGTTCCAGCAGCGCCTGGCGAAAAAACTCGACGCAGAACTGAATCACCCAGCCCGCATACCGGCGCTGGGCGAATGATTCGCTGCCCGAGTTTTCCAGCCCCGCCAGCAGGTGGCCCGCCAGTTTTGTGCTCGAAAACCGCTCGGCTGCCAGCAGCTTGAACAGTTCGCCGCGGTGCTGGCGCAACCAGGGGTCGAGCATCTGCGCGGCGATCGCCAGGCTGCCCTGGGCCAGGGCGGCGGCTTCGGCCGCGGCGGCGGCGGTTTCGGCAATGCCCTCCTGAAGCAGCACGAATTCGACATCGGCTGCCGCCAGCGGGTTGAATCGCAACACCTGGCACCGCGAGCGAATTGTGGAAGGCAGCGCGTCGGGGTTGGCGGCCACAAGAATGAGCAGCGACTCGGGCGGCGGTTCTTCCAGCGTTTTTAGCAAGGCGTTGGCGCCTTCGACGTTCAGGGCGTCGGCGTCGTCAATTACGGCGATCTTGCGCCGGCCCATCATGGGCTTCAACGACAGGGCGTGGCACAGGCCCGCTCGGCCACGCTCGTCGGGCGCCCCGATGAACGATTCGAGCGGGTGCTCGCGCTTGCCCTCGGGCAACTCGACCACGACCAGGTCAGGGTGCGAGCGGGCTGCCGCCTGAATGCAACCGTGACAAATTCCGCACGCTTCCAGGTCGGCCTCGGCGTGGGCCGTGCACAGCAGGCACCGGGCGAGCGTGAGCGCCGCGCGTTTCTTGCCGACGCCCGGCGGGCCCGAAAACAGCCAGGTATGGGCCAGCCGGCCTTTGGCGGCGGCGTGGCGCAAGCGTTCCTGGGGATCGGAATGACCGCGATGGCTGTTCCACGCCGAGCTGTTCATGATCTGTTGCCGGCCGATCGCCGGGTTCGGTGAACCGGGGGGCTGCTGTTGATAGGCATCAGGCGTTGCGCCACGTTGTTCCAGCGGAGTCGGGCTGAATCCAGGCGAGCACGTCGCCGGGGGCGACGAGGGCATCGACATCTTTGACGATCGAGTCAATGTGGCCCGTGGCGGGTGCTGAAATGTCGCACGTGATCCCGCGGATCAGCACCTCGACAACCCGGTCGCCCACTTCGACGCCGTCGCCCGGGTCAACGAACCAGGAACTGACACGCACTGGAAACGGGGCCGTGCCCAGATCAGGCAGGGCAATGGCGATCAGGCCGGTCTTGGCAGACATGGAGGTCATTATTGAACGCGGGTTTCCAGGATCAGGCGTTGCAGCAGTTCGCGTGTTCAAGGGCCGGGCAGGATTGGCGCGTGCCGTCAACTGCGGGCCTGTTCAGCCATTTCGCCCGCATGATAACTCGACCGCACGAACGGCCCGCTGGCGACGAGTGAAAAGCCCAGCCCGCGCGCCCGCCGCCCGATTTCTTCGAACTCTTCGGGTGGCACGAACCGTTCGACCGGCAAATGCGCCGGCGTGGGTTGCAGGTACTGGCCCAGTGTTAAAATGTCGCAACCTGCCAAACGCAGGTCGGCCAGCACGTCGAACAGTTCCTCAATCGTTTCGCCCAACCCCAGCATCAGGCCACTCTTGGTGGTCATGCCCGGGGCGGTCTGTTTGACTTGCCGCAACAAATCCAGCGTGCGGCGGTAGTCGGCATTGCGGCGAACGCGGTGGTACAGCCGCGGCACCGTTTCGGTATTGTGGTTGAACACTTCGGGCGCGGCCTCGACGACGCGGGCAATCGCCGCGCGATTGCCCATAAAATCGGGCGTGAGCACTTCGATGGTAGCCCCCGTCTTGTGGCGCACGGCTGACACACAGCGATGGAAATGTTCGGCGCCGCCGTCGGGCAGGTCGTCGCGTGTCACCGAGGTGATGACGACGTATTTCAAGCCGAGCCGGGCAGCCGCCTCGGCGACGCGCTCGGGTTCGTCGGCCTCGACCTGTTCGGTTTTTCCCTTGGGCACCGAACAGAAGCCGCAGGGACGCGTGCAAACGTTGCCCAACACCATGAACGTGGCCGTTCGTTGCGACCAGCACTCGGTGCGGTTGGGGCATTTTGCGCTGTCGCACACCGTTTCCAGACGCAGGTCGTGAATGACGCTGCTCGTGAAGAGCATTTCGGGCTGCGGCAGCGGGCGCTTCAGCCACGCCGGCAACCGGCGTACCGGCGGTGCTTGGGGCTGCGCAGCGTTTGGCGACAGTTCGCCCAGGATTTCAAGCATATGCAACCACCTTTTTTGTCCGCCGCAATAAGGGGTGCCCGGTGTACAGGTGGTAACGCGGGTAGTCGAGGCGCGCCGCGAGGTTTCGCACCAGCGATTCGCGAACCGGCGCCATGCTCACGGGGCGCAACCCCTGAGCCGCCAGCGACGACAGCCGCGCCCCGGCCAAACCGCGCGTCAGCCGCATCAGGTCGGGCCGCGGGCAGACGTTGACAAACGCGCCGTGGTAGCTGACCCCGTTGCGCACGGCGATGCCAATTTGGGCCACCTGCCCGGCGCGGCACCACACGCCGGGCTCATCGGGCCGCTGCGACGCGGGAATCTGCAATTCGACGCAGGCATCGACGACTGCGGCTTCCAGGTGATTGCGAAAATCGACCAGCCCCAAGTGGCGACGTTCCAGCGGAATGATCGGATAAATGGCGAGTTGACCGGGGGCGTGCGACACGCAGCCGCCACCGCGGTTCAGCCACCGCACCGCGATTTCGCGCGACGTCAGTTCTTCAGGGGAACAGCAAAAGTCGGCCCGGCTGCCTTCGCGACCAACGGTAATCAGCGGGGGGTGCTCGCACACAAGCACGGCGCCGGCTGCGTCGGCCCGCTCGCCCAGCCCGGTGGCCAGTCGATCCTGCAGGAACAAAGCGGCCTCAAAATCGACCAGCCCCAACAGATACACCTCCAGCGCCGGTTTGAGCACAGAGAACGGATGTGGGGCGGCGGGTACCATGTTCATGCAGCTTGCGCAAACCGCCATGCCGTATTGTAAGCCAGTCAACTCTTGGCTTGAGCATGGCATATCCCTCGAAGCAGCGTGCGGGAAAGGCGTCGTTTACTGCCGATATTTTATCATGCCCGGTGCGGTTCCTCAATGAGCAAAATCAAACCACTTTGCGGGTCCGCCGCACGGCGCCTATAATTTGCCCTGCCGCGAGCCATTGACGAACGAACGGGCCCGAGGCGCGATCGATCAGCAATCTTGCGCAGTGTGATCAACCCGGGTGGTAGACGGCATCATGGCGAAACCAGCGGTCAGCAACCAAGGCCCGAATGAAAAAACGATTTGCACCAATCGGCGGGCCCACCACCAGTACGATATTCTGGATTCACTGGAGTGCGGGGTCGTCTTGCGGGGCAGCGAGGTCAAAAGCCTGCGTGCGGGCAAGGTGTCGCTCGAAGAGGCATTCGCCCGCGTCAAAGGAGGCGAACTGTGGCTCATCGGGTGCGACATCGCCACCTATCCGCAGGCCAACCTGATGAATCACGAGCCCCGCCGCGAACGCAAGCTGTTGCTGCGCCATCGTGAACTGCGCAAGTTCGCCGAGCAGGCCGGGCACAAGGGCCTGACGCTGGTGCCGCTGGCCATGTATTTCACGCGTGGCATCGTCAAAGTCAAAATTGCCGTGGGCCGCGGGAAACAGTTGCACGACAAGCGCGAAAAACTCAAGAAAGACGCAGCCCGGCGCGAAATTCAGCGGGCACTCGCCGCGCGGTCGTAAGAGGCCCACGCCGTTCGGCAGGGGGCTTCGTCAAAAAAACAGCCTGGCGCCCCAGGAGGCAGGGCGCCAGGCTTGACGCGCCGCGCTTTCAATCGTGTCAGGCGGCAGCCAGAGAGAGTCACTTCTTTTGCGGCGTGGCCGTTTCCTGCCGCAGCACGACAAAGTGCGTGCCGCCGCGGGGCGTGCGGACGAGCATCAAAATCCCTTTTTCGAGCGACAGGTCTTTGAGCGCGGTGCGGAAGTCATGGGGCGACCGCACGGGCCGCGAACCGACTTTTTCAATGATCATTCCCTCGCGCAACCCGGCGTTGGCCGCCAGCCCGTCTTCCTTGACCGAACTGATCAGCACGCCGGCGGCATTCGGGTCGCCCAGTTGCCGGGCCACTTCGGGGGTCAGATCAGCAATTTCCAGGCCGAGTTCGGCGAATTTGCCGCCTGCCGCCGGTTGCGGCTCTTCGACTGGGCGGTCGAAATTAGCGCGGGTGTAGTCTTTGGGCATTTCCTTCATTTCAACATTCAGGGTGACCTCTTTGCCGTTCCGCAGGACGACCATGGGGTAGGTCGCCCCCAGGCGGAGCCGTTCGACGATCCCTTGCAAACTATGGGGTGTGGTGACCTCCTTGCCGTCGAGTTTGAGAATCAGATCGCCAGTTTCGATCTTGGCTGCAGCCGCGGGCGAATTGGGCGAAACGAGGTTCACGATCGCCCCGCGACCGACGGGCACGTGCAACTGTTCGGCAATTTGATTATCGACAGCTTGAATGCCGACGCCGAGATAAGCGCGGCTGACGCTGCCATTTTGCACGAGCTGATCGGCCACCCAGCGGGCGATATTGACGGGCACGGCAAAGCCCACGCCGTCGTAGCCGCCGCTGCGTGTCGAAATCGCGGTATTCATGCCAATGACTTCGCCGTTCAGGTTCAGCAGCGGGCCGCCGCTGTTGCCGGGGTTGATCGCGGCGTCGGTTTGCAGAAAGTCTTCGCGTTCGGTAATGCCGGGGCCGCGGCCCTTGGCACTGATGATTCCCGCGGTGACCGTCAGGTCGAGGCCGAACGGGCTGCCGACCGCGAGCACCCAGTCGCCCACTTCGACAGCATCGCTGTTGCCCAGCCGCAGTGCGGGCAACTTGCCATCGGCGTGAATCCTCAAAATCGCAACGTCGGTGCGGGTGTCGGTTTTGACCTCTTCGGCCACGAATTCGCGGCCGTCTGACAGCCTGACCTTGACCTGTTCGGCATTGTCGACGACGTGATTATTGGTCAGCACGATTCCCGCCGGGTCAATAATGAAGCCCGACCCCATGCCGTGCGTTCGGGGAGTCGTACGAGACCGGTTTTTGAACAGCTCCCGCAGCCGCGGGTCATTGCGAAACAGCTCGCCAAAGGGCGAATCGTCGCCAAAGGGCAGCCCCTGCATTTCGCCGTCATCGCTCGCCACTCTGGCGGCCTTGCCCCGCGTTTCGATGGAAACGATCGCGGGCAGGGCCTCTTTGGCCACGTCCCGAAATACGGTCGACATTGCTCGCGCGTCGGCCAAGCCCTGCTGGGCCGTGGCGTGGTCGGCCCGCCCTGCGGGCGGGGCGGCCCAAGTCGATTGCCGTTCAGTAATTACGCCGACAGCGAATGCCAGCCCCAGCAATCCGCCAAAAGCCACGATCCAGTGTCCGTTGCGTTGTAACACATTCTTCATGGGGAACTCCTTCTCAATCCTGGTTTCTTGGTGTGTGGATTTTGCGATTGGGCCTGGCCAGTGGCCCGTCGCGCACGCCTTGACCCCGCCGCGGGGGCGGCCGCGTGTGTCGGCTCTTCTACTCTTACGTTGCCGGCGCGCGTTGGCGTTGGCGTATTTCCCGGCGGAATCGGCCGGCGCCATCCAAAACCTGTGCGGGCGATGACGATTTGAGCCCCACGCGGCGGCAGTTTGACGTTTCGTCCAAAATCCAACAATGCCTGATTGCGAATTGACAAAACCCCCAGTCTGTATTAGAGGTTATAGAAAGTGAAGATCGCAGTTGCTGAGACGATGCGGAGAGCGTTATGGCGGGTCGGGTTGAAACCGGGTTTACCGACGAAGTCTTGCAGGCCTGCGAAGCCGCACTGCAATACACGTTTCAGGATCGCGAACTGCTGCGCAACTGTTTGACGCATGCGTCTGGCGCGAACCACCGCCTGGCGTCGAATGAACGGCTGGAATTCTTCGGCGACGCAATTCTGGGGCTGCTGGTCTGCGAGATTCTGTACCACCGGTTTCCCGAAGAACCCGAAGGCGAGCTGACGCGCATCAAGTCGATTGTCGTCAGCCGGTCGACCTGCGCCAAAATCAGCAACGACCTGCGGCTGCAGGAGTTTTTGCTGTTGGGCAAGGGGCTGTCGGTGCACGAAACCATCCCGTTGTCGGTGGCCGCGGCCGCGTTTGAATCGCTCGTCGCAGGCGTGTACCTCGATGGCGGGCTGGAGGCGGCCCGCACGCTGGTCGACCGCCACGTTCGCCCGGAAATTGAATTGGCCGGGGGGGGTGGCCACAGCCAGAACTTTAAAAGCCTGTTGCAGCAGTTCGCCCAGAAAGTTTGCGGCGCCACGCCGGTTTACCGCTTGCTCGATGAAAAAGGCCCCGACCACTCCAAATGCTTCAAGGTCGCCGCCATGATCGGCGCCACCAGTTACGCACCGGCTTGGGGCCCCAACAAGAAAGACGCCGAACAGCACGCCGCTGAAAACGCTCTGAACGAGCTTGCGGGCAAGCCGATTTCGCACGAGTCGTAGGGCCGGTTCCAGCCCGCGCTCGCCGCCTGACATGCCCGCTTCGGCTGTGCGCCGCTGCCGCAAGGGGGCTGGTGGCCCGACTTCACCATAATCTGCGCGAATCCCTTGATTCCACAAAACAGGGCGGTCAGAATAGGGTTCTTCAGGCCGCGGCGCGCTGCCGCACTGGCGACGCGGCCGCAGGCTGAAGCGCACAAATCCTATCGCAGGCCACATCCATTCGATCGCCGGACGACGCCGGCAGGAAACTGAGGCGGAACCATGAAACTACTTCAGGGTGAAACAGTAGGGATCGACCTGGGAACAACCTTCTCGGCCATTGCCCGGCTGGATAACGAAGGCCGACCCATTTCCATTCAAAACGCCGACGGCAGCACGATAACGCCGTCGGTCGTCCTGCTGGGCGAATCGGGCCACGTGATTGTCGGCCCTTCGCCCGAACGCATCGCCATCGAGCCGCCAGACAACATCGTCGAAGCGATCAAGCGCCAGATGGGCAGCAAGGACTGGTACAAGGTGTACCAGGGAAAAAAGCTGACGCCCGAATTCATTTCGGCGCTGATCCTGAAAAAGCTCAAGCAGGATGCCGAAAAAGCGATTGGCACAATTGCCAACGCGGTCATCACCGTGCCGTATTATTTCAACGACGCCCGCCGCAAAGCCACGCAAGACGCGGGCAAGATCGCCGGCTTGAACGTGATTGATATTATCAATGAACCAACGGCTGCCACGCTGGCCTACGCCTGGATGCGGGGCGAACTGGGCCGCAGCGACATTGCGAAAACC
>JAJXXL010000465.1 GCA_021781115.1 Planctomycetota bacterium
GTTGCGATTTGCGATGTTGTCGTTGAGTTGTGCGGTGAGCTTTGGCGTCTTTGGTTACGGAGGCGGCGCGCCGCATACCTGGAACGCGTCGCTCGATTTGTGCATCACGTTCATGGCGCTGTCGATGCTTGCGTTTTTGGGTGCCACGCTGCCCGGGCCTGCAACGCGCGACCCGGCGCGCGACTACAACCATTCGTCTGCCGAAAAGTCGCCCCGCGACAGCCGCGACGCGCGACTTCCGAATTACTCGCGTGCCGATATTTCCAGAGAGTAGCGAACGAGCCTGCCGACTGTCGGCAGGCTGCCATTCACTTGCTGTGAGGTCCATTTCAGCAGAGCGTTTTGCCCGGCCGATTTGACACCACACGCTGCCGCAACGCCCCGGCAACCCGGGCGAGTCCTGCCGAAACGTTTCGAATGCGTGCCACGCGGCTCGAAGGCCAATTGCCCCCGCGATCGGACAGCACGCCCTTGCAGACTTTCAGATCAGTCGCCTAAGGAGGTGCCTGAAGGCCGAAGCATGTGGCTTCCGTCCGCAAGTCTGCAGTCTATTTTCACGAAGGGAACCTGAACCATGTCCGACATGAACGCCGTCGCGGCGATCTTTGATTCGCATTCCAAGGCAGAAAACGCCGTCCGCAAACTTCAGCAGGCCGGCATTGACATGAAAACCTTGTCAATCATCGGCAAAGATTATCACACCGAAGAGCACGTCGTCGGCTATTACAACACCCGAGATCGCATGCAGGCCTGGGGCAAACAAGGTGCCTTTTGGGGTGGAATCTGGGGCATGCTGTTTGGCTCGGCATTCTTCTGGTTTCCCGGAATTGGCCCGCTGCTGGTGGCAGGCCCGCTCGTCGCGTGGATCGTCGCCGGGCTGGAAGGCGCCGTCGTCGTGGGGGGCGTGAGCGCCCTCGGCGCAGCTTTGGCCAGCATCGGCATTCCCAAGGACAGCATTGTGCAATATGAGACCGAACTGAAGAGCGGAAAATTCCTGGTGCTTGTGCATGGCACACGCCAGGACGTGCAGCGCGCCGATGATCTGCTGAATGAAACCCAGCCCGATGGCATGCGCGTTCATGCGTCGCCGGTCGGCAGGGACGCGTGATTCCAGGAAATAAGGCTTTTGCCTCTCGCCAAAAGGACGACATCGTGCTCTGGACAATTTTCGTCATACTCCTGGTGCTCTGGTTGCTGGGAATCGTCACCTCGACCGTGTTCGGCGGGTTCATTCACCTCCTGCTAATCCTGGCGGTGGTCGTGCTGCTGATCCGGCTCCTTTAGCGCCAGCGAAACATCCCGTCGGGGTCGCCCGGCAGACGCCGCGCGACGATCGAAATGGACATCAGCGTCCTCGCAGGTAGGCACGCATTGAATCGACGAGGCTCACATGAAATGGATCGGAACCAAAAACCTGGGTTTGCTGCTTCTGGGCATCTGGCTGATCGCCACGGGTGCGTTGGCATTCGTGCGCGTATCGTTCGCAGACATGGGGGCGATCCTTTCGGCGCTGGCCATCGCGGCCGGAGTCCTGCTCCTGCTCGGGCGGTAGTTGCGACCGCCGAATTGGAAACAAACCGGCTAACCCGCTGCAAATCGAGTGTTTGACGTACTGCATTCGTTGGTTCGAAATGAAAATAACTGTCGAAATCACCCCCACGAAGCGCTGCACGCCAACCGGTCAGCCTCTCGGCGGGGCTTCGGACCTGCCCAATAACGAACGCGGCACAGGCCTGTTCGAAAACGCCGCCCTCGTTCGCGCGGCGCGCGAATCGGTCTTCGCGACTACGACGACGGCGGCGCGCTGCTGGGTGCGCGCTGCCGACCATCTGGCGGCAGGGAGGCCGCCAGTTTTTTCAACTGGTTCGCCTACGCATCAGCTTCCTGAAATCATTGATCTGGCGCCGGATCTCTGCGAGATCAATCCCGAAGTCCAGGTACCATCGAATGCACGACCTGAAATTGGATTCGCGGCGGACCGAACTGAAGACGCAGGGCGAAATTGAATCGGCTCTGTGCGACGGAATTCGGCGGATTGAACAAGGCTTCATGGGCCGGGGGCCCACGAATATTCGCGCCCACCTGATCGGAGATCTGGTGATCATCCGACTGGCGGGCGTTTTGACGGTGGCAGAGCAGCATTTAGCGCAGACGCTACCCGGGGCACGGGGCCGCGACTTGATCAAGCAGGTTCGATCCCACCTCTTCGAAACAGCGAGGCCTCTGCTGGAGGCGGCAATCATCGAGGCAACCAGCGTCAACGCGGTCAGCCTGCATCACGACATCAGTACAATTACCGGTGAAAAGGTAATTGTCGTCACCCTCGCCGAGGCACCGCGGTGCCGAGTCTTGAAAAAACCCGCAAATTGGGAGTGAATGAAGCTTATCTCTGCACGCGAATCGCATCACGCTGGCAACGCCCGTGAATTTCCGGCGGCGTCGACGGGAGCGAGGATCCAATATAGTGCAAACCCGCGCAGTGATATCGAACGCCTCTTGAAACTTCGGTTCATCGCGATAGAATCACGCTGGTCGCGGGGCGAGCATGAACTTGTCGCCCCACGAGCCGAGTCCGTCGGATGACTAAGTCAAGGGCACCCCGGGAATGACGGGTGGCTCGTTAATGAGTAAGCCGACGTGAGGGAGCATCATCAGGTGTTCCACCACGTCGGCTTTTTATTTGCATCTCGTCGCACGCGACGCGTGACAGCCCGCGGAAAGCCGCTGCACCCCGGTCACGTCAAGTGCAGCCCGACCTGCCAGTGTGGGAAATGGCGCGAATTCGCACAGGGCGCTGCCAACGGGTACCGCAGGTTTTGACGAGTTTTTCCAAGTGGCGGCGCCGCGCAGGCGCTC
>JAJXXL010000251.1 GCA_021781115.1 Planctomycetota bacterium
CCATCGACGACCTCGTCTGCCGCGACCGCTCGGTCAGCGGCCTCCTCGACGAACGTCTGTACGGCTGCCAGGACGCCAACGGGAACATGACGGCAGTCGTCGCTGCGAGCGGCGCCGTGCAGGAACGGTACGAGTACGACCCGTATGGAAACGCGACCTTCCTGTCGCCGACGTTCACCGCGCTGGCCGCCAGCGCCTGCGACTGGGAAACGCTGTACGCCGGGTATCGGTTCGACGCCATCAGCGGGCTGTACGCGGTGCGGTACAGGTACTACCACCCAGGGTTGGGCGTGTGGATTACGCGGGATCCGGCAGGTTACCCCGATGGCTTGAACGCATACGCTTTGCCCGACGTGTTAAATCGCGTTGACCCCACGGGACGTGAGGTTGCAGGCACGTATGATGTAAAAGAACACACGCTGACGCTGCACGACATGCAGCATCCGGAAAGGCGCATCGTGATTACCAACATGTTTTCAGGAAATGGGCCCGATAAGAACCAGCCGACATCTGAAGCCAAGGAAAATCACGGGCCGCTGCCCCGTGGAAGATACGTTATTGGAAAGCGACAGCTTCGCGCGGGGCACCAATGCTGGTATCCTTTGTACCGTAAAAACCCAGATGGCACATACAGCGACGAGTTTTCCGTGACCGATCCGAAAACTGGTACAAGCGTAACAAGAAGCGGCTTTTACCTACATGTCGGCAGCGAATCGGACGGTTGCCTGACCGTTCGCTCGACGCCAGAAAAGGGTAAACCCGATTATCCTCGAAGCAAGGATTTTGACGTACTCAAGGTTATTTTGGACACAACCAATCCATCTGAGGAGCCGGAAGTTGATGGGCAACATTATATCGGAACGCTTTTTGTGAAATAGCGCGCCTATCGGGCCATTTTGCATGGGCATTCATTGTCGCGGGCTATGGCGAATAGCTGTCGAGCGCGACGCCGCATGGGCGTTGGAATGACATTACTACGCGGGAAATTCCAATTCTCGGCGACCAGAACTTTTGAGGACGACGACATGCTGGCTGGCGACACCTGGTGGTCAAAGTTGGTGCTGCTGTCACCAACACTCGCATTGATTGGCGTATGCGGTTATCTGTCGTCTGGCGCTGTCAGCCGCTGGCGACAAACCCGCAAACTGCCCGATTACAAACAAGCGGACACGCAAAGCGTGCAAAAGGGGTTCGATACGATCAGGAAGGCCAATCGGCTGGCCAGATCGAACGCCGCCGGCGACCTGACGGGGCCCGGAGAAGGAAACGAGACCTACTTCCTGCTGAAACCAGTGAACGATGATCCGGTGGCGCTGACGCTCATCGCAACCGTCTGCCGCAAGATCGCATTTATTGACATTAAAGTCGAGCACAACTACGGGCAAAGAGAATTCGACCATGTATTAAATCATATTGCGGCTCGCGCTATTGACCCGCTGTGGAAGCGAGGGGGCGCGGAGGGCATTAAAAGGTTGGAATATATTTATTCAGCGACGCGAGCAGACCAATATGACTGCTTTCACCTGGATGATAAAATCAAGGAGCTCAAAAGCAGAACGCCGGCTCCTCACCCGTAACGGCGTAAAGCGTAAATCATGTCGTGGTTTTCGGGGGGCATTAATTCTCGATCGCCTCTGAATCACGGGAGTCGTCGCCCGCCCTGCGAAGTTTGCCGGCTGCCGATAGCTTGGGCGATGACGTGCGAACGTCGACGCAAGTCGATTTCGAATACTGATCACGACAATTGTGAGTGTTCGGCGGTAAGCCGAGATGAGCCATTTTCAGGATCGAAGACAGGTCCGCTAGCGGTCCACAAAACCAGTCACGTTGATTGCGTGGTGAAACCATGATTCTTCCTCGGCGAACGATGCGGGCGAGCCAGTGGTCTGCGCTGATTTCGACGTGCGCGCTCTCTGTTGTCGCCCTCAGTTTTTCTTGTGACGCATTCATTGGCTGGCGCCAAAATGGCAGGATTCCGGAGAATATTCGGGAACATGTCATGTCCATGACGATGGCGGTCGACGTCCTCATTGAATTGAATGCAATCAGCCTGTCCTATAGTGCGGGCGAGCTGACTGACGCAGCGCTTGACGCACAGATTGACGCCGCGCTGGGCCGGGCGCGCGATTCCCCCGAAGCGTTGCTTAAAGTGTCAGCCGTCAGCATGCAGGTGTCGCATATGAAGGGAATTCACAACCGTGTGGCGTTTGAACGTGCCGGGTTCCGCGCGGTTTACTGGATTCATCGATACGGCGGACAGGACGCGATCAAAGCACTCGAACTCCTCATCGTCGAAGGATACGCTGACGGCGGTTTCGGCCTCGAAATCGACGAAGCGCTTGACTCGCTCAAGGGGGGGCCGAAGTTTAATCCGTGGTAATCGACTGCCTTTGAAATTCGCGTATACGGGTGGCGTATTGGGGCCACCCATGTTTCATAAGCCTTCGACTCGCCCCGCTTCACTGATCGGTTTCGCGGGCGGGAATGTGTGGCCGTCGCGTGCCCTGTTGGCCACGACGGCCGCCCGGTCGGCCGGTCGCTACCTGACGGCCGGCGTCGCGCGCCACGGTGCTGATCGAATCGCTGCCCGAACGCGATTCGGTTCGCGCGCTTGAGCAACGACCGGCGGCGGCGACGCGGCCTTGCCCGGTCAACGCAATGCCCACAAGCCCGATCTCCCCGCGCCCCGCCGCGGCGGTGGCCGGCCCGCGTTCGGGGCTCCACCCGGCGTCGGCCACTTATGCTGGCGCGGCTTTGCGAGATTCCTTCGCGGCGTTTGCGGCCCCATTTCGCCGCGTCCTGCCCCAGTGACGCTGGCGTGCCCGCCGATCGCCGGAACAGCCGGCTGAACTCCGTCACCAGTTTCCAAAATCGGCGCCAAGTCTGCCGGAATCGCGCCCCGCTGTTCCTGCCGGAGCTGGCGACCATTCCAATCCAGCAATTGCAGATACTCGGCAAATGTCATCGCCAGGCACCCCGTGTTCGAGGCACGGGCACCAGTCGCCGCGTTCAGGCTCTGCGCCGCCAACAACTCGAACGGACTCAGCCACTCCGCCACGGGTCGCGCGTCTTGGCCCCTGCCCTGCTGTGTGCCCTGCTGTGGCCAATCGCCCGGCTGTTGGCTCGCCGTCCCGCCCGGCGACTCGGCCGGTTCTTCGCGCGGCGTCTTGGCGGCGGTCATTTCCAACGGCAGCTCCAGCCGCACGCTGCCCGATCGGGCCGTTGATTACCACCCGGAAAAGATTGCCCGCAGCACTGTCCTGCGAACCCGGCAAGGTTACTGTTCGATTTCCAGCTCTGCCAGGAGCCAGACCGAGAAAAAACGTGGAAGCTGCCTGGATTTGCGCGGTCTTCAATCGGTCATTTCGAGGTACGGGTCAAGCCCCATTTTCTCGTACAACTCGGTACGGAACTTTTCGGCCCGCAGCAGTTCTTTGCGCTGTTTGCGATGCTGCCGCTCGAGAAACCGCTGCGTTCTTCGAAAGAAGCCCAGCCAATTGGCCGTGAGCTCGCCCTGCGCATTGGCCGCGGCTTCGTCACGCAGCCGTTTGACTTTGGCGAACGGCAGGCAGCGGAGCAGTTCGTCTTCCAGCGACAGAAAGAACTGAAACGTGCCGGGGTCGCCCTGGCGGGCGGCGCGGCCCACCAGTTGCCGGTCAATACGCGCCGAACTGTGCATTTCCGTCGCCAGCACGTGCAGCCCGCCCTGCCGCCGCACAATTTCATCGAGCAGGATGTCCGTGCCTCGACCGGCCATATTGGTGGCGATCGTCACGCGCTGCGTCTCACCGGCGTGGCTGACGATTTCGGCCTCCTGCTTGTGAAACCGGGCATTCAGAATCTGGTATTCGATTCCGCGGGCCTTGAGCATTTCCCCCAGCATTTCCGAGCGTTCGACCGAAGGCGTGCCGACCAGCACCGCCCGCCCCGCGAGACTGAGTTTGCCAATTTCCTCGACGATGGCCAGTTGCTTTTCATGCAGGGTTCGGAAGAACCGCGGCGGCAACCCCTGGCGAATGCAGGGCCGATGCGTGGGAATGACGGTGACCCGCACGCCAAACGTGCGGTACAACTCGCGGCTGACCTGGGCGGCAGTGCCCGTCATGCCCGCCAGGTGCTCGTAGTGCCGGAAATAGCTTTGCAGCGTGATCCGCGCGGCCTGCCCGCCCGCCGCCGTGATCGGCACGAGTTCCTTGGCCTCGATCGCCTGGTGCAGCCCGTCTTGCCATTTGCGGCCTTCCATCATGCGCCCGGTCGATTCATCGACGATGACGACTTCGTTGTTGTGAATGACGTAATCGCGGTCGCGTTGAAAGCCGTGGCGGGCAATGAGCGCTTTTTCGACCTGCTCGTAGATCCGGGGCATCGTCACGGTGTCGATCAGGGCGGGCTTCTTTAAGAGCAGCACGCGGCGGCAACCGGCGTCGGTCAGGTAGGCATAGCGCTTGTCGGGTTCGTAAATGTAGTCATGGCCGGCCTTCAGGGCGTGGGTGGCCCGATCGGCCCAGCGATACAGGTTGACCGTGGGCGAGTCGTTGGGTTGTGTCAGGGCGATGATCAGCGGCGTTCGCGATTCGTCGACGAGAATACTGTCGGCTTCGTCGATCAGGCTGAAGTGGTGGCCACGCTGCACGGTTTTGACTTCGCCGCCCGCGGGGCCGAACAGGTTGTGGCTCGCTTCGGCCTGGGCTTCGGTACCGCGCTTGAGGCGGTCGCGCAGAAAATCGAACCCGAATTCCTTGGCCGTGCCGTAGGTGATGTCTTGGGCGTAGGCGTCGCGGCGGAGGTCGTCGTTCATCGGGGTTTGCACACAACCCACGGTCAGCCCCAGGCCCTCGTAAATCGGCCCCATCGTTTCGGCATCGCGGCTGGCCAGGTAGTCGTTCACGGTAATGACGTGGCACCCCAGGCCACTCAGGGCGTGCAGAAACGCGGGCAGTACGGCCGTCAGCGTTTTGCCTTCGCCGGTTTGCATTTCGGCGACGCCGCCTTCAAACAGGGCCATCCCTCCCATGAGCTGCACCGGGTAGTGCTGAATGCCCAGCTTGCGCCGTGCCATGACGCGCACCAAGGCAAAGGCCTCGGGCAGCAGCGTATCGAGCGGCACGCCCGATCGCGCCCGCCAGCGAATTTCACGCCCCTTTGTTGCCAACTCGTCATCGCTGGCGTTTTCAAGGGGGGAGCACATTTCCAGAATTTTCTCGGCCACGACCTGCCAGCGCGACAGCCGCGCCTGAGCCGGCCGACCGCCCATCCTTAGCAGGTGCAGGAGCTTGAGCGTTCCGGACATGATGGTGACTGACTGGCTGCCTGATGAAGTTCTTCGCGCCAGAACGAAACCGGCGCCGCGCCCACCCGGCTCGCTCCGCCTCAAACTCGGGCCATGCCGAAATTGGCCGACGGGTTGGGCACCATTTCGTGAATGACAGGCGGCTCTAAATTGGCATGCGGCTCAGTTTGGCGCGGCGTTCGGCGCGGCGGCGGGCGCGGCGGCGGCGATCACTCGGTTTCTCATAGAATTCACGACGACGCATTTCTTTCTTGATGCCGCTGTGTTCAACCAGCTTGCGAAACCGCCGTACGGCATCCTGAATCGACTCCCGCTCGCGCAATCGCAACTTAACCACAAACGCCTCCTTTAGAGTTCAGCATTTCGGCCTCCGATGTCATGAACTGTAAATGTCCTGCCGCCGCCAGATAACAAAACCCCGCAACGAGCCGCCACATTGGCAAACGGCTCATCCTGTTGTACGGGGTCGGTGCTGCGACGATTCGTTCCGGCCAGCCGGAACCCACTGCCTGCCGCAGAGTGCCAGCAGACAAACCTTTGAAAAGCATAACAAAATCGACGGTTCCGTCAAACGCGAACGCGGCGAGAACGCTGAATGTTTCAGCATGGTCCGCCGGCTTTCACTAAACTTGCCAGCAAACCCAGATGTTCAAGCTTGGCGCGGCATTCGTCGCGTTCCCGACAGCGGGTCAGGTCGCGCCAACTTTCATCCTGCACTGCCAGAAAATCGGCGTCCGGCCAAGGCGGCGGCGTTTTACCGGAATTGCGGTGCACCAGGCGCTGAATGACTTCGATTTCCAGCCGCGACAGGGCGCTGCTTTCCAGCCGATAGTCGACAAACGCCTGCCACACAATGGGAAACAGCGGTTCGACGATTTGCCGGCCGATTGTCGTGGCATATTCGCGAATTTCGAGCTGGGCGTGTGGGTCCATCCGCAGCGCCAGAAAATGCAGCAGGTTGTGCAGGTCGATTTTCCAATACGCTTCGGTATAGGTCGAAAGCGGCAGGTCCTTGCGGGCCTGCTCACGGGCGACGCCGGCTTCGAGCCGCTTGTCGTATGCCGCGCGCACGGCGGCCTGAAGGTCGGCCTCTGCCGCTGTAAGCCGCGCCCCCACCTCGGGGGGCAGCGGTTGCCCGCTGCCCTGGCGATTTTGCTCGGCCTGCGTGCGCCAGGCCTCGGCCGGGGTGGCCTGCATCGAATCGATCGCTTCGGAATACCGCGTACTGTATTCGTTGACGTTGGCCGTGCGATGCCGGATCCATTGCCGCCAGCAGTCCATCGGCACGCGGACCAGGAACTTGAGTTCGGCCATTTCGAACGGCGTGGTATGCCGATGCCGCAACAGGTAGCGAATCAGCGTACGGTCGTCGGAAACGCGCCGCGTGCCCGCCCCGTAACTCACTCGTGCGGCCTGAACGACGGCCGCATCGTCGCCCATGCAATCGACCAGACAGACAAACCCGTCGTCGAGAACAGGAAATTTCCGCCAGCGCAACTGGTCGAGCAGGTCGGCGTGCGTTGACATCAACGCCTCAGCTTCCTGAGCCAGTGGGCGGCGCCGATTCGGCCGGTGCTGATTCGACCGGGGCTTCTTCGGCCGGGGCTTCTTCGGCCGGGGCTTCTTCGGCCGGCAACCCTGGCACCTGAATCGAGGTGATCTTCACCGCGGTATAGCGCTGGATGTGCCCATTGTGGCGAATGTAATTCTTGCGGCGTTTGAACTTGCCCACTTCGAGCTTGGGGCCGCGGAATTCGGCGTTGACGACTTCAGCATTCACCACGGCACCGTCGATCAGGGGCCTCCCCACGTTGCTGACCGTCGCCGTGGCCGCCAGCAGGACGCGGTCGAAACAGAGCGTTTCGCCGAGCTGCGCGTCGGCGCGAAAGTCGACATTCAGAGTATCGCCCGATTGGACCCGGTATTGCCGGCTGCCGTCTTCAAAAATTGCAAACATCTGCACAACCTTCGCTCTGTTCCGTGACGAATGCTTGACCCTCCCTTCAGAGCCGGCCAAGAATTCTTTGGTAAAAACCACAACCCGCGCGAATGGCGCCGGATCTCAACGCCAGACGCATCAAACCCAATCAGGCGCACCGCCGCAATCATACAGACAGCCACCGGCCCGCTCGGAGCGGCATTTTCACAAGTCCGCCGCCCGAGACCAACCCGATTTTCTGAACGCGCCATCATAGCGGCCTAGCGGCCTGATTTCGAGTGCTCCGGGGCCAGAAATTTCAATTCGTTGCCGCTGCCGTCAAAACTGCGGATGATCAGGTGTTCAGGATTTACGTCGGTTCGCGATTGAATCGCGATGGTTACCTGGGCCTCTTCTTCGAACTGGATCAGGTCGCGGCGCTTGCGATTGTTCAAATAGCTGGCGACCCGGTCATGCACTTCGACGGTCAACCGGGTCACATTTTCGCGGTGCAATGAGTTAAGCAGCAGCCGCACGACTTCAATCGCCACGCTTTCGGCCGTTTTCACCAGCCCGGTTCCCTTACAGCAGGGACAGTCTTCGTAAACGCTGCGGCGGAGGGACGGGCGGATCCGCTGGCGTGTCATTTCAATCAGGCCGAACGGGCTGATCCGCAGGACCTTGGTGCGGGCGCGGTCGCGCTTGATCGCTTCGCGCAGCGCGCGTTCGACCCCCCGCCGATGCCGCTCTTCGCGCATGTCGATAAAATCATTGACGATCACCCCACCCAGGTCGCGCAGCCGAATTTGCCGGCAGATCTCGCCGGCGGCCTTGACGTTCATTTGGTACGCCGTTTCCTCGGCGTCATTGTCAGCTCGAAAGTTGCCGCTGTTCACGTCGATCGCCACGAGGGCTTCGGTCTGGTCGATGACCAGCGACCCGCCACCCGCGAGCGGCACGTGCCGCTGCTGGATCCGGGCGATTTCCTCCTCGATGTGATACTTGTGAAAGATCGGCTCCTTGCCTTCGTACAGCTTGACGCGATTGGCGTGCCGTGGCAGGACGACCTTGAGAAATTCGCGGGCGCGTTCGAATGCCTCGGGTTCGTCGATCCAGATCGAGTCGATTTCGGCGGTATAAATATCGCGAATCGTGCGGATGATCATGTCGCTCTCCTGGTAAATATCTACCGGAGCACGCGTTTTTTTGATGCGGCGCACGATCACCTTCCACAGCCGCAGCAGGTAGTTCAGGTCGCGTTGCAGGTCTTTTTTCGAGCGTTCAATGCCTGCGGTGCGAATGATGAACCCCAGCCCCGGCGGGGGGTTAAGCTCTTCGAGGCTCACCCGCAGCTTGCGGCGGAGGTCGTCGTCCATGATTTTGCGGCTGACCCCGACACGTTGCAGCCCCGGCATCAAGACGAGGTACCGCCCGGGAATGCTGATATAGGTCGACAGAGTCGGCCCTTTGGTGCCAATGCCTTCCTTGATTACCTGAACCAGCACTTCACTGCCGCGCTTGAAGATTTCCTGGATCGGGGGCTTGTTGCGGACGCTCCGCTCGTTGAACTTGCGGGGTTTGCCTCGTCCGCCCGGGCCACGTTCTTCGGGCTGGTCTTCCGGGGCGTCGGGCACTCCCTTTTGCGGGCCGACGAGGTGCTTGTAGTATTGATACTCGACGTCGCTGACGTGCAGGAACCCGTTGCGGCCCACGCCAAAATCGACGAACGCCGCCTGAATGCTCGGTTCGAGGTTGACGACGCGGCCCTTGTAAATGTTTCCGACGAAGTTTTCGAGGCTGCTGCGCTCGGTATACAACTCCTCGAGAATGCCATCTTCGACGATCGCGATCCGGCTTTCTTCGGGCTGCAGCGCGTTAACCAACATTTCCTTTTTCATTCAACGCCTTTCGCCGGCAGTGACGAATCGGGCGCTTTGCACCGGCCCCCCCCCGGGCGCGGCATGCTCGTGCGGCGAGGCGTGTGCCCCGCGCTCGAACCTTCCGGCCGCCAACGAACAAGGTTTGGGCCGGTGCAGGACAATGCCCTGCACCGGGGCCGCAAACAGGCGAGTTCGGGCCGGCAATTTGCCGCGATTGAGGTGCGACGGTGACTTCGTGTTTGCAATTCGGAAACCGCCCTGAGGCTCCATGCGGGGCATGGGCCAGCCCGGCGGTTTCAACCCGAAACTGCCCCCGCCCCGGAGAACACCGCACGACTCGACGCGATGGCCTGCATGGGCGGTCAGGCTGGCAACAGCCCGTGCCCCTGCGGCCGGTCGAACCGCAAATCGCCGGTCGCCGAACGGCCGCACCGGCTGCATCACGACTCGCCGGTTGGCAACCCGGCGCCGCGGATGTTCAAACCAATTTCCAGAACGGGTGTTAAAACGAATGCGCACTCTGATTGAACCAAAATGGTTACCGCCCCGCGGCGCTGCCGAAGCGCCGCGAAGCGCCTTGGGAAAAACCGCCCGCCTCGACGAGAGCACGGCGATCGTCCCTGTTTTCATGAAAAATCCCGCGTTGACGCCTCCGACAAAAACGTGCGAGCCCGCAGCCCGGTCGTGCGACCGAGCCGCTTGGGTCAGGCGCGATGCCCCGCCGCAACACTCTTGACGGAAACGTCCGTACGTCTGCATCTGTTCCGGACGCACCCTACAACACCAGGTCCGGACTGATTCGCTTCATCTCCCCCCGAAGATAATTTTCAACATCTCTGGCAACTTCCAGCGTTTTCACATGATCGGCGATTTCGCGTGCCTGAGCCACGGTCAGGCTGCGCACGACCTGCTTGATGAGCGGCAGGGCGTGCGGGGCCACACTCAAAACGCGAAAACCCATGCCAATCAGCACCGGTGTGTAAATCGGGTCGGAACACATCTGGCCACATACGGAAACCGGAATTTTCTGCTTTTCCGCCGCAGAAATCACCATGCGCAGCAGCCGAAAAATTGCCGGATCGGCCGGGTTGTACAAACTTGCCACGGCTGGGTTCGAACGGTCGACTGCTAATGTATACTGGATCAGGTCGTTTGTTCCAATGGAGAAAAAGTCGACTTCCCGCGCAAATTCGTCGGCCAGCAGCGCCGCCGACGGAACTTCGACCATCATTCCCACGGGAATATCGCGGCGAAAAGGCACCCCTTCTTCTTCAAGATCCTCGATCACGTCGCCCAGAATCATTTTCGCATGCCGGAACTCCAGCAGCGTCGAAACCAGCGGAAACATCACCCGCACGTCGCCCAGGACGGCGGCCCGTAAAATCGCCCGCAATTGCGTCTTGAACACCGGCAGGTTTCGCAGGCTCAGCCGCAGACTGCGCAGCCCCAGGCACGGTTCGGGCTCTTGCGGCAGTGCGTGTTGCATCGCCCGGGGGGTTTTGTCAGCCCCCAGGTCGAGCGTGCGAATGACCACCGGTCGCTCGCCAAACGCCTGAATCACCTTCTGGTATGCGGCAAAATGCACCTCTTCGGTCGGTTCGACGTCGCTGCCCAAGTACAGAAACTCGGTGCGATACAGCCCGACTCCTTCGGCCCCACGCTGTGTGCAGTACTGGGCTTCATCGGGAAATTCAATGTTTCCGTAAATGTGCACCGCTTCGCCGTCTTGCGTTTCCGAACGCAATTGACCCAGCGATTGCCACTTCACCGCCACCGATCGGAACTGTTGCTCTGACTCGCGATACTCGGCCAAGGTCGCGTCGTCGGGGGCAATGATCACGGTGCCGTGATTGCCGTCGATGATCACCGTTTCGCCACCGGAAACATCCGACAGGAAATTCCCCACGCCGACCACCGCCGGGATTTCGAGGGCACCGGCCAAAATCGCCGTGTGGCTACTCTTGCCCCCCACCTCGGTCGCAAACCCCAGCACGAATTTCTTGTCGAGATTTGCAGTTTCGCTGGGCGTCAGGTTGTGGGCCAGCACCAGCACTGGCTCGGTGAGCTGCGCCAGTTCCTCACGGCGTTCATTCAGCAAGTGCCGCAAGATCCGCTTTTCGATGTCGAACAGATCGACGGCGCGATCGGCGAGGTAGCGGTCGCCCAGGTTTTGGACTGTCTTGGCGTACCCCCGCAGCACGCGGCTCACCGCGAACTCCGGCGAGAAGCACTTCTGGCGAATCAGGTCTTCAATTTCCTTGCGAAGTTTTGGATCCTGCACAAGCTGCGCATGCGCAGCAAAAATCGCGCCATACTGTTTGCCCAGGCGATCGCATGCCAACTGTTCGTTTTCGCCGATTTCTGCGGCGACCGCCGCCAATGCCCCATGCAGACGTTCGGTTTCGGTTTCGACGGCATCGCGGCGGACGAACCGGTCGGGAATGCGGAACCCCTCGGTGCCCAGAACGAGCGCCGAACCGATCGCCACGCC
>JAJXXL010000402.1 GCA_021781115.1 Planctomycetota bacterium
GACTCGGGCGGGTTTCGATTTTCGGTGGGCTGTCATGCTCTCTGCCATACCGGGCTTCCTGCAATACCTGCGCATCGAGCGGAATGCGTCGCCGCTGACCTTGAAGTCGTACCACGAAGACCTCGAAAGTGTGCTCGAATACTTTCGCGAACGCGGCGGGGGCGTGCCGGCGGTGGGCGATGTCACGGTCGCCGCCCTGCGCGGGTACGTGGCGTACATGCACGAATGCCAGTACGCCCGCACGACGATGGCCCGCCGCTTGGCCTGCCTGCGCAGTTTTTTCAAGTTCTGCTGCCGCGAAAAACTGGCGGAAACAAACCCGGCCAAAGCCCTGCGAACGCCTCGCGCCGGCCGCCGGTTGCCGCATTTTCTGGCGACCGAACAATTAGCCCGCCTGCTCGAGGCCCCGCCCGCAAACCAGCCCCTCGGCTTACGCGACCGGGCGATTCTCGAAACCTTGTACTCGGCCGGGTTGCGCGTGGCTGAACTCGCGTCGCTCAACGTGACCGACTGGGACCGCGACGCCGACATCCTGCGCGTCATGGGTAAAGGTCGAAAAGAACGCGTTGCCCCGATCGGGCGGTATGCGGCCCGCGCTCTCGAGCGCTGGCTGGCGGTGCGCGAACCCGACCCCACGGCGCCGCCCGTACAACAGGCCGCGATGTTTCTCAACAAGCGCGGGCGACGGCTCACAACCCGCAGCGTGGGCCGCATGCTGGAAAAGTACCTTTCGCAAACCGGCCTCGACCGGCAAACCACGCCGCACACGCTGCGACACAGCTTTGCCACGCACTTGCTCGACGGCGGCGCTGACCTGCGCAGCGTGCAGGAGCTGTTGGGGCACAAAAGTCTGACGACCACACAAATCTACACGCACGTCAGCACCGCGCGGCTGCGCGAGACCTACGACAAGGCACACCCGCACGCCGCCGGGCGGTCGAACTCTGGCACATGACCACACTGGCCAACGCGCCGCGGGCGATGCCTCACAGCCAGCGCCCCGTCAGCGATTCCGCCGTACGGCCCACAGTTTCGGGTGGCCCCTGGGCCACAACGCGGCCTCCTGCGGGGCCGGCGCCCGGCCCCAGGTCGATCAGATAATCGGCTGCGCGAATCAGCGCTCGATCGTGGTCAATGACGATCAGCGAATGCCCGGCTGAAAGCAGCGCGGCAAAGCATTCGAGCAGGACGGCGACGTCGGCGGGGTGCAGGCCGATCGTCGGCTCGTCGAGCAGAAACAGGGTTTTTGCCCGCGATGATCCGGCCAGGATCACCGCCAGTTGCAATCGCTGCGACTCGCCCGCCGACAACGTATCGCACGGCTGCCCCAGCGTCAGGTAATTCAACCCCACATCCTTAAGCGACTTCAAGCGCCGCTGGATTTTCGAGTGGCCGCGAAAGAACGTGAAGGCTTCGTCGACCGTCAGACGCAGCACTTCGGCGATGTTCAGGCCGCGCCAGGCAACTTCCAGGATTTCACGGCGAAAACGCGCGCCGTCGCATGCCGGGCATGCCAGCGTGACGTCCGGCAGAAAGTGCATGTCGATCGCGAGGCTGCCGGTTCCGCGACACTCAGAACATCGCCCGCCCAGATCGGCGTTGAAGCTGAAATGCCCCGCCGTGAACTGTCGGACTTGGGACTCAGCGGTTTGGGCGAACAGGCGGCGAATTTCGTCGAACAGCTTGAGGACGGTTGCCGGGTTGCTGCGGGCCGCACGCACCACGGGTGATTGATCGAGCCGCACGACATCGTCAATCAGGTCGCCGCCGACGATTTCGGCGTACAGGCCGACGCGCCCCGCCGGCTGCGGGCGACCCAGTGACCGGGCCAGCGCGGGATACAGGGTTTCCTGAATCAGGCTGCTTTTGCCGCTGCCACTGACGCCCGTTATGGCGCACAGCACCCCCAGCGGAAACCGCACCGTGAGATCGTGCAGGTTGTTGTGCCGCACGCCCCGCAGCTCGATCCATTCAGCCTGCGGCGGCCGCCGCGCCATGCCGCCCGGGCCGCGACCAGCCGCCCGCGACAGATGCTTTGCTGTGACCGACTCGGCGCACGCGGCGAGCAGGGCCGGCGGGCCTTGAAAAACCACGCGTCCGCCGGCCCGGCCCGCCCCGGGGCCCAGGTCGATCGCAAAGTCGGCATTGCCGATGAATTCGGCATCATGTTCGACGACGATCACCGAGTTGCCCGCGTCGCACAAGCGGCGCACGATGTCCAGCAGGCGGCCCGAATCGCAGGGATGCAGCCCCGCCGTCGGTTCGTCCAGCACGTACAGCGTGTTGACAAGCTGCGCGCCAAGTGCCGCTGCCAGAGCGGCCCGCCGCAACTCACCGCCGGAAAGCGTGCGCAGCGGGCGGTCGAGTGCCAGGTGTCCCAGGCCCAGCGAATCGAGATCGGCCAGCCGCAACACCAGGCGGTTCACGACCGCCTCGACCGGGTGCGCCGCTTGCGTGTCGCCCCCCGCGCCAAGTTGCCGCAAAAATTCGCACGCCGCGCTTGCGCTCATGCGACACACGGCCGCAATGTCGTGCCCGGCGACTTTCACTGCCAGTGCGTCGTCTCGCAGGCGCGTGCCGCCGCAATCGGGGCAGGGCGCCCCGGTGTCGGCTGCGGCCAAGCCGGTTCCGCGGCAACCGGGGCAGGCCCCCAGCGGCGAATTGAAGCTGAACAACCGCGGCTCGATCGGAGTGAATTCACGCTGGCAGTGGCCACAGGCCCATTGGGCATTGAACCAGTGCAAGCGCCAGGCGTCGCCAGCAATTTCCCGCCGCGCCCCGCGGCGGAAATCGGAGTGGTCGGCAACGGGTTCAACTCCTTCGCGAACAAGCACCCACAACCG
>JAJXXL010000453.1 GCA_021781115.1 Planctomycetota bacterium
CGCCAACGATATTCAAACGCACCCCGAAGACAGCCCGGCCCGCATGGCCGAAGAAGCCCGCGCCGCCGGGTACACATTTCCTTACCTGTTTGATGAAACGCAGGCGGTCGCCCGCGCCTACCAGGCGGCATGCACGCCCGATTTCTTTCTGTTCGATGGCGAACGCCGGCTTGTCTATCGCGGCCAAATGGACGACAGTCGCCCCGGCAATGGCATACCGGTTACGGGAAGCGACTTGCGGGCCGCCTTCGACGCGGTGCTCACGAACGGAACTGTATCAACTGTGCAAAAGCCCAGTATTGGCTGCAACATCAAGTGGAAGACGTAAATCAGGCGTCGTCTTCGAAATCGGCCCCACACGCCCCAGTCGATCAACTACAGTACACAACACTCATTACCGCTGATCCTCGAGCAGAAATTCTCCCGTGATACCGGCCCCTCTACCCGAATTGCTGCGGTTCACAGGTTTCTGCGTGACGGAGTTGGCGCAATTCTTGAGCCCATTGAAACTGGGGCACCGCGGGGAGACGCGCGGCTTTCGCGACGACGGGATCAGCGATCAGTCGGCGAGTTCGATCGGGTAATGATTGCTTCCGTCCGACTTGACGGTAAACGTCAAACCGCTGGTTTCGGGCCTCGAGTATTTTTCAGGAATCAACGACTTGGGCTGTGTCGACTCGGCGCCACCCTGCCCTTGCGCCATTTGCATTTCAGCCGCCTTTTTGAAATACGCCTCAGAATCGGCGGGGTTCGTGGGAGTTTTCGAAAGATCGACCCCGCCAGACCCACCGCTTTGCCCTGGCGCCGCTGCCGACACGGTCACTTTCGCCGGGCCAACCGCCGCGCCGGCCAAGGTTCCCGTGGCAAGTTTGAATTTGCCGTCGAAATCGGTGATCGACAGGGCCAAGGGGCCGCTTTCCGGAATGAATGTGACCGTCGCTCCGACGAGTGGCCGCCCTTTGTAGGTTACCGTTCCGTCGACAACTGCAAGCTTCGGCGCTCGCCCCCCCTCTTCGCGCGAGCACGCCCCGCAATAGCAGAGGCAAACCACGGCGACTGCGAAGACATTTCGTTTGAACATAGCCCATGGCTCCTGTTTCGTTTTTCAGAGGGAGACCGCACCCCATGATTCAGATAACGTGCGTCAACAGACCGGAACAACGCCACAGGCAGCGAAACCCGTGCGACGTCCTTCCGAAACGGCCTGCGCCCGAAAGGCGGCTAATACGCGCCGATCGTTTGGCCATCGGCCTTGCCGCCAAGTTGCTGGTACGTCAAATAGTTAATGTTCGCGCTCAGGAAATGCACCGACCCATCCACGAACAGGAATTGCGCGCCGCCCGTGTGCAGCGATCGAAAGCCCCAACTCAAGTTCCAATTGCTCTGGGCAGTGCACCCCGGATTTTGAATCAGGCTGGCCGTCGCCCAACTGCAGGTCGTCATGTTGTTGATGGGAACATCAGTGCCCGCATGGAAATTGAAGCCATTTTCAGCCCAGTAGCCGCCATTGGGGCTGTGGTCATTGCACGACGGCAGAACTTCGCCCATGTGAATGGTGTTTGACGTTCCGTCGGTAACGTTGGCGATCTTGACCGCCGCGCCCGAACGCGTGCCCATTCCCGATATTTGAGTGATATCCAACACGTCGCCAAAACCAGGCTTAAATGCTGTCGCCAAATACGGTTGGCACGCGCCGTTTGCCGAACTAAACCCCTGTGACCCGGCCGAACCATCATAATTCGTGAGCGCGAAATTATTTGGCCCAGGATTTGGCCCCAGGTACCCGTCCGACGGGCAAATGGTGATCGGAAGGGTCACCGTGCGAATCATAGCCCCCGTCGGCAGAAGGGTTACCGTGGCATCGGGCGCGATCATGTTGATCATATTGTACAGCGGTGCGTTGTCGAGATACGGCAACAGCCGCGGAATGAACCCCAGGTTTGGCGCCGTTCCACAGCAAGTGTTCGTGCTCGTGAGGGCAAAATACCCGTACGTATCATGGTAATTCGCCAATGCCAATCCGAACTGTTTGAGGTTGTTCTTGCATTGAGACCGTCGAGCTGCTTCACGAGCCTGCTGAACAGCCGGCAGCAGGAGCGCAACCAGCACAGCGATGATGGCAATGACAACCAGCAACTCGATCAACGTGAACCCGCCCAACACTCGTCGTTTCGCGGTCATGACAACATCCCATAAAAAGTGCTCGAACGGCAAGGAACGCCCAGAAAGTCAAAGACGGCGCAAAAGGCGGACTTTAAACTGACCGCAACGACCGATGCGAAACCAGGAGTACACAGTACACCTAACTCTGCATGGCCATCGTTCGACAGTTCATATAAATAACCCCACAATCGTTCGGGAGTAGCGGCAAACTTTAGCACTCCTGCAGAAAACTGTGACAATTACCCTCAAACCGATGCGAGAGCCCGACGGAACCAGGAGACGAATAGACGGCATGGCGCTCATTTCAATATTTTGGATGGTAGCTTCGGTTCAATCGGAGTTCAAGGCAAACGTCGATCTGCGCTAGTTGTTGGACGAGGCCGTGGCCGCCCACGCGACTTGCGTACCACAGAGTGCCTGAATCCAATGGCGCTGAACGATAATTCGCTTTCGTCGTCGCCGGGGGTGCGTTACGATGAAAGGGATATCTGTCTGTGTTTGAGACCACGGGTCACGGCAGTTGGTCGTCGTGTGCTTATATAGTTTTTTCCGCTATTGGAGTGTTTAAATGAAACTGGTGTCGGGCGCCCTGCTGCTGCTGACCGCCGAACAAGCCTACGCACACGCGCACCTCGTGCAGTTTCCGAATCAGGATGTCGCCGCCCGCGTACTCATTCCAG
>JAJXXL010000067.1 GCA_021781115.1 Planctomycetota bacterium
ATGGCATATTGTACTATTGATCTAGTACAACATACAAATGAGACGGGGCGGCTTTTGAGGTGAAGCGTCAGGTGCAAATTCACATTGCGGCCGATGGCGTGCCGATTTATCTGCAAATCGTGAATCAGGTGCGGTACCTCGTGGCGTCGGGGCGGCTCACGCCGGGCGAAGAGCTGCCGCCGATTCGCACGCTCGCTGAAAACCTGCTGATCAACCATAACACCGTCGCACGGGCCTACCGCGAGCTCGAGGCGGCGGGGGTGGTCGAAATGCGGCGGACGGCGGGGACGTACGTTTCTGATCAGGGTTCACCGCTGGCCCGCACGGAACGGATCCGAATTCTGACCGAACGCATTGACGCCCTGCTGGCTGAAGCCCGGCAGATGAACGTGACTCTCGACGATGTCGTCAAAATTGTCCAACAACGCCACACCGTCATGCACGCGGGGCCTGATTGATGTTTTCGCCTCGCGCCGTCGCGCGGGCACACCCGCACGGCAGGCACACGCACCGGCCAATCGCAAAGTTCAGCCAGCAGCATCTTTTGCATTGATTAACCGTTCAACCCCAGGTGAGGCCATGCCCGATTCGTTTTCTTCCGCTTCACCGCCCGTTGTTGAAATCCACCGTCTGACGCGCCGATTCGGCAGCAAAACTGCTCTCGACGACGTTTCACTGACCGTGCCGCGCGGCGGCGTGTTCGGGCTGATCGGTGGAAACGGCGCGGGCAAAACGACATTGATCAAGCACATCTTGGGCCTGCTCAAACCCCAGGCGGGAACGGTCGCAGTGTTTGGCCTCGACCCGGTGCACAGCCCGGTGGGCGTGCTGGGTCGCATTGGCTACCTTTCGGAAGATCGCGACCTGCCCAACTGGATGCGAGTGCACGAATTGATCCGGTACTCGCAGCCGTTCTTTCCGAATTGGGACGCCGCCTATGCCGAAGAACTCCGCGAGGCGTTTGACCTCGACAGTGGGGCGCGGGTCAAGGCCTTGTCGCGTGGTCAACGCGCGCGGATGGGGCTGCTGGTGGCCCTGGCGCACCGGCCCGACTTGCTCGTGCTCGACGAGCCGTCGTCGGGCCTCGACCCGGTGGTGCGGCGCGACATTCTGGGGGCGATCATTCGTACGATTGCCGACGAAGGCCGGACGGTGCTGTTCTCGTCGCATTTGCTCGATGAAGTCGAACGTGTGGCCGACCGCGTGGCGATAATCCACCGCGGGCGGGTGCTGCTGATGGCCAGCATGGACGAAATCAAGGACACGCATCGTCGGGTGACGTTGCGGTTCGCCCAACTGCACGACCAGCCGCCGCCGCTCGTGGGGGCACTGTCCTGCGCCGGCCAGGGATTCGAGTGGACCTATACGTGTACCGGCGCCAGCGACCAGTTGCGGCGGGCCGCTGAAGCGGCGGGGGCCTCGGTCGTCGATGACGCGGCGCTGTCGCTCGACGAGGTGTTTGTGGCGCGAATCGCAGGGTAACTCATGGCGATTGTCCCATCCGGGCGCGTCAGTCTCATCGTAAAGCCCAACAGCCAGGAAGCACAAACATGCACTCCATTCCGATTGCCATTGCGTGGGGTATATACCGGCGCGGCCGGTGGCATTTTCTGACCGCTGCGCTGGGTGCCGGTGCGGCCTCGCTGATCGTCCTGAACACTCTGAACGTTGATGACTTGTTACATTCGGCCGAATACGCAATCGTCATGGCGCACGTGACTCTGCTGCTGATCGCCGGTGTCACCTACGCCGCCGCTCTCATGCAGGCGCTGGGTCACCCGGCACAGTACCGTACCTGGCCGCTGAGCCCGGCCGCCATTGCAGCCGTCCAATTGGTTCCGGCCATGCTGGGCATGAGTGTGGCAATGGTCGGCACCCAGGTGGCAATCAACGCCGGGTTCGATCTCGACTGGCCGATTTACGGCCCGGCGCTGTACATGGCGGTGGCGTTCGCTCTGTTTCTGGCGCTGTACTGGCTGATAGGCGAATCGCTGTGGCATCTTTGCGTGCTTTTGGCGCCATCGATGTCGCTAATCGGGCTGTGGCTCCATTCGCGGTATGGTTTAGTGTGGCATTCGGGGCCAATTCGATACTGGCAGGAGGTGACTCCCGGCGAGGCGGCAACGCTTCTGGCGGCCAGCGGCCTGGCGTATCTCGTCGCGACTCGGGGGATTGCGCGACAGCGCTGTGGAGAAGGACTGCAAGCCCCGCAGCTCCTGCGCCATCTCGGCGAACTGCTCGACCCGACCCCGAAAGTTGGCACGCCGTTTCGCTCACCCCGGCAGGCGCAATTCTGGTTTGAATGGCGGCAAAAAGGCTGGCTCATGCCCATTGGGGTCGGTGGTGTGCTCGTGGTCGGTTTCTGTGCGTGGCTGCTGTTCAATCGCGCCCCGCAGGACTTGGTGGAGAGTGTTGCCAACGGCGGCGTGCTGCTGGCCGTTGGGGGAGTTGTGTTCGGCCTGGTCATGGGCGACACCGGAGCAACCGACACGACTCTTGGAATGGGAAGTTTCCTGGCCACCCGGCCGCTGACAAGCGCCGACATGGCCCGATGTACGTTGAAAATGGCCGGAATCAGCGTGTGCATGACGTGGTCGATCTGGGCCGCGGCAGATCTGGCGATTCGAGGCACGTTCTTCGGCTTGGGCACGATCATCCCGGCCGATATGCAGGTTGAGCTTGGCTGGGCGTACCTGCCCGCGACGTTGTTCGGAACGTGGATGTCAACAATGATCGTTTCCACAATTGTCCAAACTGGGCGAGCCTGGCTGCTGGGCGTTGTCGGCGGTGCAGCATTTTCGTTATTCATAGCCACGGAGCTCATCTCCCGTTCCTTGCTCAC
>JAJXXL010000119.1 GCA_021781115.1 Planctomycetota bacterium
ACGGCCCGCGACAGCCGGTACGTTTCGTTGACGCGGCGTTCGAGCTTTTCCAACGGCATATTCAGGCGGTTGGCCGCCACGGAGAGCAGCCCGCTCGACTGCTTGATCACCGCCATGATTTGCTTGATGGTCGTGCGCGGCATCGCAGAACCCCCTTTCGCGCCCAAACCGGCCCACAGGCGAAACCGCCGCGCCCCGGCCCGCAGGCCGAACACGCAGCCACAACACCATCGGGCCGCAGGCGGCCGCGCATGACGGTTCTTACCGGGGGAATTATGGCCGTGCGGCCATTCGAGTCAACATATTTTTTTATTTATTATCAATAAAAACTTTTACATGCGATCGAGCAGTGCCGAGCCGGGGCGGCTCATGATGTCCGTCTTCACGCGCCGCTTGGGTTCGCGGCGACGAGGGAATCTTCAACGGGCGGGCGACAACGGGCGATTGTCGTTGCCGCCAAAGGCGAGCGCTTCGATGTGATATTCGGCCTGAAACGCCTCTTTCCAGGTTACGGCGTCGGTCGAGTGCAGCAGGCGGCCGCGCCAGTTTGAGCCGATGAATTGCCCCACGCCGTAGACGGCGACGAGCGGCGCGTTCGTGTTGGGCAAGCGATCCCAATGGCGGCCGTCGGGCGAAACATAGGTGGCGCCCTGCCCAACGGCGACAAAGCGGTCACCCGTCCAGAGCACCGAATTGATATGTTCGCCTTCTTCGCCCACGAGTCGCTCTGACCACTTGACCCCATCGTCACTGCTCATTCGCAGGCCATGCAGGCCAACGCCCACGAATAAGCCCCGGCCAAACGTCACGTCGATCAGCGTGTCGATTGCCTTGACGTCTGGCGCGTCGGTCCATGCCAGGCCGTCGAGCGATGCAGCGCGACGACCGCGATCGCCCACGGCCACGAAGCGCTCGTTGCCGAAGCAGACCCGCCGGAGCATGTTTTTTCCGGAAATCGGCGTGAGCTCGCTCCAGACCAGACCATCAGCGGAGGTCATGACAAACGGTTTGGAATCACCGACGGCGCCGGGGTCGCCACCCAGCCCGAGAAAGAGGCCTTTGCCAAAACCCAGTCCCCGGAGATAGTTCACATACTTGGCGTCGCGCGAACCGGTCTGCCACAGGACGCCGTCGCGGGTCGAGGCTACGATGTTCGCGCCGCCGAATGATCCGACGGCGGCAAAGCCACCATTGCCAAAGCACGCCGCGCGATAGACCTCGCCCTCCTTGCCGGTTTGCAGATTGGCCCACGTTTCGCCGTCGGCCGAAGCGATCCGCAGCCCCCGATGACCGACGGCGACAAAGCGGGGCGGGGCGGCGGTCTGTTTTTCAGGGTTGGTTGGTTCGGGGTCGGTTGGCATGGGTTGCTCGCGGGGCGGCAGGGTCCATTTCGGCGGGGCGCACAGGGCGTGTCGTTGTCGATCACACCAGGCCCGGCAGGCGGCCATTGAAATCGCCCGCGAATCTCGACGTGTGGCTGTCGCCGAAGGCGGTCGTAGGAATGCCCAGCAAATTCAACAACTCGACGTACAGGTTGGCCATGGGGGCCTGCTTGTCAAACGCCAGGTGCCGGCCCGGCTTCAAGGCTCCGCCGGCTTTGCCCGCGAGCACGACGGGGTAGTCATCGCGGCCGTGACCTCCATCGGCCATGTACGACGTATAGACCAGCGCCGTGTTGTCGAGCAACGAACTGCCGCCTTCATCAATGTCGCGCAGCTTGCGAACCGTTTCGGCAAAGAGCTGCGTGTACCAGGCGTGGATCTGGCGACAGGCTTCGCGGGCAATCGGGTCGGCGTCTTCGGGGCGAAACGCATTGCCCTGATGTTCGAGCGTGTGGCAATGCCGCTCATAGCCGACCGTGACGACGCCGGGAAACATGCAGTCGTCGCTGCCTGCCGCCAACGTGACGACGCGGGTCGTGTCGGTCTGAAACGCCAGGACCATGAGGTCGGCCAGCAGGCGGATGTAGTCGCCGTGCCGCGCCGGGTCCTGGTCAATCGGGCGGGTGATTTCCCAGATCGGGGTGCCCGCTTTGGGCAACGCTTGCGGGAGGTGCAGCGTCGAGGCCCCCGGACTGGCCAGATCGAGAACTTCCTGCCGCTGCCGCGATTCGACAAAGGCGATGCGGCGCTCGACCGCGCGCACCGAGTCGAGGTATTGATCGAGCCGGCGCTGGTCGGCCCGCCCCAGGCCGCGCCGCAGGTCCTGGGCCTGGCCAAGCACCAGATCGAGCACGCTGCGGTCGAGCGAATCGTCGCTCGGCGCCAGGGCAGCCGTGCCCGAACCGGCCTCGGCGCGGCGTTTCCAATTGGGCACGACCGGTTGCCGCCCGCGAAACATGCGGTCGAAGATCAGTCGCGGGTTGCCCTCAAACGGCACAACCGAGTCGGGGGCGCGAAACGAGTATTGATTTGCCAACAGGCCAATTTCCAGCGACGGCAGCAACGTTTCGCGGCCGAGCACGCGGGCGGCGGCCTGGTCGACCGACACGCCGGCAAACAACTTGCCGCCCTCTTTCTTGACGGAGCTGGCGCCGGTCAAATGCGTGAGCGCGCAATGCTCGTGCGCGTTCAAATTCTCTGACCGCCCCGCGTGCGACAGCCCCGAAATCACCGTGATGTCGTCTTTCGCGAATTCGAGCGCACGCAGAATCGACGGCAACTTCGCCAGCGGCCCCGCCTGCGCCGGCTTCCACGATTCGAGCACCGTGCCCCCCGTTACCGAGAGAATTCCCAACCGCACCGGCGGCTTCGCGATCGCGGCGCCCGCCCCCCGCGCGGGAACCAGCGACTCGAAGAACGGCAGCGACAACACCACCCCCAGGTTGCCAAGCAGCTTGCGACGGGAGATCGGTTGGGCGAATTTCATGGATTCGGGCTTTCTGAAAAATCGCGCGCCGCGGCGGCGTCAGGGCTCAACGGAGGTCTTGCGGTATTGAAACGGGAAGCTCTTCACGATCTCAATCATAAGTGTTGAAAAGCGGCAGTTGTCGGCCGTGAGCTGTGCCGCAATCTGCCGCACGGGGCAATCGTCGCAACCTTCGAGTTCGCGGCCCAGGGCATAGGTGAGCAGTTGCTCGGTGAGGTTGTCGAGGAATTCGGCCTTCCGCGCGAGCAGCACACGCTTCAAATCGGCGACGCCGTTCAACTTTTCTCCCGAGGGCAGCTCGCCCGTCACGTCCAGCGGCTGATCGCCAAGCTTGTCGCGCCAGCGACCCACGGCGTTGTAATTGTCGAGCGCGAAGCCCAGCGGGTCCATTTTGCGATGGCAGGCCGCACACGCGGCCGCGTGCGCATGCATGGCCAGCTTTTCGCGAAAGGTCTGGATGTTGGCCTGGGCCTTGCCCGGCTCGTCTTTGATCTGGCTGACGTTGGCCGGCGGAGGAGGCGGCGGCGTGCCGAACACGACCTCCAGAATCCATTTGCCGCGCAGCGTGGGACTGGTTCGCGAAGTATGCGATGTCAGCGCCAAGACACTGCCCATGCCGAGCAGGCCGCCACGATGATCGGCGGGCGTCAACGTCACGCGCTGGAACTCCTTGCCTTTCACCGCCGCCAGGCCGTAGTAGTGAGCGAGTTCTTCATTCGCGAATGTATAATCGGCATCGAGCAATTCCAGCACGCTGCGGTCTTCGCGGCGGAGCGCGTCGAAGAACAGCGTGGTTTCGTCAAACATCGCCTGCCGCACGTTCGCGTTGAACTCGGGGAAGAATTCGGTGCTGGGGCGTGCGGCGGCCAGCTTGTGAATTTGCAGCCAGGAGACGGCGAAGTTGTCGGTGAGCGCCCGCGCGCGCCCGTCGGCCAACATGCGACGCACCTGCTGTTCGAGCACGGTGCCCGGGCCGGGGCCGCGAACTTCAAACTCGGCGATGTTGCCGAACGCGTTCGGCGGCGGGACATAGCGGGCATAGCGCCGCACAACCGGCTCGGCGAGGTCGCGCGTGACCCAGCCCCGGGGCGGCGGCTCAGACACCTCCAGCAATTCGACGACGTCACTGCTGAAATCCGGCGTGCTCGAGGCCTGAAACCTGCCGCCCACCAGGCGTGGCTCATAACCGATGCGCCCGGCGAACCGCACGCAACGAATCGGCTGCGCGGCGCCCAGGTCGAGGCCGACCCAGTAACTGCTGGCGTCGGGGCCGTCAAGGATCGTCTGCAAGTCGCCATCGAAGACTTTGTCACGATTGGACCCCTGGTGCGTTTCCGACCCCGGCGCGGAAATCGGCTGCCCCGCGAGTTTCACCAGTTCGGTCGAAGGCCCCGGCGCCGACAACCGGCCACGATCGGCCAGTTCCAGCAATTCATCGTCGGGCATGCTCGACCAGAGAAAATACGACATCCGCACTGCCAGCTCATGATCATTGACGGGTACGACCGCGCCCGGCGTGCCCCCAAGGCCGCCCTGTTCGATCCGGTACAGAAACCGCGGCGAAACGAGCACCGCCTTGAGCATGCCGCGAATCGCGTCGCCATAACTCTTTTGCAACATCACGGCGCGATCGAACACCGCCAGCAGCCGTTCGAGGTCATGCGCCGCCACCGGGCCGCGATACGCGCGGCGCGCGAACGCGGCGATCAGCGACTGCGCGGCATCGCGCGGCGCGACACCGGGCGGCGGGGCGACGGCGTAATCTGGCTTGCGCCAGTCGCCCGGCTTGAGCCGGAACATCTGCTCGCGACTGTTTCGGGCCTGGTCCTGAATGCGGCCATCGACCGCCGAACTCAGTTCGGTGCCGAAGAACCGGTCCAGAATCTGATCGGCCGCCGCGAAGTACTTTTCCATCAAGGCGGGCGGCACCTCCAGGGCGGCGGCGAGGTTGCCAAAGCTGTTGCCCTCGCGGGCATCGCTGGTCATGCCCACCGCGGCGGCATCGAATTCGAACCCGAGCAGGTCGCGAACCGTGCAGTTGTACTCGGTTAAACTCAGCCGCCGAATCACGGTCGGCCCCGGGTCGCGCTGCGCCTGATCGCTGCAGTTCACCACCGCGTTCAGCGTGTGCTGCATCCACGCGACGAGCAATTGCTTTTCAGCCGGCGTGGGCTGCGGCGCGTCGGGCGGCGGCATCTCGCCTGCCTCGAGTTGGGCGATCGCCTTGCGCCACAGTTTTCGTGAGCGGGCCGCGGCCTCGTCGTCGGTGATCGCGGCGAAATTCACGTTGCCCGACTTTTCGTCGGGTCCATGACACTTCACGCACCGCGCCTGCATGATCGGGCGAATGTCGGCCTGAAACCCCGGCTCGGCCGCCAACAACTCCCCACCGGGCCCCGGTGCGAACGCCAAAACCAGCAGTACCACGCGCACCGGCGGGAATTCAAGGCCACGAAATCGCACGCAAGTTCCTCTTTTGGCGTCATGAACGGGGTGGGTCGGGGCGGCGGCCCCCGGCCGCCCCGATCAGCCATTCGCTGCCGCAGGCATCGGCACGGGATTGCTGTGGCATGGTAGTGATTACAGTCGGGCCGGTTCGTGGGGAGGCAGGGGCGGGGAACACAGCCGGCACGATCGTCGGAAATCAACCGCTCCAGCTTGCCACATTCGCGTCGCAGTCGCAAGAGCGATCGTGGTTTCCATGACTTTCGCGGCTGCCACGAAACGGTCGGAAAACCGGGACCTGCTCCGCGCCCTGCCCCACCCGGCCTGCGCAGCGGTCATCGTGCACGATGCGCGACCGCAAAGGGGGTTCACCCCCAAGGGTAGCCTGCGCCGATTGCGGCGTGCTACAATTCGCGCTCGTACTTCATCGAGCGGCCCGCAGTTGCATCGCATCATCAAAGGTTTTGAACATGCCGAATGGATCGTCGCGCCTGATCGTGATAACCGGCTGCACGCGCGGCCTGGGGCGGGCGCTGGTCGACCGGTTCGTCGAACAGGGCCACCGCGTGCTGGGGTGCGCCCGCGATGCGGCGGGGCTGGCCGATCTGAAATCGCGCTGCGGCGCGCCACACGACTTTGCCGCTGTCGATGTCAGCCGCGATGACCAGGTCGGCTCGTGGGCAGCCCGCGTGCTGCAGGCGTTTGGCCCGCCCGACCTGCTGATCAACAATGCGGCGGTCATTAACCGCCCGGCCCCGCTGTGGAAGATTTCGGCCGACGAATTTGCCTGGTCGCTGGCGGTCAATGTCGGGGGGGTGGCAAACTGCATTCGGCATTTTGTGCCTGCCATGATCGAACGCAAATCGGGGGTGATTGTGAACTTGAGTTCGGGTTGGGGCCGCAGCACCGCCGCCCAGGTGGCGCCGTATTGCGCCACGAAATGGGCCGTCGAAGGGCTGACCCAGGCGTTGGCCCAGGAGCTGCCCGAGGGCATGGCCGCCGTGCCGCTGAACCCCGGCATCATCAATACCGACATGCTGCAAAGCTGCTTCGGCGCCGAGGCGGCGCAGTACCCCACGGCCGATCAATGGAGCCGCCAGGCGGCGGCGTTCATTTTGAAGCTGACACCGCGCCACAACGGCCAGCCGCTCGACGTGGGCGCAGTGAATTGAGGAGCGACCGGCCATGTCTGAGCCTGAGCCTGGCCCCCGCGGGGCCACGACCTGCACGGCGCCGCGCAGCGCGGGCGGTTACACCTGCACGCTGTACGAGTCGATCGGTGAGCTTGACCAGGCCCAGTGGCTGGCGGCGTGCGACCTGGCGGCCAACCCCACGCTGGACCCGCGGTTTTTGAAGGCGGTCGAGCTGTCGCTGGCGGGTTACGCCCGGTTCTGGTATGCGATCATGCACGATGCATCGGGCACCCCGGCGGCCTGCGCCTGCTATTGCCGTTACACGGTCGACGGGGCGCTGTTTGCCCCGCCGCGGGTGCAGGCGTGGGTGCGGTCGATTCGCAAGCTGATCCCGTCGTTTTTCATGCTGCCGATTCTGCTGTGCGGCGTTCCGATCAGCACGGGTCAGAAACAGGGGCAAATCGCGATCGCGCCGACGGCCGACCTTGAACAACTGGTGCCGCTACTGGACGACATCGCCCGCAAGCTGGCGAAATCGACACGGTGCCCGTTGATCGCGTTCAAGGAATTCGATGCCGAAACCGCGGCCGCCCTGGCCGGTTTGACGCGCCGCGGGTATCGCCGGGCCGACAGCGTCGTGTCATACACGCTCAAGGCCGACTTTGCCTCCTTCGACGACTTTTATGAACAGCGCAGCAAGCGCACGCGGGCGAACATGCGCAAGGTGTTCTCCAAGTTCAGCGAAGCGGGCCTGACCAGCCGCACGCTCAAGGGGGGCGAGGGCGTGGCGGAACTGTTCACCGACGAAGTGCACCAGTTGTACCAGGCGGTATTCGACCGGGCGCAGGTCAAGTTCGAATGGGTTCCCGCCGCGTTCTTCCGCGAATTGGCCCGACAGCTTCCTGAAGAATCGCGGTTCACGTTCATTGAGCGCGGCTCGCAGGTCGTAGGGTTTTGCTGCGCATTGAATTCGACGGTGTACCATAACATGCTGTACTGCGGGGTCGATTACGACCTGAACGCCGAGGGCGACGTGTACTTCAACGTGATTTACCGCGGCGTCGAACACGGCCTGAACCAGCACCCGCAGTACGTGAAGATCGGCGCGTCGGCTGACGAATTCAAACAGCGCATGGGGTGCGACAGTTTGCAACTCTATTACTACGTTCGCCCGCTCGGGCTGGTGACAACACTGATCTTCAAAGCCATCGCAAGATACCTGTTTTAGCGGCGCCGGCCGCGGGGCGACCTGCCATGAATTTCATTGACGCGCATGTGCACCTCTGGACGCCTGATACGGGACATTACCCGCTGGCCGCCGGGTTTCGGCGGGCCAACATGGAGCCGCCCAGTTTTACGGCCGAGGAATTCTGGAAGCTGGCCGGGCCGGCCGGCGTGAACCGCGCCGTACTGATTCAAATGTCGTTTTACGGGCATGACAATCAGTACATGCTCGACGCGATTCAAATGGACCCGCACCGCCTGCGGGGCGTGGCGGTCATCGACCAGAATGCGGCCCACCCCGAACCGGAAATGCTGCGGCTCAAGGCGCAAGGCGTGCGCGGCTTTCGGATTTACCCCAAGGATCTGCCGCCCGAACGCTGGCTCGATGCCGAAGGGCTGCACAAGATGTTCGCCCTGGGGGCGAAGGAAAACCTGGCGATGTGTTGCCTGATCGACCCCAACGCCCTGCCCGCGCTGGGCCGGGCCTGTGCGAAATACCCCGACACGCCGGTCGTCATTGACCACCTGTGCCGCATTGGCGCATCGGGCGACATTGTCGAACGCGACGTTGCCGCCCTGTGCCGCTTGGCGGCAAACAAGCAAACGTCGGTCAAGGTATCGGCGTTTTACGCCTTGGGAAAAAAGCGCCCGCCCTATTTCGACCTGGCGCCGCTGATTCGCCGCGTGTTCGACGCCTTTGGCCCCGAGCGGCTGATGTGGGCTTCTGATTGCCCCTTTCAGGTCGTCGAACAGACCTACCGCCAGTCGATTGACCTCGTGCGCGCCAGCCTCGATTTTCTGTCGCCGGCAGACAAAGACTGGCTGCTGCACAAAACGGCCGAACGCCTGTTCTTTGCCGGCGCCTAGCCCGGCAGGTCAGGTTCCAGAACCTCGCGGCCCGCGGCGACATGTCGATCAGACCGGCGCGTGCTGCCGGTTCGCAATAGGCGGCGGCGCCCGCCGCGGTTACACTGATGCACGGGGGTGGCTGGCGTTTTTGCACCGGTTTGTCCAATCGAGGGGTCGATCATGATGCGTCACCGGGAAATTGGCGGGTTGCTGCTGGCCGTGCTGTTCAGCGGCTGCATGACCTCGCTCGACGAGCAAGCGAAGAAATCGCCCAAGAGCATCATCGGTAAAAAGACGCAGGACATCGGCGAGTTCGACCCCAAGGCAAAGGCCCAGGTGAGCGATTCGAAGATTCACGCCACCGACCCGATTACCGGGCCGCTGAGCGCCTACGGGCCGATCATGGAAAAAATCTCGGCGCTGGGCGTCGAGCAGGCGATCAATTTCTTTTACGCCGAAAACGGGCGGTATCCCGCCGACTACGAAGAATTTATGACCAAGATCATCAAGGCCAACAACATTCAACTGCCGGTACTGCCCTACAAAATGAAGTACCAGTACGATGTCGAAAACCACAAGCTCGTGGTGATTGAGCCCGAACCGCCGGCGGGCGAAGCCAAAAAAGAGTAACCCGCGCACATTTCCCCGCGCTGCGCACCGGGCATCAATTTCGCGGGGCGCGGCGATTTCAGGCGGGCAGTTCGGGCAGATGCATGATCGAATTGATCGTGACGACTTCCATCACCCCGCCGCGGTTGCGAATCAGGTTGACGCAGCCATTGGCCTGCCGGATGCGGGGCGCGTGTTGAAGATCGCCCCCCAGAGCGTGCGCCAGATACACGCGGTTGACCACATTGTGGGCCACGACGGCAAAGGTCTTGCCCGCGTGCCGCTTCCACAGGTCGGCGAAAACCGGCTGCACGCGCTGAAAGACGTCGGTGTACGATTCGCCGCCCATCGGGTAACGCAGCGGGTCGTTCTTGAACTGCCGGCAGGCCTCAGGAAACCGGTGTTCAATGGCCTGCCAGTCGAGACCTTCCCACGAACCGACGTTGCATTCGTGCAGGTTTTCCAGCGACTGCACGGGCAACTCGTGCGGCCCGGCAATGGCCGCGGCCGTCTGCCGGGCCCGGTGCATCTGGCTGCTGTATATGTGCGCCAGCGGCCAGCGGCTGAGCACCTGGGCCGTCGCCTGCGCCTGGGTTTCGCCGGCGGCGCTCAGCGGCAAGTCGAGCCCGTTTCCCTGAAGCATGAACGGCACGCGCTCGTTGGCGGCCGTCGCCCCGTGGCGAATCAGAATCAGTTGGGTCATGGGGGCAGACTGAACGCCGGGCGTCATGGCAGGGGGGCTTTCGAAGAAGACTGTGCCGCGGGCCGGCGATCGCACGAACCGCCAGCCAGCAGGCTGGCCACGCGCACCGCTTCGAGCAGGCCGGTCGAATCGGCAGCGCCGCGCCAGGCGATGTCGAACGCCGTACCGTGGCTGGGGCTGGTGCGAACAATGGGCAAACCCAGCGTGATATTGACCGCGCGATCGAACCCGATCAGTTTGAGGGCGATATGCCCCTGGTCGTGGTACATGGCGACCACGGCGTCGAATTCGCCGCCGCAAGCCCGTTTGAGCAGTGTGTCGGCGGGAAACGGCCCGGCGGCGTCGAGGCCGAGCGTTTGGGCCTCGCGAACGGCGGGGGCAATCACGCGCAGTTCTTCGTCGCCGAACAACCCCTGTTCGCCCGCGTGCGGGTTCAGAGCACAAACGCCAATCCGCGGCGGCCGGCCCGCGATGCGGCGCATGAATTGATCGATCAGGCGAATTTTCCCGGCGATGCCCGCCGTCGTCAGCAATGCGGGGATGCTGCGAATCGACGTGTGCAGTGTGACATGCACGACGCCCAGCCCGTGTTCCGACCGCACGGCGGCGCCCGGGGGCAGGTACAGCATCATCGCGAATTCCGCCACGCCGCATTGTTCGGCCAGAATTTCGGTATGGCCGGGGTATGCCAGGCCGGCCCGATGCAGGGCGGCCTTGCTGAGCGGCGCCGTCGTGATCGCATCGACCTGCCCCGCCAGGGCCGCCTGCGCCGCGGCCACGAGGTAGTCGTACGCCGCCCGCCCGGCCCGCGCGTCGTCGGCACCAGGCGGAACCTGATCGGCGGCAACGGGCGAGGGGTTCCAGCAGGGAATGGCCAGCGTACCCGGCGCCGCCGCATCGATGCGCGCGACTTCCACCACGCCCGCCCCTCCGCCGACCAACCGCACCGCGCGCTCCATGACACGCGGGTGGCCGACGACGACAGGCCGGCACCAGTCGTGCAACCGCACGTCGCCCCAGGCGCGGGCAATCACCTCGGGGCCGATACCAGCGACATCGCCCATGGTGAGTGCAATTCGCGGACGAAACATGGATTTCAAGCGTTCAGAGGGTGGCACGTTGTGGGGAGTACGAACACGGCGACCCGGCCTCGTCTTGCGGCGGGTGTACCATCGTATTTGACGGCCCCCGCGCCAATCGGTCAAGCACCAACTCGTTTCACCGCAACATTGCCCCGAAATATGGCATCTGTGACGCTTGGGCCGCACGTGTTCAATCGGGCAAATATGGAGACCCTCTTTTCAGTACCCGTCAGAATCATGTGGGTATCTTTTTTCGTTGAGGGTGTCTTATTTCCGGGAACAGGACTCGCGCGAAGCGTTGCTGAAACGTTGGCGACATGGGCTGTGACCATCGTGGTCAAACGCTCGTGCCACAGTTTCGCGATTTGTGCCACTGTGACGCGCACACTGGATCGCAACGGCGCTCTACTGCGCTCGGTCAGGATTGGCACAATGGCGGACATCCAAATCTCGTGGCCATCATGCCCCGAAGGGGTTAAATCCAATAGCCCAGGGTCGCGCAGCGCACCCTGGGAATGGCCGCCATTACACCGCATTTTACCCCAACGGGGTTTCATCCGGGGGGCGACCGCGATGCCGCCCTGGAAAGGGATGCAACCCGTTCCGGGTAAATGACTGCACTCGGT
>JAJXXL010000149.1 GCA_021781115.1 Planctomycetota bacterium
TGAATGCCGTGGCGCCGGGGCCGTAACCGTCCACCACAGCCATTCTTGACCGTTGCGGTAGCCTGAGAGGTTCGTCGAATTTCGCAACCTCAGCAAGGAGTTGGTCATGAGTTGGCCCACGGGTGCCGCGAAGCGGCAGGAGTGGTCGGAGCGTCTGCGGCGGTTTTCAAAGAGCGGTTTGACGGTCGCTGCGTTTTGCGATCAGGAGCGGATCTCGGCGCCGTCGTTTTATCAATGGCGTCGAAAGCTTGACGCGCCGGTTCGCACCGGCACGCCAGCGCATCGGCGGGAGAGCGCTTCCCCGCCTCGGTCACACGCCTTTGTTCCATTGCAGATCACGCAGGCGGCGGCCGTGGTCCGGGTGCGGTTGCCCAACGGCGTGGAGGTGTGGTTGCCGGCCGGCGATCCGGCAATGCTGGCGGCGGCCATTGCGGCTGCGGGACGTCTGGCAACGGTCGCGAGTGCGGAGGTCTCATGTTGAACCTGCCTTCGCAGACGCGCGTGTATCTGTGCACCTCGGCGGTGGACCTCCGCAAGAGTTTTGATGGGCTCTGTGGACTCGTGGAATCGGTGTTCCGGCGGAATGTGCTCGATGGCCACTTGTTTCTGTTTCTCAACAAACGCCGCGACCGAATCAAGGCCCTGTGGTGGGACCGTGACGGACTGGTGATCTGGTACAAGCGCCTGGAGCGTGGCACCTACGAAGCCGCACGCGTCAACGGCGAAGTTCAGCAACTGGAACTGGACCCGACGGAACTGGCCATGCTGCTCGGAGGCGTGTCGCTGGCCAGCGTGAAGCGGCGTCAGCGGCTCACCCTCGAGCGTTAATCCACCGCGTGGATTTGTGTCGCGAACGAGCAGAAGCGGTTTCCGTTTTCTGCTCGTTTTTTTGTGTGTTTTTTTTGGCGCGGGTGTAACCCGGGTGCGGTGTGCTGCCAATCTCTGGCATCATGGACGACGCATTGCCGCACGACCTGGAGGCCTGCCACGCGCTGATCGCGGAGTTGACGGCGTGCCAGGCGGAACTGGCGTTGCGGCTGCGCAGCCAGGACGCGCTGGTGGGCGAACAATCGCGGACGCTGGGCGAACTGCACGACTCCCGCGAACAGCTCGCGCGCGAGAACGCCGAACTGCACCTGACGATCAAGCAGTTGCTCACGCGTCTGTACGGTCGTCGCAGCGAGCGCGTCGAAGCCCCCGGTCAACTGAAGCGGGACTTTGGCAATGACCCGGAGACCGCCGCCGCGCTGGCTGCCGCCGCTGAAGAAGCCCAGCGGACCATGCAGGAGTACACGGTTCGCCGCGCGATCACGCAGAAGCGGCCCCGCAACGAGCAGCTTCCCGCGCACCTGCCACGGTATGAAGTGACGGTCGAGGCGACCGAAGACCAGCGGCATTGCGGGGAGCACGGCCCGAAGCAACTCATCGGCTACGACGTGACGGAAACGCTCGAATTCGAGCGGCCGAAGTTAAAGGTCCGCCAGACGAAGTATCCCAAGTATGCGTGCGCTGCGGGACCGGCGTGAGCGTGCCCGAGCGGCCGCCGGGGCTGGTGGAAGGGAACCGTTACGAGCGGAGGTGTGCCCGAAGTTTTCCAGTCCCGCAATCAGCGCTTGAACAATTGCCTGACGCGTTCGCCCATGCGCGGTTTTGCCGCGTCCTTTTCGGGCGGCGCGGTTCCGGCGGGCGACTTTTCGCCTGCCGTTTGAGCCAGCAGGAATTGCCCCCAATAGCCGTCAAGCAGCCGCTGGCAATCGGCGTAGCGCTGGTCTTCCCACGCGAGCTTGACCGCCGACAGCATTTTGGTCAATTGCCGCAGGTCATCGGGCGTGAGCCGCTGCGATTGAACCTCGACGTCGTCGAGCCACAATCGGCCGCGTGTCAGCGTTTCGATGTGAATTCGTGGCCGGGCGAGCTGGCCATCGGGAAAATGCGCGACTCGAAACTGGTAACGCCGCCATTGCGGTGTCACCTCGAACATCGCCTCCTGCCGATGGGCTTTGCCGTTCAGTTCGCCGTCGAGCGACATTCGCACGCTTGCGGCGGGGGCTTCGCTGCGCATCCACAACGTCATCGTCAAAAACCGGCAGCCGTCGAGCGGAAGTTCGGGGCTGATCAGCGAGGCGTTCGATGTGTTGCCAGCCAGCCGCAATGCCGACTTGCCCGAATGCGGGTTTTCGCCGTCGAGCGTCCAGCCGGTTGCGGTTTTGAGCGGCAGTTCCCACCCTGGCAACTCGCGGTGCGAACCGCCCGCCAGCTCGAAGCCGGGGTTCGGCAACGTCGTGGCGCGGGCCTTCGCCGCGCCCTCGACGACGTTCATCTGCTCGTGCAATCGCTCAACGCGCTCGGCAAGGCGGGCGAGCGCCGCTTCGGCTACGACGACTTTGGCGTCGACGACTTCGGCGCGGGGGTCGTGCAGTCGGCAACACCAGACGTCGTACGGGCGCAGCGAAATCGTGAGCTGCGCCCGATTGCCGTCGCGGGGTCGCAGTTCGATCGCCTCGTCGCGTCCCAGGCGGTGAACCGCTGTCGTGGCGGGTGAAGACAGCGTCAATTCAACTCGCACGGGCAGGGCCGCGTCGTTGACCGCGTACAGATACGTCTCCTCGCCCGCTGCCGCAATGCGCACGACGATCGGCTGCGGTTGTGGGCCGCTGCGCTGAAATCGCACAGCCGGCAAACTGGCGATCGCCTGCCGGATTTCACGGGTTTCGTCTTCGCACCCCAGCAGCGGCATCGATCCACCGGCGAACACGGCTTGGGCATCGACCGCTGCCAGAACGTGGGCGAATTGCTTGCGGCTCTCGCCGCCGCCAGTCGCGGCCTGGGCCGTCAGCCAGGTTTGTGCCGGTTGCCACGGGCAAACCGCGTCGAACTCCGGCAGTCGGATTTCTACGGGCGCCTGATACAACAAGGCGCCGGCATTGAGCGTTCGGCAGGCCGAGTCGAATGTCGGGCTGTTATTAAGTATTTCGACGACGGTCGGCGGCAAGGTCGCATCGCCCGCCCCCTCGATCATGGGCCGCAACAGCATCAGCCGCGGAATCGCCGCATACAGCGCCAGGTCGAGCCCCATTCCTGTCAGAAACTGTTCAGGCCCGCCGGGGCGGAGCGCTGGCGCGGGCGGCAGTTCGCCTTCGGCGCTTGCCGTCAGCCGCCGGGCGGCCAGCACGAGTTCTGCCTGCGGCGCCGTCGCCGCCACAGTTTCGGCCAGCCGCCGGTGAAATCGGGCGAGTTCGTTGCAGCGCCAGCGAATCCATTGGTCGGCGACTTTGCCCGTCAAGAATTCATGGCGCTGCGGGTGCAATTCGGTTGCGGGGGGAACGTGAACACCGGTCGCCTGTTCAAACCGGGCGATCGTCTGGTCGTCGTATCCCCAATCGAGACCGGGCAACTGCAAATAGCCGGGGTGGCTCAGTTCCAGGGCCAAGCCCCGAAACGACCGGTGCCCGCGGTAACGCAGGGCGCATTCGCGCACGACGTCAATGATCGCCGCCTGCACTCGCGGGTCAAGCGGGTTGTACCACGCCGCACGCCCGCGGTCGGCTCCGTTTGTTTCGACCCAGGTGCGGCCGTCGCGGCCGACGAGTTGAATTCCGGCGGCGGCCGCGCCGTGCGCCGAGGCCAACTTTTCCAGGGCGGGCAGGGGGGTATTGAATTGCAGTTCCGGAATCAGCGCCAAGTGCTCGCGGTCAAACAGTTGAAACAGCAACTCCAACACGTCCTTGCGCACGGGGTCCTGCCCCGCCGACGACAGCACCCCCGAGTCATATCGCGGCGATGCGTCGAGCAGCGTGCTCGGGTATATCGCGCTGCCGTCGGCCAAGGCGGCCAGCAGGAGGCTGTTGTATGCCTCGTACCGCAAATACTCGACCAGCCGCGAGCCGGCAGTGTAAAATGTTTGCCAGTCGTCCACTCCGCGCTGGCTGGCCGGGTCGAAATTCTCGTCGGCGCCAAACGTTTCGGGCAGCAGCGGCTTGTTCATGTACGGGCCGGCCAGCCGGTGGCTCTGCTCGTTCGGGGGACGGCCGCGCGCCGGCAAATTCGCCCCGATTTCGTAAAGCTCGACGTTTTTGACAAACACCGGTTTCCGCAGGTCCAGCGCATATAGCAATAGCACCGGGTCGCGGACGCGCGGCCAGAACACGAGCTTGTGTTGCACCAGCCCCGGTGGCGCTGCGCCAGCCAGCCCGGCCGCACCCATCGCCCCCGAGACCACCAGGCCCGAATCGAGCCCCGGCGGCGTTACCTGCCCGGCGGCGTTGGGTTGAATCAGGCTGATCCCCAAGGCCTGCGCTTCGTCGGCCGGAGTGGTGACGACCAATCGATGCGGTCGGTCGAGGTGCTGCACTTTCAGATGATATGCACCCCAGGCGCGCGCGCCATTCGCTGCCGAATGCCCGGCCGGGTCATCTTTCGCCGGACCGCGGGTCCACCACCGGGCCAGGGGAGCCTCGATTCGCGTTCGCGACAGCGGGGCCGTGATCTTGCGAAACAGACCTGCCGTCGACGGGTCAAATGCATCAATCAGCCGCTCCTTGTCGTCAGCCGTCGCATCGGGCGGGGCAGGGCGGTCGCTGTCAATCACGACCACCTGCACCTGCCGTTCGACCGCGTCAAAACCTCGCCCTGCCGCCGACAAATGGATGTCGTACACCCCTTCTTCACGTGGCAATGGAATTTCCAGCTTTACGCTGGCTGGTTCGGCCGCATTGACGATCGCCGCCGTCGAAAGCGAGCCGTGCTGCAACGCCCGGCCTGCACGGGCCCGGGTCAAGCGCCACGACAACGTGGCGGTCACGTGCTTTTCCTTCTGGTCGAGCAGGTTCAACCGCACGGTGGCTTGAAACACTTCGCCTGGCGAGTAAACCAGATGCGGGCGGTCAATTTCGACGGGCAAGGCGTCGCCCGGAGTCCGGCGAATCACCAGTCGGCGGTCGCCGCCCAGAGGAATGATTTGTGGCCTGTCGAGCAAATCCAGGACCCGCACTTCAATCCGCTCATGCGGCGACTGTTCGCCGGCAGCTTGCAAATTGACGCTCAAAACCGCGTCGGGCGGGGCAACGACGGCGACGTCGAACCCGTCGTACACGCGGGCGGTGCGGCGTTGAACCCAGACCGCCCCGTCGTCGCTCCACAGCGTGCCCGGCTCGTCGGCCTCCATGCCCAGCGAGCGCGGGTTTTCAATTCGTCCGCGGCTAACCTCGACCAGCCCGCCCCACACTTCGGCCGCGCCGCCGCCCCACTCCAGGCGCACCCCGACCGTTGCCGCCGGCGGCGCGGTCAATTCGCCGGCGTTCAACGCGAGGCACACCAAAGCGGGCATTGCGACCAGCCAATAGTAACGGCGGTCGAATGCCGGCAACTGTTTGAAGCTGGGCATCTTGAACGAGACGCAGCGTTCGCGCACGCGAGTGCGCCCGGCGGAAGTGCAGACATTCCACCGGCGGCACGCCGCGGCTGAACAGAATGGAAATGGAGATTGGAAGAGATTAAGGGGGCGGATTATAGCAAGCGATCGCTGGCGACCAATACCAGTTTCCCCTCCGGTTTTTACTGGTTTTCCCGCTAAAATGGGCGGCTGCTGCGCTGCAGCACGCCACCAGGACCGCGCCGCCCGAATTACCCGGGCCTCGTATGACCGGATTGGGACGGTTTGTTATACTGGCCAGCATGGGGCGCGTCGCCGATCGGGCTCACCGTGAAGTCGATCGTCGGTCGCCTCAACCGTTTGTAGCCCTTGCCAGCTCGATCCATTTGCAGGTTCGCGGTATGCCCCCGGTTTCGGTCGAAACGTTTCTGACCAACCTGGCGAAGAGCAACCTGCTTGCGCCCGATCAGGCGGCCGAACTTCGCCGCGACCTCCCGCGTGATTCGACCGCCAGCGCCGCCGAGAAACCAACCACCGCATCGCGCCCCCCCAGTCCTGATGCGTCGCCCGCCCCACCGCCCTGGTTCGCAAACAAACCCGACTCTCCCGTGCAGGCGGCACAAATTGCCGACCGGCTGGTCGTGCGCGGCTGGCTGACACGGTGGCAGGCCGACATGTTGCTCGCCGGACGCAAGGCGTTTTTTCTGGGCCGGTACAAGCTGCTCGACCGGATAGGCGGCGGAGGTATGGGCGCAGTGTTCAAGGCACAGCACACCACGATGGGCCGCATTGTCGCGCTCAAGCTGATGTCTTCGGAATTAATGAAAGACCGCGTGGCACGCGCCCGGTTTAATCAGGAAATTCAGGCTGCAGCAGCGCTCGACCACCGCCACATCGTCACCGCCTACGACGCCGATTGCGTGGCCGACGTGCACTTTCTGGTCATGGAGTACGTCGAGGGGCAGGACCTCGGAGCGGTAATCCTGCGCGGTGAAACCCTGTCGATTGGCTGGGCGTGTGAAATCATTTACCAGGCCGCGCTCGGCCTGCAGCATGCTCATGAGCGGGGCATGGTGCACCGCGACATCAAACCGACCAACCTGCTGGTCACAAGCGACCCCGAAACCGGATTGCCGCTGGTCAAGCTCCTGGACCTTGGCTTGGCCCGGTTCGTCAGCGAAACCCGCGACGACGAGGGCGGGTTGACGCGCCCGGGGCAGGTGCTCGGCACGCCCGACTACATGGCGCCCGAACAAGCCGCCGACACGCGCCGGGCCGATATTCGCAGTGACATTTTCAGCCTGGGCTGCACATTGTTTCGCCTGCTGACCGGACAATTGCCCTACAAGGGCGAAAACGTGCTCGAAAAAATCGTGGCCCGCGCCACGACCGATGCGCCACCGATCCGCTCCCTCCGCCGCGACATTCCGCCGCAGCTCGAAGCGGTCATCGCCCGCATGTTGCAGCGCGACCCGGGCGGCCGTTATCAAACGCCGGGCGAAGTCGCCACCGCACTCGCCCCGTTTGCCGATCACGCTGCTTCCCAAGGCGCCCACTTGCACCACGCCGCACTTTCCGCAGCGCCGACCGGTCCAGCGCTCGGCCAACGGCCGCCGGCCAATGGCGCCAATTCGGCATCGCCTGAACTGGAGCGGTTCTTTCAATTCCTGGCGACCGAAGCCGCCGACCCGCACCCATCCCCGGCAGCGAAGTCGGCGAACTCCAAATCGGGGCCGGCGCCGTCAGCATTCCCCCTCGGCCGCGATGCGGCGGGGCGGCGCAGCCCCCCCCTGCCGCGCCGGTCGTGGCTCCGCCGCAAGTGTGCACATGCCCGCACCTTGTTGCGGCTGGGTTGGGGGCGCCTGCACTTGGAACCTCGCACAGTCTCCGCCGCCGCCCTGCTGCTGCTGACTGGTGGCGGTTTGTGGTTGTGGAACGCGACCGGCGTGGCCGTGCTCGAAATTGAATGGCCGGCTGAAGACCGGGGGGGAGCCACGTTGCACATCGACGGTCGCCCGGCACTGCTGACTACGACCGGGCCGCTGGTTTTTTCCGGACCGCCAGGGCCGCGCCGCGTGCACTTCGAACGCCCTGGCTTCGACGCGATTGACGTTGTGCTGAACTTTCAGCGCAGCGAACGCAAACCGTTCAGCCCGCAATGGCGGCGATCCGCCCTCGCCATTCAACACCCCCGGCTCGGCGATTTGGCCCGGCGTGTTGCCGCAGGCGGCGACGCCGACGTCGATTCGCCCGCAGCCATCGCCCTGCGTGACGAATTGATCGACCTTGTTCGGCAATCGGCGACGACGCCCCTGGCGCTCGATGCCGCCCGACTGCTGCCCCGCGTACGCTGGCCGGTCGACCACCTCAGCCGCGAGAACATTTCCGAATACGAGCTGAAAACCGCCGAAGCCAATTCGACCGGTGCCGCGGCGGGCCAGATCGTCGGCATTCTGGGCGACAGCCGCCTCAAGCATTGGAACCAGGTGCGCTCGGTGGCGGCATCGGCCGATGGTTCGCTGTTTGCTTCGGCGGGGCTCGACGGCGTGGTGAAGATCTGGGAAGCCGCTACAGGCGATGAACTGCGTACGTTCGCTGTTCGCAGCGGGCCGGCCCGCGTGGTGTTCAGCCCGCGGGGTACGGCATTGGCGGCGGCAGCGCCCCGCGGCGGCGTGACGCTGCTCGATGCCCGCCAGGGAGTGGTTCTCGCGCAACTGGCTGGCGCCCGCCCGCCAGTTGCGTTCAGCCACGACGCGCGGTTTCTGGCGGCCCTCGATGTGCAGGGGCGTGTGCTGGTGTTTCGCGTCGCCGACGGCGACGTGTATCGAACCCTGGTGCGAAAATCCTCGCGTTCACCCGCGTCTCCGGGCGATCGGGTCGAAGAAACACTGGAATTCAGCCACGATGACCGGCTGCTGGCTGTGGGCGACCGTGGCCCCGCGCACGGAGTGCAGGTGTGGGATATTGAAACCGGCATGCGGCGGTTTTCGCACCCCCACGCCCTGCGGCCGCGATTCAGCCCCAACGACGCGCTGCTGGCCGCCGGTGTGGGCGACCGCGGCCAGCTCGCCCTGTGGCACACGATCGACGGCAAGCCGGCGCGCCTGCTTGACGAAGCCGGCACGCCGCTGGCGTTCCTTGCCGCCGGCAACACGCTGGCTTCGATGCGCAACGAGCGCGTCATTTTGTGGAACCTCGAAACTGGCGAAGAGCAGGGCACCCTGGTCGACGTCGCCGGCATTGCCGCCGTCAGCCCCGATGGAACCTGCCTCGCTGCCGCCGATCAAACCTTTGGCTGGTTGAAATTTTGGAATCTGCCCCAAGGTGGCCCACGCACCGCGGCGGGGCACGCCCGGGGCATCGAAGCCCTGGCATTCTCTCCCGACTCGCAAACGCTCGCCACTGGCGGAGACGACCACCGCCTCAAACTCTGGCACCCTGCCTCGGCCACCGAGCGGCTGCTGGCCGGCAGCGCCGCCGGCCCGGCCGACCTCGGCCCCGACGGTCGAATTCTGGCGCTGGCCACCGAAGGCGGCGGCGTCAAACTCTGGGATCTCGCCAGCCGCACCGCCAGTCGCACGCTCGACGCCCGGGCCCGACGCATTCTCGCCGTGGCGTTCAGCCCCAATGGTCGCTACATCGCCGCGATTGGCGACTGGGGCTTTTTTACGACGACGCTGCGTCTGTGGGATTCTTCGAGCGGCCGCGAATTGACATTGCTGGGCGACCACCCCGGCAACACGCATGCCCTGACCTTCAGCCCCGACTCGCGATCGCTCGCCGCCGCTGGCGACCGCCGCACCGTGGTCATTTGGGATCTCGAAACCCTGCAACCCCGCCATACCCTTGAAGACCAACCCGACCGAATCACTGCCCTCGAATTCAACCCGCGGGGTACGACACTCGCTGTGGCCTGCCGCAACCACCCCGTCAAGCTCCTGGATATTTCGCAGGCCGAGCCGCAGGCGGGCGGCGGACCTCCGACAATTGCCACGGCATTGGCGTATTGCCCCGTACGCGATTGCCTGGCCTTGGGAACGACCGATGGCCGCGTCGAAATCTGGAACGCCGCCGGCATTGAATGCCAGGCCACGCTGGCCGGTGCGAAAGCGGCCGTCAACTCGCTGAGTTTCTCAACCGATGGGGCTCACCTCGCCGCCGCGACTTCCTCAGGAAAAATCATTCTCTGGCAGATTTCTCACGGCAGCCAGCACGCGGCCCCCGAACAAACGCTGGCGATTGGCCCCAGCGGCGGCATCGTGCATCAGGCGCGGTTCACCCCCGAAGGCCGACATCTCGTGACCGTGAACGGCAATGGCACAATTTACATTCTGCGGCTCGCCGAGTTCGCCCCCCGTCGCCCGCCGCACCCGCCGACCGCCGCAACGCCGGCCCCTGAAAACTGACTTCTACGTTAACCCCTCCCACAGCGCGCTGCCCACGCGAATCAGCGTTGCGCCTTCTTCGATCGCCACCTCAAAATCGCCCGACATGCCCATTGACAGTTCGCACGGCGGGTGCGTCGTGTGGGGGTCTTCAATCAGCAGTTCCCGCAGGTCGCAAAGTTCAGCAAACGTCGGCCGCGAGGTTTCGGGATCTTCGGACAACGCGGCCATCGTCATCAATCCTTCGACGCGCACATGCCGGCAGGCTGCAATTTCGGGCCAGCCGTGCAGCAGTTCGGTGCCAGTGAACCCGTGCCGGGTTTCTTCGCCCGTCAGGTTGACCTCGAGCAGCACCCGCGGCCAGAGGTCGAGCTCTTCGGCCAGGCGCCCGATCGCCGCCAGCAACCGCAGGCTGTCGACCGAATGCACCAGGCACGTCAGCGGCAATACCTTGCGAACCTTGTTCCGCTGCAACGAACCGATCAAATGCCATTGCACATCAGGCCCCACGAGCGCCGCGCGCTCGACGAGTTGCTGTGGCCGGCTTTCGCCCAGGTCGCGTTGGCCCAGATTGACCAGCGCTTTGAGCCATTCGAGCCGCGCATATTTCGTAACAGCCACGATGCGCACGGCCCCCGGCGGCCGTCCGGCGCGCTTTGCAGCCGCCGCCACGCGCTCGACAACGCCGGCGTAGTTTCGCGCCACGATCTGTTCGATTTCTGGTTCAGGCTGGTTCAAAGCTTCAATCGTTTGCAGTTGTGGGCCGCGGTGAGTTGTCGCCGTCGCCCGGTTCGCGAGCCGGGTGCTTGAGCAGTTCCGCCGCTTCGCCGGCATACGCCGTGTCGGAGTACCGCCCGACGACTTCATTAAACAGTGCCGCCGCCTGCCGCGGTTTGCCAATGGCCGCCAGCGCCACGCCCGCTTCAAGGCAGGCTCGGGCGGCGAGCGGGTAATCGTGGTCGTCGACCAGCGGCAGCCACAAAAACGAGGCCGCGGCGAGTTCGTATTCCCGCCGCGACGCATACGCCCGCCCCACGAGGTAGCTGGGGCCGGCCCGCAATTCCTCGGGCATCGCTTCGACTCGCCGTCGCCATTGCTCGACTTGCAGTTCGCCCAGATCGCCCTTGGCAATTTGTGCCCGCCAGGCTTGGGCCTGGGCCAACAGCTTGATCCGCGGGTCGACGCTCGTCGCCAGCTCGCGGAGAGCCACCTGAGCCGGCCCGCGCGCACGTTCGTCTTCCAGCAGCAAGCTGGCGCCGATCAGCCGTCCCGCTTCGGAGGCGCGGTCGAGCCACACCTGGCCGGCGGCCCGCGCGTCGGGCGCAGTGCGTTCGCGTGTGCCCCACACCAGCGGAATCAGCGCGAAATGCCGCGTCGCCGGGTCGCTTTCGACCATCGCCAAAAACCGGGCGCCAGCCCCCGCAAAGTCGCTTCGGCGAACCGCGCACCGCACCAGCACCGCCAGAATTTCACGGCGAACCCAGGTGCGTTCTTCCTGCTTAAGAGCGGTTTCGAGCAGGGCGACGGCCTGCTCGATGCGGTTTTCGTCAACGGCCCGCACGCCTTGCACGAACGCTGCCACCTGTTGAGTTTCGTAGTCGAGCACGTCGTCGGCCGGGTACAGGTGCACGACCCGGCCCGGAAGCATGCGCAGGGTGAGCTGTTCGCCCGTAAAATCCTCAATGACGCCCACTACCGTCATTCGCCCGCCCGTCGAACCCCGCACGACCACAC
>JAJXXL010000392.1 GCA_021781115.1 Planctomycetota bacterium
TCGCAAGGAATGGAAGCGGCTGCATATCCTGTACGAGGCCAAGGCGTTTCCCGCCGCCTCGAAAGCGCACTTCGCCAAGCGGGCCGAAGCCGAGGCGAAGTTGTCCGTTGCCGGTTGTTCGAGGTCAGAAACTCGGGCGGCGGACGCGGGGGGGACGCGGCGAGACGCGGCGTCTACGGCACACGCGGGCGCGGTATCGTCAGGGGCAGCGTCATGTACAACTGCCAGCAGTACAAGCGGTTGCGCTGTGGCTGACGCAGCCGGCCCCCAATTGAAGACGACTCGTGCGGCGGTCCCGGTCACGGCGTCGGCCAACCGCAACGGTGATCGGAACGCGAGCGCGGCTCAGGAAGATTTGCCGCATCATGCAGGGCCAGGCACGCGGCGGGACGCCGCGTCTACGGCACCCGCAACGCCCGGGCCCGCGGCGGCGTCAGAGGCATCGTCAGGCACAACCGATTGCAATGCCAAAGGTTGCGATGCGGCTGACGATGCGGGGGGTAACGCGGCGCCGTTGCCAAATACGGGAAAGTCGCCACGCGAAAACGCGACGCCGCGGAGCTGAAATTCAACGCGACCGATACCGACGAAGACAGGAACAAAGGCCGGTCATCTTGGTGGCAAAGACCATTGCCGGGCCGGTCAGGTCTGACCGTCCGTAACAACATGCCAGACGCGACGGCCCCGATTTCTCAGGCGAACAAACTCTGGGTGTCTTCGTGATTGCGGCGTCGGCTCCTCTACATTTTTGAGCCAGGCCGTATGATGGTGCTTTCGCGCGATTCATTTGCAGCAACGTTTCGGCTATTGGAACTCCATTCCGGTTAACTCACGGTCATGCACACTGACGAAGTGAAACCCAACTTGTCTGAAATAGCGGTTGCACCAGCCGGGGTCGGTAAGGAGCGGAGCGACCGCTGGCTGATTGCCGCCGTGGGGCTGATGCTGCTGGCCCATGCCGGGCTGGCCTGCGATTGCGCCCGGCGGCTGAGCGTGACGCATGACGAGTATTGGCATTTGCCGGTGGGCCTGTTGTCGTGGCAAACCCGCGCGTTCGATTTCGACGCGATGAACCCGCCGCTGACGCGGTTGTGGGCGGCCATACCGCTGGCATGCGCGGGAGTTGCCGCCGGCCCCGCCGATCGTGTCCTGTCGCCCGGCGAGCGGGGCGACGCCTTTCTGGGCGCCAACCCGCCCTATGCGCGATATGAGCGACTGTTGGCCTGGGGCCGGTTCATGACGGTCGTGCTGTCGGTGTTCACCGGCATCCTGCTGGCAACCTGGTCGTACGCCCTGTTTGGTCGGGGGGCGTGTTGCCTGACGCTGTGGCTGTGGTCGATGTCGCCCTGCCTGATTGCCAACGGATCGCTCGTCACCCCCGACATGGGGTTGACGCTGCTCTTTACAGCCGTGCTGTACAGCCTGTGGAGATTTGCGCTTCGCCCCACCTGGCCCCGCGCCCTGGTGTGGGGGGCGCTGCTGGGCCTGGCCCAGGCCGCAAAATTCACGGCGCTGTTGCTGTACCCGCTGTGCCCACTGCTGTGGCTGTTGCTGACAGTTGGGGCCGGGCGCGAAAAACCGCCACGCCGCATTCGGCTGATCGGGCAATGGTTGGGCGGGCTGGGTCTGAGCCTGGGCGTTTTGAACTTTGCGTACCTGTTTCACGGTACAATGACGCCGATCGCGGCGTATGAGTTTCGCAGCCGGGCCCTGGCGGAGCTGAGCCACGCGCCGGGCTGGCTTGGGGCGCTGCCCGTGCCCTTGCCACGCGATTACGTGGTGGGTCTCGACCAGCAACGGGCGATCATGGAGTCGCCCCACCCGGTGTACCTCGACGGCGAGTGGAGCACGAGCGGGTTCAGGCGGTACTACCTGATGGTGCTGGCGTACAAATTGCCGCATGCGGTTCAGGCACTCTGCCTGCTGGCGGGTCTGTGGCTGATTTTTCCGAAACGCGAACTGCGGCAACTGCGGTCGCAGTTGTTTCTGCTGTTGCCGATCGGCGCTTTGATGATCGTGGCCAGCCTGAGTGGCATGCAACTCGGCCTGAGGTACGTGCTGCCCGTTGTGCCGCTGCTCCTCCTTTGGGCCGGGCAAGCAGCGCGGTGGTGCGGGGGGGCGAGAAATCGCGTGCGAACAGCGCTGGTTGTCGCATGCGCTGCGGCGTGCCCGTTTTCTCTGCGATATCACCCGCACCACCTGGCCTATTTCAACGAGGGGGCGGGGGGGCCGATCGGCGGACGGTGGCGACTGGTCGATTCGAACCTCGATTGGGGTCAGGCCCTGAACCACCTGCAGGAGTTCCTCGAGGATCGGCAGGTCAGCCAGGTGGGGCTGGCGTATTTCGGCACGCTTCCGCCGGCCGCCACTGGCCTGCGATACCAGTTGCCCCCCTCGTGGGCGCCGGCCCCGGGCTGGTATGCGATCAGCGTGAATTATGTGCAAGGGCGGCCGCACATTTTGCGGCGGTCCGATGGAACCGCACAGGCGGCAGCGCTCGACGAATTTGGGTATTTCCGCTTTTTCCAGCCGACCGCAACGATCGGCGGCGCGATCGACGTGTACCACCTCACCGGGTTTGACGTGCTGCGCTGGCACGCCGCGCGAAACCGGGTCGAACCCTGAAAAGCCGCCCATCGGATACCGTCATTTGAATGACGCGCCCGGGTGTGCTAGGGTGCGTGCGCTGGAATCGGCGCCCGTCACGCCCCGCGGGCGGCGGCGATCGCATGACGCGTGATTGCGACCAGCCCGGTGTCGGCGTGCGGCCGACAACAGCCTGAAACCCGTTTGTTTTTTGGAACTTCGCCATGCCCGATCTGCGCC
>JAJXXL010000157.1 GCA_021781115.1 Planctomycetota bacterium
CAGCGTGTACGGGTTCGCGGCGTGTGGGCTGATCATGCTGGTGTGCTTCGTGATGTTCGGCGTGGGAGGCGGCGACGTCAAGCTGATCGCCATGATCGGTGGGTTTCTGGGTTTGGCGCCGGGCCTAGAAGCAATGTTGTGGACGTTCGTACTGGGCGGTGCCGGTGGTTTGGCCTGCCTGATCTGGCGGGTGGGACTGCTGAACCTGGCCGTCTCGACGGCGCGGCATTTCTACATCGTATTGCGATTGTTTCAATGGGTTCCGCTGAGCGACGACGAGCGAAAACAACTGCAACCGCCGCTGTACCTGGCGCCGGCCGCAGTGCTTGCCGTCGTGGCGACAGGTTTCCGTCTGTTTGATCGCTGGCCATAACAAGAACACCATGCAACGCGCCATTCTCGTCGCCTGCCTGCCGTGGTTTCTACTGCTGGTGGCGTCATGCCTGGGGTTGCTCGGGCTGGCCCGGGTGGCCGGCGCGCGGTTCGACATGCAGCGGCTGCGGCAGTTGCACGCCTGCCAGACCGGCAGCGCCCAGTCGCTGAGCTTTGTGTTCACGCTGCCCGCGTTCCTTCTGATCGTGCTGTTCATCATGCAGTTAAGCCAGTTGATGATCGGCATTACGGTGGTGCATTACGCGGCATATGCGGCGGCCCGGGCGGCGTGCGTCTGGCTGCCGGCCAACATGGGCACCCCCAACGAACCAGAGGATGTGTCGACAACGCTGCCCGCGTACACGGGCCGAAACTGGACGATTCCCACTGTCAGCGTGCAAACTCCGATTGCCGAATGGAAGTGGCGGAAGGTGCATTCGGCGGCGGTCATGGCGTGCGCGGCGATTTCGCCGTCGCGCACGTTGTACAGTGGCAACATGAGTTCGGCGCTGGCGAACGAAGTGACGACGCTGTTCCGTTCGATGTCGCCGATGACGGCGAACAACCCGATGATTCCGCTGCGAGTGCAAAACAAGCTGGCGTACAGCTTTCGCAATACGTTCATTCGCATTGAAGGCGTCGACAAAGACAGCACGCAAGGCCCGACCTACAACCCGCGGCCCGGTGTGTTCGACGCGAACGGCAACCTGGTTCGCCCGTGGAGCCCCTGGGAGATCGGCTGGGAAGACCCGATTACGATTACGGTGCAACACAATTTTGCGCTGCTGCCCGGCCCAGGACGGTTTCTGGCGACGCGCACGCCCGCCCCTGACGGCACTCCTGACCGCACCAGCCCCACGATCAACCGGCCCCAGGGAAACACCACCGAACCTTTGTACACGACAAACCTGCTGGCTCAGGCGACAATGACCAACGAAGGCCTGAAGTCGACGATGCACTTTGTTCAATATTCAGATATCGGTACCCCCTGACGGCGGGGGGCTGACCGCGGAATTCCGGCAGACGGATAACGCCTGGCGGGTCGAACGGGCTGGATTTCTGAATGAACTTTGAATACGGCACAACCGCTGCCATGCCTCGATACACTGCACAACTTGAATGGCTTTCGCCGGGTGGCCTGGGGCGGGCCGCCGGCCGCCGCGCCGCGTTTCTCGCCGGGCTGCCGGGGGTCGTGCATCGCGATCAGCGGGGCACGATCAGCATTCTGGCGGTTCCGACACTGCTGATGTTCACGATTCTGCTGGGCATGGTGTTGAACGTGGGGCGGCACGTCGACGACAAGGTCAAGATGCAAAACGCATCGGACGCGGCGACATATTCGGCGGGGGTCGTGCTGGCGCGGGGCATGAACACGATTGCGTTTTGCAACCACCTGATCAGCGACGTGTTCGCGCTGACGGCCACCATGCGCGAGGCCCGCGACCGCAACGCCGAATCGCAGGTACCGGCCGTGTTACAGGCCTGGACGGTCGCCGCGCCAATCTTCGGCAACGCCCAACTGCCGCAGCTCAAGGGGTTAAGCCCCGCCATCGGGCCGCAAACGGCGCTCGAACAAAAGACCATCACAGCGTTCGGCAATATGTCGGCGGGAATTTCGAAGCTTGTGCTTCCGATTCTGGAATACGTGCTGCAGGCCGAACTGATTCCCAACTTTCAACGGGCGGTCGTGCGGATGACTCCCGGCCAGAGTTTTCAGGCTATGACCGAAGTGGCCCGGCGACACGGCCTGAACCCACCCCAAGAGCAACAGCAGCGGGGCAACATGGCGGGCGTGTTCTGGCGGATCATGATTCCGCCACCCGACAGCGGCATGGCCAACGAAAGCAACCCGCAACAGCGCATGGTTCCCGCGATCGACCCGTCTCCGCAGGGGCCCGATTACGGGCTGATCGCGTACCAGGACCGCTACCTGGAAATGGCGATCGACCGCCGGGCTTCGCTGGCCCGCAATTACCTGCAGCAATGGACCGACGACCGGCTGCAGGTATTCAAGCTCGAGGGAAAGTTTTCGCAGTTCTATCGGCTGTGGATGATTTTCACGTGCGGGCAACTGCAGAAACTGCTGGCAGAATACCCGCAAACGAACCTGCCGCATATCCTGCGGTTCAGTCTGTCGGGGGTACCGGGCGAAACGCTGCGCAAGAAACAGCAGCAGCAAATGGTCAGCTCGAGCGTGACCAACCCGTATCTCGAAGCCGACTTCATGTTCATCGGCACGGTATACCGCCCGCAGTTCAAGGAGTTTTTCCCCGGGTTGTTCAAGAACGCGCTGGCATCGACCAGCATGGCGTTTTCGCAGGTGTTTTTGTTCACCCCCGAACCCCGGTTGTGGCAGCGCCAATGGAAGCAGCACGATCAGGAACTCAACCTGGGCGGAACGTTCGGCGTGCAGGTCATGCTTGACCTGGGGCCGGCCAAAGGGCCGCCGCCCCAGAATCAGATGCAATGGACCAGCGACGGCTGGCCCCGCGAGTGGGATCTGTTCAACCAGAATTGGACGGTGCAACTCGTGCCCGCGACGGCCAGCGCCCTCGAAACATTTTTGCAACATCCGCCGCCGGCGGCGGGCCGGCAGGCCGCCATGCTGAAACTGCCCAACCTGGGCGGCCTGACGCCGTCGCAATTGCGGCAGGTGAACACACATTGAACGTCGCATCCTGGCTGGCAACCGCCAGCACGGCATTGCCCCAGCCTGATTTTCAACCCGCAAGAATTTGACACTCACCCCGTGTTTCTGAGCCGGCAGTCGAATAGTCGCGAAAGACGGAATTGGCCCCCGATGCAAGCCCTATACGAAGCACGGCAAGTTCGAAATCGCCGCAGGCCGGGCCGACGCGGTTTGGCGCCGCTTGAGTTCATTCTCAGCCTGCCGCTGCTGTTGTTCGTCATGGCGCTGATCGTCGACTTGGGAAATGTTTCTGCATGGAAGGTGCGGGGAGCAACGGCGGCGCGGCAGGCGATCTGGCGGCAGCGGTACCCGCGGTATCGTAACCAGGATCCGCAGCCGGTCTGGTGGCCGGCGAACAACCCGTTCCAGGCGACCATGAACGTCGTCAACGAACCGCAGCCGATCTTTCCCACTGACCAGTACGCGCAATACACGGTCGCGCGGGGGCCGCAACTCGCGTCGCCCAATGGGTCATTTGCACTGAATGTCGATCTCAACCACCGGCTGGACATGACGCGCGGTTCAAGGCGGGGCACGTCGTACATCAGCGTGCCGCTGCCACTGCTGCCCAACCTGGGCCCGGTCACATTCAACCTGGCCCATCCGCTACTCGACGGCGCATGGCAATTTGGCACGATGCCGATCCCGTGGGGGTACAACGGCAACATGACGCGCCGCACGTTGGTGTTGTATCCTGATGATTTGACGGCCCAGGTTCCGGATCTGGCGCAATTGTTTCGCGAGGCGGCCATGAAAATGATTCAGGGCCGCGAAAACCCCGGGCTATTTCCGCTCGATCGCGACCCCACCCTGAACAACCGGAATTTCTACCCCACCGTCGGCGGGTGCACCCTCGATCGGGCCGAGGTGCAAAATACGCTGATCCGGGATCTTGTCAACCGCATTCAGGGGCCGCAAGGGGGCGGCCGCGGGGGGGTGCCGCAGAACCTGGCCCAAGCGTACCTGCAATATTACCAATCACTGTTGCCCGCGCCCCCGGCGCCTGCGCCGCCCGGCGTGCAGGAAATCATCGACCAGCTCAATGCCTTTATCGCATCGCTGAATTGACACACGAACCGGCGGCCGCGCCGCCGGCAAACGCCGAACTCAAACCGCGATTTCGCTTGGCCCGAATCACTTCGTTCGCAATCGCCGCACCGCTCCTGATGCCTCACCACAGCCCCAGGCCAACGATCACACCGCCTCCGATTTCGCCACCAGGCGCAATGGCGCCCGGGCCCGGGCCGCGCGCAGGGCTGGCGGGCGTGTCGCGGCAGATCCTGCGGCGGACCACCGACCTGATTGCCGTGGCCCTGGTGCTGGCGGCCAGCCTGACCTTCGGTCGGCAGGTGCTGCGGTGGTGGGGCGCCGACGCCCGTGACGCCGCGGCAGAGTTAGCCGCCCCGCCCAGCAGTCTGCCGGGCGACGGCGCGCCAATGACGCTCGAATTTGGCAGCCAGCCATTTTCGTTCACACGCCAAACGTTTGCCGGAAGCCACGAGGTCGCCTTGGCCGCAATGCGGGCCGTGTGCCGGGCGGGTACTGATGCCGCCGCCACTCCCACGGGCACCCCCGACGCGGCAGAATCGACGCTGCTCGCCGAAACGCAGGGCCTGGCGCCCGTCGATGAAAAACCGGGCGTGTGGCAGTTGTTCGAAGCCCGGGGTCAGTTCGACATGGCGGTGGGAGTAGGCTGGGCAGGCCCGCCGGGCGAGCACGGCCAAACGTCGGGCACGGGGCGGGCGGGCGCGGTGCGGCGGATCGCCTGCTGGAGCCTCGTGTTGCCGATGTCGGAAACCGGCTGGCTGTTGTACACATTTCAACGCATTTCGACGAGCGGGGTGAAATCGCCTGATTCGCCCACGCTTCCGCTGCCACCCTTGAGCCGAAAAATCCTGGCACTGCGCGGCCCCGATGGCGGGGTGCTGGTCGGCATTCAGGGAACGGAGCCCGTCCAAGACGCGATCGGTTTCTACGATGCCTGGTTTGCCGATCGCCGGTGGGCGCGGTTGTCGCCCTGGAACGCCGCCGCGGGCGGCGCCATGTCGAAATACCTTTCGCCGCCCGGTACCCTCCGCTGGACGGCCGACGTACAATTTGGATCAGACGCGCGCGGCGGCTGGACGGGGTTGCTGAGCCTGGCCGCGGCGGAAGCGAATTCACAGAAACGAGGAACCGAATGAAGGGTGCAAGCGGGTTGGCAATTGCCGGGGCGCTGGCAATCGTGGGGGCGCTGTGCAATTGGCTGTATTTGCAGCAAAAGTCGCACGACATGGAAAAGATTCAGTTCATCGGCATTGCCGACGACGTCGAAATCAACCCCGGCGACAAATTCAAGGAAACCGATCTGATTTCCGTCGCCATTCCGCGATCGAGCCTGGGTAACCTCGAAAAAGTGGCCTACCGGTGGGATATCAAGGAAACCGTCGTGGGCACGCCCGCCTCAAGGAGTTACCTGCCGGGCGAATTGATCCTGAGGCAGGATCTGCGGACGTTGCCGCAGCGAGACATTAAAAAACTCCTTCGCGACAATGAGCGCGTCATGTGGATACCGGTCGACACGCGGTCGTTCGTTCCCGCGCTGGTGGCTGCGGGCGACCTGGTGTCATTTGTCGTTCCGAACTATGGCGGCGTGTTTCCCCAACCGGCGGCCGGCGAGGCGCCCAACGCCGCGCCGGGGCCGTCTGAAATTCTGGGACCGTTTCGGATCCTGGCCCTGGGCGACCGGCTGGGCACCTACGACGTTCAAAAGGCGTCGGGCGCAGCGGTTGTTCAGGAAAATGTCATGGCGGTGGCCGTCAAGGTCGACAAGGGGGCGCTTGACCCCCTGGGGCAAAAGCTGTCGGATATTCTGCGAATTACCAATTTCCAACAGGTTCAGGTGTTGCTGCACCCCGGCGAAGGAAAGCCGAAATGATTGGTCGAGAAGTAATGCGCAAGAGCGCTGTTGAATTCACAAAGGAGGCCTGGGGCCTGCTGAGCCGCCGCGCCGCGGTCGCCCCGCGCCGCCCGCACGGTCATTTGCCGCGACGGCGGTGCAGGATCCCACTGCCATGAAGGTCTGGTACAACAAGGTTCACGACAGTCGGCGGTCGATGGTCGAAATTACCGACTCGGTGATTCATATTGGGCGCGACCCGTCGAACACCATTGTGCTGCAAAGCCCGCTGGTGTCAAAACGTCACGCGATTGTGCGGCAGGAAAACGGCAGGCTGCAACTCGAAAACGTAGGGATCAACGGCTGCCTGGTGGGCGAGGCTGAAGTCTTGGGCGGCGAAACCATCGAGTTTACGCCCGGCCAACGGGTGCGGATCTGGCCGTTCACACTGACGTTCGAGGCCGAGGCCGCGGCGGTCATCAGCCAGGCGCAGCTCGAAGCGCATTTGCGCACGATCATGGCCGAACTCGAATTGCGGATCCACCGCAAGCTGCTGGAGCGGCTCGATCTGTATGAACTCGAAAGCAATCGCATTGGCAACGCCGACAGCATTTTGCTGCTGGAAAACAACATTGAAGACATTTGCCGCGAGCTGAACCTGTTCGGCCCGGAAAACGAAGCGCTGCTTGAGGAAATCACCGGGCTGACGCTGCGCGACCACCTGATCAACCAGTTGATCATGGAGCGGGGGCAAGCCGATCTCGACCGTTTCGCAGCGCTGACGCACAACGAGTTTGACATTCCGGCCACGCTTGTTCCCGAGCGCGAGGCCGAATTGCACGACCTGTTGCAACTGACCCGCGAGCGGCTCGAACTGCAAAACCTGCCCGACTTGAGCAGCCAGATTCAAAAAGTCGAAGGCAGCTTTGGCGCAGTGCTGCCGCTGATCAGAGCCTACCTGCACAACGAACTGCGGCGGTACCTGATCCTGCGGTCACTCAAGAAAGACCTGAAAGACACAGCATTCGGGTTCGGCCCGCTGCAAGACCTGCTCCGCGCGCCGACGATCACCGAGATCATGGTCGTTCGCAGCGACCAGATCTTCGTCGAGCGCGACGGCGTGCTTGAACTTTCGGGCCGGCGGTTCATTTCCGACAAGGTCACCGAGTCGATCATTGAACGCATCGTGGCCCAGGTTGGCCGCCGCATCGACAAGAGCCAACCGCTGGTCGACGCCCGCCTGCCCGACGGTTCGCGGGTGAACGCGATCATCCCCCCGCTGGCGGTGCGCGGCCCATGCCTGACGATTCGCAAGTTTCCTGCGCATCGCTACACGATGGACGACCTGATCGAAATGGGCAGCATCACGCCTTCGGCGGCCATGTTTCTGCGGGCCTGCGTGATCGACCACAAAAACATTCTCGTCAGCGGGGGGACGGGTACCGGCAAGACGACAATGCTCAACGTGTTGTCGAGTTTCATTCCGCAAAAAGAACGCATCATCACGATTGAAGACACCACCGAACTCCAGTTGCACCAGGACCACGTCGTCACCCTCGAAACCAAACAGGCCAACGTCGAAGGCGCCGGGGCCTACACCATTCGCGACCTCGTGAAAAACGCCCTGCGCATGCGGCCCGACCGCATCATCGTCGGCGAATGCCGCGCTGCCGAAGCGATCGACATGCTGCAGGCCATGAACACGGGCCACGACGGCTCAATGACCACCGTACACGCCAATAGTTCCGACGAGGTCATCAAGCGCCTGGAAGTGCTCGTGCTGATGGCGGTAGACCTGCCCGTGCTGTCGATTCACCGGCAAATCACGTCGGCGATCGATCTGGTCGTGCAAATCACGCGTTCGGCCGGCGGCAAGCGGCGGGTGACGCAGATCTCGGAAGTGGCTGGAATTGACCCCGAAACAAACCAGATTATTATTCGCGATATCTACAACTTCCGCGACGCCCAGATGCTGCATCCCACCGGGTATTTGCCCTCGTTCGTCGAATCGCTGATTCACAAAAACCTGTTGCAACTCGAATTCCTGTTTGGCGCCGCCGACGGTACCCGCAGCGCCGTCGCCACACGCACCCCAGAATGAGGAAGAGTCGTCCGTTGCCAGCGTCTCACTGACAATGGACAACCGGTAACTGACAACTGACTATGAATCTCGGAACTGTCGCCACCGCCTGTTTTGGACTCAGTTGCGCCCTGGCATTCTGGGCCGGTGGCGGCTACTACCACGCCGGGTTGGAGTTCATCGAACGCGACCTGCGCGACAAGCTGCGCCGGTTGCGGGTCAACACGAAAAACCTGGGCAAATACCTGACCGCGTGGATCATTGCCCTGGCCGCAACCTTTTTGGGCCTGTCAATTGGCCTGCGGTCGCCCATTTTCGGCGTGATGTTTTCGGCCCTGATGATTTGCGGCCCGTGGTACCTGATTCGGCGAATGGCCGAGCGGCGGCGGCTGAAAATTGAAGACCAGTTGGCCGACGCCATGGTCGCGCTGTCGAGCGCCATTAAGGCCGGGCTGTCGCTGGGGCAATCGCTCGAAATCCTGGCCGAGCAATGTCCCCGCCCGATTCGCGAAGAATTTCAGCAAATCGTGGGCGAATATCAAATGGGCAAGCCGCTCGATCGCTGCCTCGATGAAGCCCGCGCCCGGCTCAAAAGCGAAAACTTTGCCTTGTTCGCCGCAGCCATGCAGGCCAGCCGCGAAAGCGGCGGAAGGTTGAATGAAACCGTCGAGCGCATTGCCCATTCGGTTCTCGAACTGCAACGGCTGGAACGCAAGATTCTGTCAGAAACGGCATCGGCCCGAACGTCGGCGGTGTACATGGCGCTGGCCCCGTTCGCCGTGCTTGCCGTGTATTACTTCATCATCGACCCCGACAACACCGAGCGGCTGTTCACGACCGTGCCCGGCCAGATCATGTTGTGCGCCTCGCTGACATTGAACGTCGTGTCGTACGTGTGGGCCCGTGCCATCTTGAATTCGGAGATTTAACCGTGCCGCCCGTCTTCGCCGACTCGCCGCCCATTGAACTCCTGCCGATCGTCGCCAGCGCGGCAACGGCGGCGGCAGTTTTTTTTCTGATTCGGACCGTGTTCGAATCGCTGGCCAGCGCCGACCTCGAACAAGACGCGGCCTGGCGCTACGATGTGAATCGCATCAACGAACTTCGCAACACCGATCTGTTGTACCGGGCACTGCAGCCGTTGCTGCAATGGCTGGCCCGCTTCAACCGTGGTGCGTTTCGCGACACGCTGCCGGCGGTCAGCCGCGAGCTTCAGGCGGCCGGCCTGCCCCGGTTCTGGACGCCCGAAGAATACCTCGCAAAGCTCGAAATCATTGCGCTGCTGCTGGCGCCCGGCTATGTGTACGGCTGCCTGCAAATGATGGGCGGCCCGGGCGTTGTGATGGCCGCGTTTCTGACGGTGATCACCGCCTGGCTGCTGCGGCGGCGGCTGGCGGGGAGGGCGTTTCGGCGGCTGGCGCAAATCAAACGCCGCATGCCATACCTGCTCGACCTGCTGACCCTGCTCATGGAGGCCGGCTCGACGTTTCTGCATGCCTTGCAAGACGCCGTGAACCAGTTCGGAGCGCACGCTGTCGGACAGGAATTCGGGCGTGTGCTGGCCGAAATCAACATGGGCAAGGGGCGGATCACTGCACTCGAGTCGATGCGCGATCGGCTCAGTGACGATGAAATCACCAGCATCGTCGGGTCGATCATTCAATGCGAGCAACTGGGCACGCCGCTGGCACGCCTGTTTCGCACTCAGGCCGATGTGCTGCGAATCAAGCGTACGCAGCGCGCCGAAACGATCGCCGGCGAAGCGGGGCCCAAAATGCTGCTCCCCGCCGTGCTGATCATGGCCTCGACCGTCATCATTATTCTGGGCCCGTTCATTCTTGGCTTTTTATACTCTGACATCATGTAACCCGCCGGGGCGCACGTCGGCTATTCGCCCGCCGTGCGCCCAACCTGAAAATGCCGCCGCACGGTTCTGGTCGCGAAGGCCGTCGGCTGGTACGATGACGCTCGTCGTGTAGTCTGCCGCAACACCGGCAAGCCCTGGCGACAGCCGGCAAGCCGCGCACGAGCGATGCAGATTTGTTGCGCCACGTGCGGCGCGTTGCGCATGAACCCCGGCACGGCCGGCAGCAAGGATTCCTACAGACGATGTCCGCGCGGGCAAAACTCATTGTGAACACCGGCCCTGATCGGGGCAAAACGTTTGAAATTGTCGAAGACCTGGTCCATCTGGGCAAGGCCGCCGGCAACCAGATCGTGCTCTCTGATCCTCAGGCCGAAGACCACCACGCCAGCATCGTTTGCCGCAACGGGCGCTATGCGATTTGCACGCCGGCGCCCGATGGCATTGAAGTCGAGGGAAACAGAATCCCCCCCGAACAATGGGTCTGGCTACCGCCGCAGGCGAGCATTCAGGTGACCCGCCGGACGGCAATTCAGTTCGACTGCCCCGACCCCACGCCCGAAGAGCTCGCCGCCGCGCCACCGCCCGCCGATCTCCCCACGCCGCCGGCTCCGCGGCCGGCCGCCAAACCGGCCGGTGGTGCGCGGCCGACGCCGCTGCCCGTGGCAACTCATGCCTCCGAGGATGACGGCGAAGGATCCGGCGTGCGCCGCGCCGCATCGCCGGCACGAGTTGAAAAAAAAACCGGGCGTGTGGCTCGATTCATCACCGACGCCTCGGGGGAACCGCGTGTCAAACTCGGCGACGACGGCCACCTACCCGAACTCGCGCTGGAAGAGGGCGACCGACCCCACAAAGACCAGGCCGCGGCGGCGCGCGGCGGTAACCAGGGCCTGATGCTTGTTGCTCTGGGCCTGAGCATTGGTTTCTCGTTGCTGCTGCTGTTTGCCGACGTCAACCCCTTTTCGGGAAACGAACAGGCCAAGGCGCTCGCCCGCCAGAAAATCGCTGAGTTTTACGGCAGCGAAAGCGAACAGATCAAACCGTACCAGGCACGACTCCGCCGCGCACTGCAGGCGCACTCGCGAGGCGACCGAGTTGCCGAAAAGAAGGAATACCACGCCGTGCTCGACATGCTGCACGCCGAAAACAAAGACCCCAACCTTGGCCTGACCGGCGACATGAAAACCAAAACGCCCAACCGCGACGACACGCTCGAAGAACTCCTGGCCACGCTTCTGGCCGATTGACACGGCACCAGTTTCAACTTGCACAGGCTTTCGGCAAGATCTTGGCTACGATCCGTAGCCAATCTAACTCGAAGATTAGCCCACCCCCCCAAGACCAACGCGCAGGCTGCCGCACGTGGTAATGTGAGCCACTCGCGCCGATTGCCAACCAAGGCGCGCTGAACGACGCGACGATCAATCGCACCGACGTTTTGATGACGAATCGTTGTACAAATGCCGGGTTTCAGGGAACTGGCAGGGATTTGTCGCTGGGCCCGACTCAAGACGATCGGCTTGGCCATACCCTCCGTGTCTGCAACCAGAAGGTAAGGACCGCGAAGCAGTCGCCCCTGCTCGTGATCGCTAT
>JAJXXL010000225.1 GCA_021781115.1 Planctomycetota bacterium
GCGCTGTAAAGCGCAGAAAACTATCGGGGCCACCACTGTCATCGTTCGCGGCGATGACGTTGTTGCCAGCATTGCTGATCGACAGAACCGGGTCGAGCGGCGACCGCACACTGCGTGCGTGGACGTGAACATCGTACGTCTCGCCCTTTTTGGCGGTAAAACGCCAATTGTCTGAATCGCCGGGGACACCGATCACGCCATTGAGCGCCAAGGGAGGTGCGAACCGGGCCGCATTGTCATGCGTGTCGTTCGGTTCCTGCTCGATGGCGTTGCCGAATTCTGACAGACGGAAACGGTTGGGCGAAGGGGCGATTCCCTGCGGCTCCTGGGCGAACAACCCAAACTCCGCCGCCGCGAACGTCGGCAATTGTATGGTCTCGGCTTTTTCACCCGCGACGTCGCCGAGGAATTTCACCGGCGTTTGTTCGCCCAACTTGCCACCGGCTGGAAGCGTTGCCAGCGGGCGTGGAAAATTGCCGATATGCACGCGGTACAACGACGCCCCATTGCCGCCGTAGGCGCTGTCGCGCACCTGAATGATGTACTTGCCGTCCTCTGGGGCGACGATCGCGGCGATTCCGTCTTGCCAGACCAGGGCGTTGTCATCGCTCGACGACAGTTCGAACCGGGCTGGGTTCATGATCGCCACATACACGTCGAACATCGTGATTCCCAGTCGAATCGCTTCGACTTCGGCCGTGATCCGGTCGCCCTTTTTCGCCTCGACGGAGTAATAGTCGACATCTTCATTGTCGACTACGCCGCTTACGGTGACATTCATCGGAATTTCCTGCGGTGCAGAAAACTGACTATTCGGCTCTTTTTCGGCGACATCGGGCAGGGCCCCCACGAAGAATGGCCGCAATTCGCTGATGCCGGTGGCCGTGCGGAGTCGAACGCGGTGGCTGCCGAGCGCGCAATCGGGCGCAATCTTGAATGACACCTTGACCGTTTTCGGATCGGCAACTTCGAGCTTCGTCGTCTCAATGCCCGGCTCGTAGAACAGCACCTCCTGGGCGTCGTCGAGCCGTTCACCGGAAAACGTAACTTGAACTTCGGTGCCGCGTTGTGCCCCGCGCGGCGACACCCCCGCCAAATTCGGCGAAGCGGCCTGTGCCACACTCGCGATAACCGCGAAAATCCAAACGGCGGCTGACCCCGTTGTTCGCAGGAGTGAAGATGTTCGGGCGCTCATGGCGTACTCGTCCGAAAAGTAGAGTGGTGAGAAACGATCGCTCATCGGGCAGGCGTGACCGGCGGCCAAGGCCGAACCGGGTCGCGAGCCGATGGCGTTCAACTACCCAGGCAGGTTTTCACGGCGACCGGCGCTGCGGCCGAGCCGCCGTGAATTTTAGGCAGCCGTCCTGGCTGCGATTGAAGGCAGGGGGCCGATCAGGCCAGCAGGTCTTTGCGCACTTTGCCGCCGTCGATGATTTCGATCGGGCGGTCGCCGGGCGCCATCAGTTCCTTGTCGGCCACGATGCCCATGCAGTGGTAGATCGTGGTGAACAGGTCTTCGGGGCCGATCGCATTTTCTTCGGGTTCAGAGGCCGTCGAATTCGACGAACCGTAAACCAGACCCGGCTTGATTCCCCCGCCGGCGAGTACGACGCTGAACACCTTCGGCCAGTGATCGCGGCCGGCAGTCTGGTTGATTTTGGGGGTCCGTCCGAATTCAGAAGAAATCATGACCAGCGTTTCCTTGAGCAGGCCGGTGCGATCAAGGTCGTTGATCAATGCCGAATACGCCTGATCGAACGCGGGCATCTGGTTGCGGAACCCGCCCACGATGCCGGTGTGCATGTCCCACCCGCCGTAGGTCAGGTTGACCATGCGCACGCCCGCGGCCACCAACCGCCGGGCCAGCAGCATTCGTGCGCCCGCTGTGTTTCGCCCGTATTCGTCGCGAATCGCCGGAGTTTCGGCTTCAATGTTAAACGCCTCGCGGGCTTGCGGCGAACTGATCAGGCTATAGGCCCGTTCGTAGAAGGTGTCCATGGCCGTCAGGCCGTCGGCCTTTTCCTTTTTAGCAAAATGGTCATTGACCGCGGTCAGCATGTTGCGGCGGGTGGCAAATCGTGAATCGTCGATGCCATTCGGGAGGTCCAGGTCGCGCACCTTGAACCCGCCGTTCGCCGGGTCGCTGCCCAGGCTGAACGGCGAAAATGCCGAGCTGAGGTAGCCCGTGCCCGCATAGACATTGGGCATACTCGGAATGCAAACATAGGGCGGCAGATTGTTGCGCGGCCCGTACTCATGGCTGACGACGCAGCCGATGCTGGGGAATTCGAGCGCCGGGCTGGGGCGGTACCCGGTATACATATTGTGCGTACCCCGTTCATGGGCCGCTTCGCCATGCGTCATCGAGCGGATGATTGCCAGCTTATCTGCCACCGCAGCCGTGCGCGGCAACGTTTCGCCAAACAATTCACCGTCGATCTTCGTTTTGATTTGCTTCATTTCACCCCGGTATTCAATGGGGGCGAACGGTTTGGGGTCGAATGATTCCTGGTGGGCCATGCCGCCAGGCAGGTAAATGTGTATCACCGACTTGGCGGTGGCTTCAAAATGGGCGTAATTCTTTTGTTCAGCACGAGCTTCGCGCACACGCAACAGGTCGGCCAACGTCAGGCTGCCAACCCCCGCCAACGCACCAACCGTCAAAAACCCGCGGCGAGAAACCCGCTCAAAATGAGCTGGATTGCATGTTCCCGAAATGTTGTTGGTCGTTTTGTCCATGCTTGCATCGCTCCATTGAGAAGTAACAAAGAGTATGCCGATAGTCGTGGGAGGCGCATTTTCAATTGCAACCAGAACAGTTCTGGTTACACAGTACGAGTTGCTGGCAGGCGGGCGCGGGGCAGCAGGAGCTGCGGTTTTCAGCGGAATGTCGGCGGCTTGGCAGGCTTCAGCAGGCGGGTCAGGCCCAAGTTTGGTCTAACTTCTGAGTTACACGGGGTGCGTGAACAGTCATCCGTGTTCAATTCGGCTGTGTCAACGAACGAACTGTACGATCAACCCCCAAAACATTAAAGTTTGTTTATATTGGACCACACTACAACCGTTGCCCTCAATTTGTCAAGTAAATTTCCATAAAATCATCGCTGGGCCATTGTTTTCAGCATTTCCCAGCGGGCGAAGTGCGTGAAATTGCGACAAAACAGGCAGTAACTTAATGGAGGGATTCGAGGTAGGCGATCAGATCGGCGAGTTGCGCCGGTTTCAGGTTGTTGACCAGACCGACGGGCATCATCGACTGATCCTGTTTCTTTCGCTCTTCAATTTCCGCTTGGCGAAGCTCGACCGCCAGGCCGTTCGTCTGGCGAATTTCGACCATTTCGGCGCTTTCGGTCACGACAAACCCGGTAAACACTTTTCCGCTCTCGGTGACGAATACCCAGGTATCAAACCCCTGGGCAATTTTGGCACTTGGTTTGAGCACGGATTCCAGCAGTTCCTGCCGCTTGTAGCGTTTGCCAATATCAACCAGGTGCGGCCCCTTGGGAAGTTGGCCGTTGGCATACGTGTGGCAGGTCGTACACGATTGCCGGGCAAACAGGGCCTGGCCGCGTAGCGCGTCGCCTGCGGTCTGCAACGCTTCAGCAACCGCGCGATCGGCCGGCAGGTTGCCAATCAGGCTTGGGTCGTCCGCGTCGACTTGCGGCAGAACAATCGGGGTTTGCGGCTCCTGAAGCGGGGAGGCGGCTGCGAGTACGGTCAGCCCGGCAATTGCAACCTTGTGCCGGGCCAGTTGCTTTTGCAGGTTTGCCTTGGCGGACGGGTCGGCATCGTGTGCCGCATTCTTCAGGGTTTGTGCGATGCGTTCACTTTGGCTCCATGTCTGGCGATCGTAATAGGGTCCGGAATTGTCGGGGCGCGTCCCCCACCAGTCGCTCTTGGTGTAGTCGCCCTCGCGATGATACAGCCGGATCAGTGTTGTCAGCAGTTCTTCGCGTCGCGCCGGGTCGCGTGTGCGCGCCAGGTGCGCGATCAGTCCGTCGACCGCCCGTTCATCATGCATCTGGCGCAGAGCCCACAGGGCGCCCCCGCGCCAGGGGCCGTCGAGAGCTGCCACACACGCCTCGACCGCGTTCATTGCGACAAGCGCCCGAACCGCCAGGTGCGGCAGGACACGCCCCGGGTCGGCCTGAGCGTGCAGCGGTTCCGCCGTGGGCAGTGGCAATTCTGGACTGCGCCGCGTCAGCGGCAAAATGGCATCGGCCGCGGCCCGGTTGCCCAAACGGCCCAGGCTGACGAGCGCCTGGGCCTGCACGCGCGGGTCGGCGTCACGCAGGGCTTCGACGAACGGAGCGATGGGCAGATCGTGCCATTGACCATTGCGGTCAGTCACCGCCCGCAGTGCGAACTCACGAACAGCGCGATCGGCCGCCAGTTTCAATAGCGGCGGGTTGGCCGCAGCGCCGTCGAGCTGCTTGAGGGTGAAGATCGCGGCGACCCGGCCATACAGTGGTTCGCGGGCATTGGACGCCAGGGATTCGAGTGCGGCGGTTCGTGAAACGGCGGGCCCGCGGCGCAACAGTTCACGCTGACTCGCCAGGCGCAGAACGGCGCTTTTGGCCGTCAGATGCTGCATGAGTTCGGCATCGGCGGCTGTTTTCAAATTGGGGCAGGGCGGGGCGGTGAAATTCTTCGGCGTCACCCGGGCCACAAAACCCACATCGGGGCCGCGGTAGTTGAACTCACCATTTTTCCAACTGCTGACATACATTCGCCCCGAACCATCAACGTCGATGTCGGTCGGCCGCGGAATTTTGAGGAACACCTCCTGATGCGGCGCGAAAGTCGGGCCGCGCGGCGCCGGGTTGTGGCGGTAGACTTCGCTTCGGCCCCAGTCGCACGAGTAAAACCCATTCGCGAACGGTTCGGGCCAGCGAACGTCCTGAAAGTACAGGACGCCGCACCCCGAGCCCCCACCGTAATCGGCCAGCGGGGGCATGATTTCATCAGCGAAGTTCAGGTACAGCGACGGATACCCGTACTCGGCCGATTGAAAGATCTGGCTCACGCGCACATTCCAGCCGCCTCCGTCATTGGTGTTGTCGCGCGTGAAAAAATTCAGAGAGGGGTCGATCCCCACGTCGAGAATATTGCGTGTTCCCCAAGCGAAGATTTCCATTTCGCCGCCGTCGGGCCGCACCCGCACAACGCCTCCCCCGCGCCGTGCCAAAGCCGTGCCATCGGCTGCCTTGGCCGCATTGAACCCGAAATCGCCCACGGCGATGTAAATCCAACCGTCGATGCCCATGCGGATGCCGTTGGTCGTGTGGTCGGCGCCGCGCTGGGCGACCTGGTCGGTGCTGATGCCCGAAATGAGCACCTTTGAGCGATCGGCGACGCCGTCGCGATCATCATCAAAAAAAACACTCAGGAACGGGGGATGCAGCACCCACAGTGTGCCGTCATCGTAGATCAGGCCCCGCGGGTGATCCAGTTTTGCGAAGGTATTGATCTTGTCGGCCCGCCCGTCGCCATCTTCATCGATGCAGCGCAGCACCTTTCCGCGACCGGGCTCCTTGCCCAGCGACCCCTGTTCATCAACGCCGACGAACAATTCGCCCGTTGCGGCTGCTGCCAGGCAAACGGGGTAGTTCACTTCGGGCGGGACGCCGAACAGGGTAACGTCAAAGCCATCGGGCGCGTGCACATCGGCCAGTGTGGGCGCCGGCGAGGTCTTTTCGGGCGTGCGAAGAATCTTGGGCAGCTCAGGCAGTTTGCCGGAGTACGCTTCGAATTCCCAAAAACTGCCCCATCCACCGGTGTTCGAGCCGGCGAACGTGACGCGCAGGTACCGGGCCGGCGTGGCGGCGATTTCGTGGGCGGAAATGCCGTTTGCCTTTTTGTTGGAGGATTGATCGACGAGTGTCTGCCACGATTCGGCATCGGACGAGGCTTCGATCTTGAAGCGGTACGCGGTCGTCGGCGATTCCCATTGAATGCGCAGCGACCGCACCGCGGCGGGCTGTTCGAGATCGACCAGCCACCATTGACCCGGCTCGGCACTGGCCGCGCACCAGCGGGTTTGCAGGTTGCCATCGACCGCGCCCCGAGCGAAATTGTTCTTGCCCGACTCTTCGCTGCTGGCGCGAGTGGGTTTGCCGTGCGCCAGGTTGCCTTCGACGCAACACGCCGCCGCCTTTTCCTGCGCGATCCACCGGGCCGGCGTCGCCCGTCGCGCCCGCGGCATTTCGGCTGCGGTGGCCGTCCGTCCGTCAATGACAATGAGTGCGGCGAGTGCGGCGAGTGCGGCGAGCACGCATCGATAACGAAAGGTTGCGCCGCCGTGCGTTGGAACAGGTTCAGCGAAATCCGGCATCGAACAGGAACTTTCAAAAACGGGTGAATTCAGCGAATTTCGAAACCTCAGGTGCCGACGGCAATTGAGTGACCGCAGAAGCGGCCTGATCAGGAATGCGCATTGCGTGTCGCACGAATGATCGATCATCGAAATTAACCGCTCAAGACAGGCGTTGACAAGCCCGGCAAGATGCCGCGGATTCAAGGGCAGCAACCTCGGTACCGGCGCAATCAAGCCGGCAGACGCCGCACGATTGGTGACAATTTGCGGCGGCGGAGGACTGTCAGGCAATGGGCGCGGGCAGAGTCGGCCGTGCCAGCCATTCGTAGGCGACCGGCAACACGAACAGCGTCAGGCAGGTCGACGAGGTCAGCCCCCCCAGGATGATGAGGGCCATGGGGTATTCAATTTCGCGGCCGGGCAGGTCGCCGTAAACGACGAGCGGCAGCAATGCGAGTGCAGTCGCCGTGGCGGTCATCAACACGGCCGGCAACCGCTCACCCGCGCCGCGCACGATCATCTCGCGAGAAAATGGAACCTGATCGACCTGCTGCAAGTGCCGAAAATGGCTGACCAGCAAAATGCCGTTGCGAACGGCAATCCCAAATACGGTCACAAACCCCACGAGCGAGCCCAGCGAAAGACTGCCACCACCGCACGCCGCGGCGGCCACACCGCCGACGCAAGCCAAGGGCACGCTGAGCATGACAATCAGTGCTGGCCGTACCGCTTGAAAATCGAGGTACAACAGCAAAAACACGCCGACAAGCGCGACGCCTGCGAGCAACGCGAGGCGGCGGGCAGCGGCGGCGCGGGCGGCGTGCTCGCCGGCAAATTCGAGAAAATAGCCCGTGGGCAGGTCGGTCATGCTCTCAGAGAGCCGGCGCTGAATCTCGGCGACGAGGCTGGCCACATCGCGGTGGCGCGCGTTGAGAGTTACCAGCAGCCGCCGTCCCCCGCCTTCATGATTGACGACATTCGGGCTGGCGGCCATTTCGAGCGTGGCAACTTCACTGAGAGGAATTTGCCGACCCGCAGGCGCGTTGAGCGTCAACCGCGCGAGTTGCAGGGGGTCTTGGCAGATTTTCGGGTCGGCGCGAACGACAATGTCGTAAGCGCGGTCCGCTTCAAACACCTGGCCGACCCGGGTTCCTTGCAACAGCGTCTGCAACGCCTGGTGCACATCGCCGGCGGTCAAACCATATCGGGCCGCATTTCGTGGCAGCACGGTCAACTCGATTTGTGGGACGTTTACCTGTTGTTCGATTTGCAAATCGGCAACGCCAGGCACTGCAGCCACCGTGCCCGCGATGCGCTGGGCCTGCTCCCTGAGCCGGTCGAGGTCGGGGCCGCGCAGGCGGATGACCACGTCGGCCGCGGCGCCCCCCAGCACTTCATCGATCCGTTCACGGAGAAACTGCTTCGTTTGAAACAGGAAACCCGGCAGATCCGCGAGCGCTCGCCGAACTTCCTCCAGCACTTTTGCGTCGGTCGCGCGTGGTTCGAGCGAAATCCAGATTTCGCTCATGTTGGGGCCCCACGTATCCTCTGATAGCTCGGCTCGCCCCACTTGTTGGGCCGTGGCAGCCACACCGTCAATTTGCAACAACCGCTCTGTCACCCGCCCGCCCGCCCGCAACGATTCCGTCAGCGACCCGTCGGGCCGCCCGACCATCCAGACGACAAAATTCGACTCGTGAAAATCGGGCAGAAATTCGCCGCCCAGAAAGGGAACCGCGGCCAGAGACGCCGCCAGAACCAATGTCGCCGCGGTCATGGTCGTGCGCGGTCGCGCTAGAACCGGGGGCAGCAATCGCACATACACCGCCCGGCACCAGCGGGTGATCGGCGGTTCGCGGGTTTCGTGGCTGGCCTCAGCCCGCAAAAGCAACAGGCACAGAGCCGGGGTGACGGTCAGGGCCACCAGCAACGACACGACGATGGAAATCACATACGCGGCCGCCAGCGGACGAAAGAATTTTCCTGCCACGCCGTCGAGAAAGAACACCGGCAAAAAGACGAGCATCACGATGAAGCTGGCGTACACCACCGCGCCGCGGACTTCGAGCGACGCGTCGAGAACCACCTGAAACGCCGATGGCCGCAGCGGGTTTTGCCGGCTCGCCCGCAGCCGGCGGAGGACATTCTCGACATCGACAATCGCGTCGTCGACCAGTTCACCCACGGCAACGGCCAGGCCCCCAAGCGTCATCGCGTTGAGAGAAGCGCCGAACCCGCGCAATACGAGGATCGCACCCAGCAACGACAACGGAATGGCCGTCAGGCTGATAAACACGGTTCGCCATTGAAACAGAAAGGCCACAAGCACCAGCGCCACGAGCAGGCAGCCCAGCCAGATCGCCGAAGTCAGGTTGCCGATCGCCCGATCCAGAAAATTCGCCTGCCGGAACAGGTTGGCGTGCACGGTGACCCCGGGGGGCAAAGCCGGTTGCAATGCGGCCAGAACCGCCTGGACTGCCGCGGTCACTTCCAGCGTATTTGCGCCGGGCTGTTTGTGCACGGTGATCAGCACACCCTGCCGGCCGTTGACCGCCGCCGCGCCCACTCTGGCCGCCGACCCGATGGCAACGTCGGCCACTTGCCCGAGCGAAAGCACGGCCCCCCCCTGAAGCTGTATCGGCGCCGCGGCAATATCGGCGGCGGATTCAATACGCGTCTGCTGCCGAATGGGCAGTCGCTGGTTGGCCGTTTCAACGTAACCCGCGCCGCCGAAACCGGTCGCCGCACGGGCCGTGGCAACAACCTGGTCGAGAGACACGTTGTACTGCTGCAACCGGTCGGGAGTGACCAGAACCTGATATTCCCGTACCTCGCCTCCAAAGATTTCGATCTGCGCCACGCCGGGAACGGCTTGCAAACGGGGGCGAAACGACCAGTCGGCGAGCGTTCGCAATTCCATCAGCGACAAGGCGCCCTCTGACGTTAAACCGAACGTCAGCAACTTGCTTGTCGCCGATTTCAGAGGTGTCAGCCGGGGCGGACCGACTCCCGCCGGAAGTTGCCCTGCCATTTCAGCGAGTCTTTCACCCACGAGTTGCCGGGCGTCGAGCAAATTGACGCCGTCGCTGAAAATCGCCGTCACGACCGACAGCCCCGCCGCCGACGCCGATCGCAACGTCACGAGGCCCGTAACGCTGCCCAACGCCGATTCGACTGGCGTGGTGACGAGGCGCTCGACTTCACCGGTCGATCGGCCCGGGGCTTCAGTCTGAATGACAAGCTGCGGCGGCGCGAACTCAGGAAAGACGTCCCACGGGGCGTCTTGCACGGCCACAATTCCACATCCGACCAGAAGGCACGCCAGCGGCAGGACGACGAACCGGTATTGCAACGAGAAACGAACGAGCGCCGTGAGCATGAGTGGTCGCCTGAAGCCGCGGGCACGGCCCGGCCGGAACCCGCACGATATTGCAACATTCAATCATCGTCGTTCATGGGGATCTCGCCCTTGAACTCTTCGCCGTACAGAGCCGCGGCGCCGACCGTTACAACCTGCTCGCCCGGTTGCAGCCCGCGGGCGATGACAACACCGCCCGAAACGCGGCTGCCGACTTCAATCTTGCGGCGGCAAAACGTTTCCGGGCCGGTACGCACGAACAACCACGCCGAACCAGCCGAATCCCACATCAAGGCGCTGGTTGCCACAACCAGCCGCGACTGTGATTTTGTCGTGGGCAGGGCGACCGTAACCGCTTGACCCGGCATAAACTGCCCCCGCGGGTTGGCTAACTCAAAATACAGGTCGACGGCGTATTGATCAGGTGTCGTCGGCAGCCCGCCGGGTGCTGGTTTCAACAGCGTATGTGCGCTCGTACGCGACGAAACGATCGACGCCGGCTCGTCGTGCAATACGCGCTCGGCATCGGCGGGAAACACCGGCACCCTGACCCACAAAACCGACCAGTCGGCCACGGTAAACAACGGCTCTCCCGCCGCCGTCATTTGCCGGGCCCCAATATGTACGGCTGTCACGCGACCATCGTGCGGGCAGGTCAGGTCGATTGCCCCCAACCGCAGATTGCCCTGATACGGTTCGTGTGGCAGGAATTTCAGCTTGTCGCGCGACTGCTCGGCGGCGGCCCGGGCCTTCTCGTATGTCTCCTGCAATTCTTTCAGCCGCGAGCCGGACACAACACCGGGCGCACTTTTTTCCAGCGCGTCAAGCTGCTGCCGCGCAAATTGCATCGTCAACTGCGATTGTTCGATGATTGTGTCGGCTTCTTCTTTGGCGATGACAAGTTGCGCCTGTTCGAGTGGCGAGACGTACGCTTCGAGCTGGGCCAGACGATGACCTTGATCCACCCGATCGCCAATTTCCGGCCACGACGCTCCGGGGATTGGCCGGATCAGGCCGGCGGCTGGCGCCTTGATCGTCGATTCGCGACCCGGGCGGACGTTCAACCGCCCCAAGAGCCGCAGTTCTTCGGCCACGTCCTGGAGGCTGATTTCATCAGCGTGCAGGCCAATGGCCCGTTGCGCCGCGACCGAAAGTCGGAGTTCACCCGCCTCGCGCACCCCTGTGGCTGGCTGATCGTCTTTGTCGGACATTTCTCCGGTTGCAATCGCCCGGGCGGCCTCGCGCTGTGTGCAGCCGATCGCGCTACACGCCGCGGAACTGCACATCAGCCATACGACCAGTTCGCGATTCATGTTCGCACCGTCTGATTGACAAACGCATCGGTTTGCGTTGTTGACAAACGTTCAACCGCCCACGCAACGTAACCACGCCAGCGGCATCCGCCGGGCGATGCGTCAGCGAATTCAGCAATCGGCGGGCTTCATCGGGTTGACAATACAACCGAATGCAGTCACGGCGGAATGCCGTACCACGTTCGCCAAGAAAGTGGATTTCATGATAATTTCAGGATATTGGCTGCATGTCATCGTCACATAACCAGCAAAAAAAGCAACCCCTGACATTCAGACGCCGCACAAATCAGGGTACAAATTGACGCAGTTGTCCGGCATGCCACCGCCAGCAGCTCAATTGCCGGCTGTCAGTTTTCAGAATTCGCCCTGCGACACCTCCTGACGCAGTTGCCCGTTGTGCCACCACCGGCAACAATGCAACTGACAACCGACAACTTTTCCCTCCCCCCCCCGG
>JAJXXL010000414.1 GCA_021781115.1 Planctomycetota bacterium
TATCCTGCGGCGTGCGGCCGGCCGCAACGTCGAGTATGCTTTGACAGGCCGCGCGGCCGGTGCCCCGAAATAATTCGTCGGTCCAGCAGAGGGCGTGCGGCGAAACGATGACGTTGTCCAACTGCAGCAGCGGGTCGTCGGGGGCGACCGGTTCGGTTTCGAAGACATCGAGCCCCGCGCCGGCGAGTTGGCCGGTGCTCAGTGCGCGGGTCAGCGCCGCTTGATCGACCAGTGGGCCGCGGGCCACGTTGATCAGGTAAGCCGTGGGTTTCATGCGGGCCAGGCGCGCGGCGTCGAGCAGGTGATGTGTCTCGGGCGTGAGCGCACAGCATACGCATACAAAGTCGGCCTGTTCCAGCAACGCTTCAAGTGTCACCGGTTCAGCGCCCGCCTGCCGGGCTGCGGCAGGCGAAACGAACGGGTCGCACGCCACGCACCGCATTTCGAGCGGAGCGACGACGCGCAGGATTTCGCGGCCGATGTTGCCCAGGCCGATCAGCCCCAGGGTCCGCCCGGTTAAACCCAACCCCATGTGGTGCAGCTTATCAGCCCAGCGTCCGGCCCGCGTGAGCCGGTCTTTGATGAGCAGTTTGTGCGACAAAGCCAGCAACAGGGCCAGCGCCGAAACCGCCACCGGCCGTCGCACGCCCGACGGCGTAATAGTAAGCAGCACACCGTTGCGCGTGCAGGCGGCAACATCGACATTGTCGTATCCGACGCCAAATCGGGCGACGAGGGCCAACCTCTGGCCGCAATCGAGAGTCTGGGCAGCGACGCGCGGGGCGAGCACGAGCAGCGCGTCGAAATCGGCGGCCACGTTGGTCGGCAGCGATGGGCCGTCGTCGGGCAGGAATTCGTATTGAACATGCGGGGCGGCGCCCAGCAGTTCGAGGCCGATGTCGCCAAAGCCTGGCTGGCCGTCGGGTTTGAGAAAATCGCGGGTGATGCCAACGCGAAACGATTCGGACAAACGACGGGTCTCCAAAAGACGGAACGACTCGAACGCTCAGGCGGCAGGGCGACGAGCGCCAGGGGAAAACCCAATCAGTAGCTGCCTGCGACATCTCCTGCAGACCGCGTGGCCAAGGCGTCATACACCTGCATCGAAATCACGCTGCTGATGAAATGCACGCTGCCGTCGCCGAACAGAAACTGTACACCCTGGGTGTGAAAGCTCGACAGGGCGTCGGCGTCGGTCACCGCGGGGTTATTGGGCAGATGCGGGCCGCAGTGGCCCAGAACGAGCGCGGCCGAATCTTCGTAGGCGGCAGGGCTCGGGTCGCGAATGGACGGCGTGGCGCCGTTGGTCACCGCCCCGGTCCACGAGGAAAACGACATGCTGGTGGCCCGCTCGCCAATGAAAAACGTGTTACTCAGGCCGTCGCCGATATCGGCGGGGCGAAAAGAAATGTTTCTCAAAAATGCGCCGTCGTTGGCTTGCTCGTTGCCGCTGACTCCGCCGTTTCCGTTGACGCCGACATACGACGCCTGTGCCACGCTCGTCAACGGGTTGCCGCTTTGATCGACTACCGTAAAGGTTCCGTCAAAGACTTCCGAGGCGCAATGCAGCACGGGCAACGACGTGCGGCGTTGCGTTGTGTTTGCCGGGTCGCTGATGTCGCGCGTGAACAGGATCTGCTGCAACAGCGGCGCCTGTTCGAGATCGGCCAGCAAAAATGCGGCCCAGCCCCAGCCGGGGCCGGTTTCGACGCCGCCGGCGTTCAGGGTCGAAAGATAACCCGGTGGAAAGACGTTCGTGCGTTCAGCGTAGTTGCTGAGCGCGATGCCGATTTGCTTGAGGTTGCTGCGGCATTGCGTGCGGCGTGCGGCTTCGCGGGCCTGTTGCACGGCCGGCAGCAACAGTGAGACAAGTACGGCAATGATGGCGATGACCACCAGCAGTTCGATCAGCGTGAACCCGGCGCAGTCGCGGCGCGGCCTGCGAAAGAATGAACGCGGCATGATGCTTTTCCTGCGTATGACATGAACTGAAGGTGCCAACCGGCGCAATCTCTCGTTCGTCGTGATTGGGGCTCTGCGCCGTCGGGCGTCGTGGGCACTGGGGGCGCTGCGTGATAAGAAACGCAGGCGGCCATATTCCCGGGTTGGCGCGACAAACCGCATGAAATCCCGACGGGTTGAGATTGCTGCCGCGTGATGCGGGCCGCTCAATGCGGTTGGCGCACCTCGATCACGAGGACCGTGGCAACGATGGCGCAGAATGGTTGAAGTTCCGTCGCGTTCGACGGTCAACCGGCGCACCAACGAGGAGGGGGCGTTTCAGGGCCGTCAGCGAGCGGCAGGACGAGAAAATCAGTGGGCTGCGGCGGAAGCGCCTGGCACAGCGGGGTTGGCAGGCCAACGACAGGTGCGGCCATTTTCGGCTGGGGCGAGGAAACGAAATCGCCTGCCGGAGCATTATCGCAGACGCAGGTTACGACCAGGGCAACGCCGCCTGCATCGACTGGCCCCTTGCCTGCCGGCGCGTGGCGTGCCCGAGTGGCCGTGCGATGCGGCGCGGCGCAACAACCTCGACCGCCGGTCGCGTGCGATGTTCGGCAACCGCAGGAACGCCTCTGGCCGGGCTGGCTGCAACAACACGCCGGGCTACCCGCCGCCCCGGTCGCAACCACGCGGTCGCGTGCAGCCGGCCGGCTACTTTCGCGGTGAGCAACAGGAGGGCGCACAGGCAGCGCTGCCGGGCCGAAAGCCGTGGCAACGAACGCCAGCAGCGTAAGAGCGGCCGTGGCGGCATGCCGGGCCGCTACGCGATCACGCCAACACAGCAGCAGGGGGCAGCCCCGCCCGCAAC
>JAJXXL010000306.1 GCA_021781115.1 Planctomycetota bacterium
TCTCCGCAACCTGTTGCGCCACGCTTGCCAGCCAGGGCCGGCCCGTCGTGAAAGCCGATGTGGTCGAAGGCAAAGAAGGCCTGGGGCCACTGGCGGGCGATCAAGTCGACGCCCGGTTTGATTTTGCCGGGGGCGTCGTCGGGTATTTTGCCAGCCATCGCCAGCAGGCCGGCACGCCTTCGCGATTCGCCCTGCAGCTCTTCGGGTCGAAAGGGGTTGTCGAAGTGCTGCCGGGGTACCTCGAACCGGCATGGTTCCTGCCCGATTCGTCCTGGTCGCCCGGGCGCAGCGGCGCCAAATGGGTTGCTGTATCTTCTGCCGGTCTGGGCGTTGCCGAGCCGCTGAAACCCGGCGGGTTGCACGCCGGCAACGTGGCCGCCGTGCAGGATCTGCTGGCGGCCATTGGCGCGCAACGGCAACCTTTATGCGACGTGTACGCAGCGCGGGCCACGATCGAAATGATTATGGCGGTGTTCGAGTCGCATCGCACCGGGGGGCCGGTTTCATTGCCCCTCGAAAATCGCCAGCACCCGCTGGCGATGCTGAAATGAGGTGCGCCGGGGCTGCGCCCGGCGGCACGGGCACAAGCGCCCGCAATGCCGGGCCGGCGCATTGCGGCGTCAGCCGGTGCCAGCTTCGGGCTTGAGCCATCGGGCGATTTGCTCAAGGATTTCGGTGGCGGTTGCGCCTTCAATGAGAAACTTCTTGCGACGTGAGGTTGCGCCCGACAGCAGTTGAATTTGCGCCGGCTTCCAACCGAAGGCGTCGGCCAGCACCCGCACCAGCGCATCATTCGCCCGGCCCTTTTCGGCGGGTTGCACAATGGCAATCTTCAGCCGCCCGGCATGCACGCCCGTCACCCCGTTCTTGCGCGCGCCAGGGTGCGCGTGGACGGGCAACACCACGCCACCGGGCAACTGTTCGAGTTCGAGCATCAAAATCTCCCATCGTCCGTTCGTTCGAAGACAAGTATCATAACACACAAAAAACCATGCAATTTTTGCACGTATTGACCGATTAGATCGGTTGGGGTAGACTCCTTCCCCCACGTCTCGTTTTGGCCGCTTTTTCGCCTGTGGATGACGGTGAACGGCCAAATATCGAACCGGTTGAACCGCGGCCTGCCCGCGGTTGCGGCCCGTTTGTCTCATGCACGCCAGGAATGGGCGTGCCGCCAGGGAGGCGCTCATGGATTGGATGCTTCCTGTTCGCACAGTATTTGGCCAGTCGCCGCCCCGACCGGGCTTGTCGCGGCGGGTGCTGAGGCACTTGTTGTGCTCGCGCCGGGTGGGCATTGGTTCGCGCGTGCTCGACGCCGGCTGTGGTGGTGGGCATTTAACGCAATTTCTGCATCAATTGGCAATTGACGCCGCGGGCGTCGATGCGTCGGAAATCGCCATCGAACAGGCCCGCCGCGCCGCGCCGCACCTGCAGTTTGCCTGCGTACCCGATGGCGAAAAGCTGCCATTTGCGGAACAGGAATTCGACCTCGTCGTCGCGCGGAGCCTGATTTCGCATCAGGCCGACCTGCTGGGCGCCGCGGCCTTGCATGTGACAGCCAACCTGCTGAGCGTGGTGCGTCCGGGGGGTGAACTGGTGCTCGTCGCCCGGTTCGAACCCCAATGGGCCGATCAGCCGGGCGGGCACCTGCGTTCGTGTTTTGCCCGGCACTTTGCCCCGTTTCCCGGTCAGTGCAAGGTCTCGTACATTGCCGATTCGCTCCTGACGCCGGCCGCCTGGAAATGGGTTGTCGGCCGTCAGCCGCGCTGGGGCTATGTTGCCGCCGCATTGCGAATTCCCGAACGCCCGATTCCGCACGCACAATGGCACGCCTGGGCCGCGCAAGGCCGGGCGATGGGTGGCGACAATGCCTGTTGCGCGTGGGCCGCCGTCAACGGCGAAGCATGCCAACCCCGACACCAGGCCGCCTGACCGGCCCTCGCGGCTCAACCGCGCCGCGAAAACCTGCGACCACTATGCCTCACGTCCGGTAATCAGGTCACCGCAAATTCAGAATTGACCCCCCACGGCCTTCGGCGGATCCTTGGCAACCATGCACATTTTTTTTTCCGTCGGTGAACCTAGCGGCGATTTGCACGCCGCCCGGCTGATATCGGAACTTCGCCGTCAGCGACCGGGCATTCAGATGACGGCGTTCGGCGGGCACCTGATGGAACAGGCCGGCTGCCGGCTGTTGTACCGGCTGACCGACCTGGCGGTCATGGGCTTTATCAGGGTTGTGCCGCTGCTGTGGACGTTCTTTCGCCTGGTTCGCAAAGCAAGGCAGCATTTGCGCGACACCCGGCCTGATGCGGTCATTCTGGTCGATTTTCCAGGGTTTAACTGGTGGATCGCGCGGGCCGCCCGAAACCTGAAAATCCCTGTCATTTATTACGTTCCGCCGCAACTTTGGGCCTGGGCCCCGTGGCGTGTGGGGCGAATGCGGCGGTTCGTCGACCACGTGTTGTGTTGCCTGCCCTTTGAAGAAGCGTGGTACCGCGCCCGCGGCGTTTCGGCCGAATTCGTGGGGCACCCGTTTTTTGACGAGGTGGCCGAACGCGGTTTGGACGGGCGGTTTATGGCGCAGGCTGCCGAGCGCAAAAAGGCGCGGCGGCTCGTCGCGATTCTGCCCGGCTCAAGAAATCACGAAGTCGCCCACAATTTCCCGTTACAGATCGCCGTCATGCAAAACCTGGCGGCCCGGTTGCCCGATGCGAGGTTCCTGGTGGCGTGTTACAAGGATGCGCACAAGCGGCAATGCGCCGCCGAAATCGCGGCCCGTGCCCCGAACCTTCCGGTCGAATTGCATGTGGGGCGTACTTCGGAAATCATCGAATCGGCTGCAGTGTGCCTGATGGTTTCGGGGTCAGTCAGCCTGGAACTGCTGGCCCGCACGACGCCCGCCGTCGTTGTGTATCGGGTGGGGTTCATCTTCTACTGGTTCGCCCGGGCGGTGGCGATTTGCAAGTACATTTCGCTGCCCAATCTGATCGCCGATCGGCTCATCATGCCCGAATTCGCGCCCTATGGCGATTGTTCCGGGACAATTCTCGAAATGACCGCCCTGTTGCACCATTGGCTGATCGACCCTGCCGAGCATGCCCGCCGTGTCGCTGAACTGGCCGGGTTGAAAAGCCGCGTGGCCACCGCGGGGGCCACCGCCAATGCCGCCGCCGCGATTTTGGCCCGACTGAACCCGTCGGCAACATCTGGGGCAAATCGGGTGGCGGCATAGCCGCAGCGATTCGCGGGCGTTAAAATCCTTCTGCCCCGCCCATCGCGGGGTACGGTTTTCGCCGGAAAGCTTGCGGCTCGGGCTCGCAGGCTTGCCCGGCCGGCGCCGTTGATCACAGCGGTGGGTCGAACTCTCAAGGGGGCGGCAGGAACAATTCGCATGACGGCAGAGCAAACCATTCGCGTGGGCATCATCGGCGCGGGCGCAAACACCCGGTTGCGGCATCTTCCGGGGTTTCGCGCGATTTCGGGCGTCGAAATTGCCGGGGTCGTCAATCGCACCCCTGAATCGACCGCGCGGGCGGCGCACGAACTCGAAATCCCCCGCACCTTTCCCAACTGGCAAGCGCTCGTCGCCGACCCCGGCATCGACGCCGTGTGCATCGGCGCCTGGCCCAACCTGCACTGCGAAGCGACGTGCGCCGCCCTGGCGGCCGGCAAGCATGTGCTGACAGAGGCCCGCATGGCCCGCAACCTGGCCGAAGCCCGCGAAATGCTCGCCGCCGCGAATCGCCGCCCCGACCTTGTGGCGCAGGTCGTTCCCAGCCCGTTCGGACTGGTGCAAGACCGCTTCGTCAAGAACTTGCTGGAACAAGACTATTTGGGAAGTCTTCGCGAAGTCGTCGTGCTCGGGGCCGACGATGCCTTCTGGGATTATACGAAATTGCTCCACTGGCGGCAGGATGCCCAGATCAGCGGGTACAACGTGCTCAGCCTCGGAATTCTGCACGAAACCGTGGCCCGGTGGGTTGGCCGGCCGACGCGCGTCTTTGCCCAGTCGGCGATTTTTGAGGCGACCCGTCCGGCGCCCGACCGCCCCGGCCTGATTCCCGTCACCGTTCCCGAGGTGGTGAACGTGCTGGCCGAAATCGACGGCGGCGCGCGCAGCGTGTACCACTTCAGCGGCATGACCTTGTTCGGGCCGGGCAAACAGATTCATCTCTACGGCAGCACCGGTACGATCAAGCTGCTGATCGCCCCTGAAGAGCGCCTGCTGTGCGGTCGCCCGGGCGACAAACACCTCCGCGAAGTCACGATTCCGCCTGAAAAGCAGGGTGGCTGGCGCGTCGAAGCCGAATTCATCGGGGCCATTCGCCGTCAGGAAACGGTGAAATTCACCGACTTCGCCACGGGCGTGGCGTACATGGAGTTCACCGAGGCCGTGGCCCGCAGCGCGGCCTCGCGGCAACCCGTTGACCTGCCGCTCGCCTGAACCTGTCATGCGCAGTTCAAACAGCAACCAACGCATGGCGGCCTTGGCGACGACCGCGATCGTGGTGGCGCTCCTGGTTTTTCTGCCGCGTCTGACGGCTCCTCGCGGCGCCCAGGGGCCTGAAGACCTCGTCGCCGCCATGCTCGCCGCCGAACGCGACGGCGACACGCCCCGCCTGCTCGACTGTTTCGACGGCCCGCTGCAAACGCAACGGCTGCGTGCCGGTTCAGGCGAATCGGCCGACCGCAACCGGGGCATGGTCGGTTACGTCACGACGGGCCTGAAGCTCGTCGAACCGGCGGGCGCCACGCTCGTGCTCGAACGGATTTTTACCGACCACCACGAGCGACAGCGCATCGAACTCCGGCAACTGCGCAGCGGGTGGAAGATCGTCGAAATCACGCCCCTCGACCAGTTCGTGCCCGACATCCCCTATGGCACGCCGATCGTTCCCCCGTCGAAATAGTTTCGAGCCGGCCGCGACAGCCGCCCGGCCCGCCCGCCCCGTTTTGAACCGCAAGGTTTGCCGGACCGTTGCGCCCCGCTGCCGACCGCCAGATTTTCTGCGGTGTCGAAACCCGATCATTGACAGCCGCCGGGCGATAGGGTTACATAGAATAACGGATGCGGAACGGTGATAGTTCCGGTAATTCGGCGAAGGCCGGCTGATTCGATCGGCCCGGCGGTACGCACAACTTAACCCGAAGGTGGCTCCATGGTTCGTACGGTCGCGAGATCCGTTTGTATTCTGGCTGGTTTCCTGGCACTCTGGGCGGGTGTTTCGGCACCCACCGAGGCAGGCCTCTTTCCGTGGGAATACTCCAGTTATTATGGTCCGGCGTTCGCCGCAAACTCGACGACCACGACCACTTGGTACGGCCCCGTGGCCGGCTCGGCCTGCGGCACGCCGCAGTGTGGGGTGCCCCAGTGTGGAGTGTCGCAGTGTGGCATGCCCCGCTGTTGCCGCGGAATCTGGCCGTTTTGCGGCTGGCGGGCGTGCAACCCCTGCCGGTCGGCGTGCAGCCCGTGCGGCCTGGCGTGCGGCGGTTCGGCGTGTGGAGCTTCCGGCTGTGCGAGCGGCAACTGTGGTCTGAATTCAGGAATAGTGAATTCGCAGCCCGTGCCCGACCCGATTTCCGGTGGCAACGCCCCCCGGTTCGATTCCAAGACCGCGCCTCAAAAAACATTTCAGGATCCGATCGACAAATCGCCTGCGCCGGGTGCCGCCACAGGAACCGATTCAGGGTTCAAACCCGCAAAGAAAGGAACGGCTTCGCCCTCTGGCGAAACCGATGCATTCAAGCCGCCGGTCAATGAGGTCGACCTGGGCAATCCCGGCCAACCGATCCGCCGCAGCAAGGTCGGCCCTGCTCCGCAAATTGACGAGCCTGATGCCAAGGATGCCCCCGAGGTCAAAGACAAAAACGACGGGGCGCTCCACGGCCCGCCGTTGAACCTTGATGAAAAAATCACGTGGCGCCCGGCGGCGCAACGCGAGCGGCTGCCACTTGCGCCGCAATTCGGTAACGCCCGCCTCGTCCGCCGGGCCGACTTTCCCAAGTCAGAGTGGGTTCCCGTTTCAGGTAACGCCCGGCTCGCGAGCAACTGAGGCGGTCGGCGGTTGAGGCGGGTCCACGGTGCAAAACGCAACGCTCGCGCAGTGGTTTGAAGAACTGGCCGACCGGCTGGAAATTCAGGGCGCCAACCCGTTTCGCGTGCGGGCCTATCGAAATGCCGCACGCACGTTCGCCGATCATCCTGAACCGCTGGCTGAAATTGTCTCCGCCGGGCGGAGCTTGCAGGAGCTGCCCGGCATCGGCCAGGATTTGGCCGACAAGGCCGCCACGCTGATCACGACGGGCAGCCTGCCGCAGTTGGAAGAGTTGCGGGCGCAAATTCCGCAAGGCGTGCTCGACATGCTGCGGATCCCGGGGCTGGGGCCCAAGAAGGCGGCGGTTCTGTTTCACGAGCTGGCCATCACCAGCCTCGACCAGTTGCGAGCCGCGGCCGAATCGGGGGCGGTGGCCGGCCTCAAGGGGTTCGGTAAGAAGACCGCACAGGCAATCCTCGAAGGCTTGCAACTTGCGGCCGCGGCAGGTGAACGGGTGTATCTTGCCGAGGCTAAAGCCGTTTCCGATGAAATCGTGGCCGGCTTGTTGACCGTGCCTGGCGTGTACCAGGCCGCGGCCGCCGGCAGCGTCCGCCGCCGCAACGAAACGATCGGCGACCTCGATGTGCTGGCAACGGCCGCCGATTCGGCGGCTGCCATGGATTTTCTGGCGGCGCACGCGCTGGTCGAAAAGGTGCTGGCCCGCGGCGACACCAAGCAGCGTGTGCGGCTGAAGTCGGGGCTGGAACTGGACCTGCGGGTCGTCGCCGATGCTTCCTACGGAGCCGCCCTGCAATACTTCACCGGTTCAAAAGAGCATAATATCCTCGTGCGCAAGCGGGCCCTCGAGCGGGGGCTGAAGATCAACGAGTACGGCGTCTATCGTGATGACATCCTGGTGGCAGGCCATACCGAAGACGACGTGTACGCCGCCATTGGCTTGCCGTGGATTCCACCCGAGCTGCGCGAGGGCCAACGGGAAATGGAACTCGCCGAAACGGGGCGGCTGCCCCGTTTGATCGAACTGGCCGACATCCGCGGTGATTTGCATTCGCACACGACGGCCACCGACGGCCAGGCCACGATTCGTGAAATGATTGCCGCCGCCCAGCGTCGCGGGCTGGAGTATTTCGCGATTACCGACCATTCCAAACGGGTGACCATGGCCAACGGCCTCGATGCCGACCGCCTGCGGGCCCATTGGCGGGAAATCGAGCAGGTTCGCCGCGATTTCAGCGGCATCGAAGTGCTGCGCGGCATCGAATGCGACATTCTCGAAGACGCCACGCTCGATCTCGACGACGAGGTGCTGGCTGAGGCCGATTGGGTCGTGGCCGTGCTGCACTACGGGTTGAAGCAGCCCGCCGAACAAGTCACACGCCGGTTGCTGAGCGCGATTGCCAACCCCTATGTCTCTGTGATCGGCCACCCGACGGCGCGCATCGTGGGCAAACGCCCGCCCGTTGCGGCGAACATGGAGGACGTGCTCAAGGCCGCCGCCGATCAGGGGGTTATGATGGAAATCAACGCCCACCCCAGCCGGCTCGACCTCGACGACGTGCTGGCGGCATCGGCCAAGACGCTTGGAATTCCACTGGTCATCAGCACTGACGCGCACAGCGTCAACGGTTTCGACGTCATGCAATACGGGGTGTATCAGGCCCGCCGCGCCGGCCTCGAAGCGGCCGACGTGGCCAACACCCGCCCGTGGCACGAGTTTCGCCAGTTACTGCACCGCCGCCGCGGTTAAACCCGGCTGGGCCGCGCTTTTTTGCGGGCGGCGCGGCGCAGGACCGAACCCCGCAGTGTATAATGGCTGGCAATTGTTTCCTGGGCACGGGGGCAGCGCGATTTTCGGTCGGCCGTACTTGCCGCGCTGATTCTGTGTGGTTTTCTTCGTTTGAGGATTCGTCGATCATGACTTATGCCGGTCGGAGGGCGCTGGCCGCCTGCCTGTTGCTTGCGGGAATCGCGTCGGGGGCCGACAAGCCGCAGTCGGCCCCGATGGACGCTTACGGTTTCAACCGGCTGCTGGGGCGGGGCGTTAACCTGGGCAACGCGCTCGAAGCCCCGCGCGAGGGCGAATGGGGCCTGACGCTCAAGCCCGAGTACTTCGCGGAAATCGCCAACGCCGGGTTCAACTCCGTGCGAATCCCGATCCGCTGGTCGGCCCATGCCGCCACCGAAGCGCCGTTTGACATCGAACCGGCATTCTTCGAACGCGTCGATTGGGCGATCGCCCAGGCGCTGTCGCACAAATTGACCGTGATCATCAACGTGCATCATTTCGACGAAATGGACAAGCACCCCGCAGCGAACCTGCCCCGGCTGTCGGCGCTATGGCGGCAGATCGCCCGGCATTACCGCGGCCAAAGCGACCGGCTGTTTTTTGAAATCCTGAACGAACCGCACGATCAGCTCAACGATGACCGCTGGCAGACCGATTTTCCCCAGGTGCTGAGCGCGATCCGCGAAAGCAACCCGCATCGCATCGTGATTATCGGCCCCAGCTCCTGGAATAACGTCGACCACCTCGAAAAGTTGACCCTGCCCGATCGCGATCGCTGGCTGATCGCCACGTTTCACTACTACAGCCCGTTCGAATTCACCCACCAAGGAGCCGAATGGAACCCCGCCAGCGCGCAGTGGAAGGGCCGCCAATGGACCGGCTCGCCCGCCGAAACCGCGGCCCTCGACCGTGACCTGCAAAAGGCCGCCGACTGGAGCAGCAAGCACCACCGCCCGATTTTCCTCGGCGAATTCGGGGCGTACCACGTGGCCGATATGGAATCGCGCGCCCGCTGGACGCGCGCTGTCGCCCGCGGCGCCGAGCAGCGGGGCATGAGTTGGGCCTATTGGGAATTCGGCGCCGGGTTCGGTGTCTACGATCGCGATGCGAACGCCTGGCGCAAGCCGCTCGCCGACGCGCTGCTCGGCCGCTGAACGCAACGTCGGATCGGATTGTGCGGCTTGCGCCGGTTATCGGGGGCGAGATACTGTTGCGCGCCGCGCGGCCTTTTCCAATGGACGACGCCGTGGTGGTCAAGGTGCACTGCGTTCAATATTGCATCGCACTGATGCGCCGGCTGCCCCGCACCCGGTCGATGCCCGCAGATCAATCGCAAACGCGGCGCAAAGCCTGCGGCATCGCCAGTTTTTCGCGCGGATTGCATGCAAGCTCCCAGCCGATCCGCCCCTGAAATTTGAAATGGACTAAAGTCTTAACACCTTTGTTTTTATGGAGTTGTGGATTCCGTTTTCGCCCGAATCGCCTTGGGAAAATGTAATGGCACGCAGATTGCCGTTGATGGTCGAACGTGTTAGTTTTCGACCGCCGTCAACGGGCCTCAGCTCGCGGTCGTCGGTCAGACCGAAGGCTGTGGCGGCTCGCGGGGAACGCGACAAACCGTGTCGAATTTGCGTTTACAACGAGGTGGCTCGCCGTGGACTACAAGATCGCTCTTAATGCGCAGCCCTGTGTTTGCGGCGTCAGAACGCCGCAAACACAGCGAACTCTGCTTGAACCCACGCCTGGGGCGGGTGGTTGGAAATGCAGGCTGTGCGATCAATAAAACAGCGTCATGAGGATGCGATTCCAAGAGATGAGGATTAAGATGACACTCTATAGAAGCGTAATTATATGTCTGATTGCCACCGGCCTGGCAAATGCCGCACTGGCTGCTGAGCGGAGTGCGATGAATTCGATCGGCATGCGATTGGTCAAGATTCCCGCCGGCGAATACCAGATGGGCGCCGACGAACCGCCGACCATGACGATGATGATGTTTCCCAACACGCCCCGCGAATGGGTCGAAGGCGAAGGCCGGCAGCATCGCGTTCGGCTGACCAGGCCATTTTACATGGGCGTTCATGAAGTCACGCTCCGCGAATACTTGACGTTCATTCGCGCCGCCGGTTACCGCATTGAGGCCGAGCGCGACGGAGGCGCCAGTGCTGGCATTGCCGCCGATGGTTCGCCCACCACATCGGCCGCATTTCGCCCTTGGGCGCCCGGTTGGGAAGTGACTCAAGACCACCCCGCCGTGTTCGTCACCTGGAACGACGCCGTCGCCTTTTGCCAATGGCTCAGCCAGAAAGAGGGCAAGACTTACCGCCTGCCAACCGAAGCCGAGTGGGAATACGCCTGCCGCGCCGGCTGCACGTCACGGTACTGCTGCGGCGACGACCCTGACCGCCTGGTGCGCGTGGCGAACGTCGCTGACCAGGCCACCAAGGCGCGCTTTCCGGCAACGACGGTGGCGAAAGTCGAGCGTGGCGAAGCAACCGATGCCACCAGCCCGTTTCCGTTCGTTGCCGGCAACGACAAATTCGCCTTCACGGCACCCGTGGGTCAGTTCCGGGCCAACAAATTCGGGCTGCGTGACATGCACGGCAATGTCTGGGAATGGTGCCAGGACTGGTACCACAAAGACTTTTACGAAAAGTCGCCGGCCAGCGACCCCACCGGGCCAAGCACCGGGCCGGGCCGCGTAATCCGCGGCGGCGGCTGGCACGACGCGCCTGTCAATTGCCGCTGTGCAGTCCGCGGCTACGCCGCCCCCTCCTACCGGAATTACGAAGTCGGGTTTCGCGTCGTGTGCGACGACGACCTGAGCGTCTCTACTGCATCGGCCGCGCGCTGATGCCCGCCGCGCCCGGCAGTGGCCGTTGACCGGCGTCCCCGCCGGTCAGCGCGCCTGTCGCCAATCTCGCCCAGAGGTTGGGCCGCCCAACTCTCGGCCGGCACCGGCACCCCCGCCGAAAACCGGCCGGCAACGGGCGACGAAGAGCGTCGACCACCGTGCGGGCCATCGTGCCGCCGGGTGACGCCCCGGTGTCAGACCCAGGGCCGGCGCACACTCAGTCGTTGTCCCAGGTGAGGATTTCGAGCAGAACCTTTTCGTCCCAGCCGCAACGGCCGCGGTTCATAGCAGCCCGTTGAAAATTGACAGTTTGTCCGCGGCGCGGGTCAGGCCGCAGCCGGCGCGCGCGGCACGCCATGGCGCGCAAAAATCGCGTGGATTCGATCCGCGCTCGGGCGGATCGCAATCTGGTGGCAACGACTGACGACCTGGAGAAGCTGCGGTAACGCCAAATTGCCAAACAGGGCGCGCATGAGCCGGCCCACGTTGTGCGCCATCGCCGCCATCAGGTACCGTTTTTGACTTTCTCGATTCCCCACAGTCAGGTTCTGCGCGCGCCGCCGGTCTCACACACGTGCGCAAACGTCCGTTCCACCTTCTCGCTGCGTTCACGTTGCAACGGCTTGCCATGCGCTCCCCGCGTGCGGCGGCGGTTGCCAACCACGGCCGACCGCTGTTCTGCCGGCTTGTCTGTCCAGTGGTGCTTGCGCCCGGC
>JAJXXL010000310.1 GCA_021781115.1 Planctomycetota bacterium
TAAAAGTTCATGGTTTGCGCTGTGCCGTTCTGGGCGTTGTCGATCGCGGCACTTCAAGCTGTCGCTGACATTGAGGCTGACAAGAAAGGGCCGTTCATGCGTTACGCGATTCGTGAACTGGGGCTGGGCGGAATTCTCGATCAATCCGTCCAACTGACGAAGAATCATTTTGGGGTGTTGCTCGCCGTCACGGCGATCTTGCTGATACCTTACAATCTGATCAGTGGTTTTGTCACATTGGCCGTGACGCCCGAACTGCCGCCCAACCCCACGCCTGAGCAAATCCTGGCCGCGACTGCGCAGAGCATGAGATTCTTGATTCCACAGGTTTTGATTGGCGCCTATATTGTCATTCCGCTCACGAATGCCGCCCTGGTTTATTGCATCGCCAATCTTTACCTGGGTCAGTCTGCCAGCGTGGCGGGTTCATTCCAGCGGGCCTTTCGACGGATTCTGGGGCTGATTGGAACCTGGTTCCTGCTCGGCTTGGCGATCATGGGTGGGATGTTGCTGTGCATCGTGCCGGGCATTCTGGCGGCGTTCTGGTTCAGCCTGGCGACGCAGGTGGTAGTAATTGAAGGCATTTCCGGCTTTCCCGCGCTCAAAAGAAGCCGCGACCTGATGAAGGGCAACATCGCGACGTTGTTCGCCATGTCGCTGGTGCTGGGCATCATTTGTGGAACGATCGGTGCGGGGGCCGGCTACATTCCCCAACCGCACGTGCGCATTGTCGTGTCGTCATTGATTCAGTCTGCCGCGACAATCCTCTGGTCGGCGGCGGCGGTCGTGTTCTATTTCTCCTGCCGGTGCAAGCTGGAACAGTTCGACCTGGCGCTATTGGCTCAATCGGTTGGAGTCGAAGCGAGTGCCGACACGATTCAACATGAGCTCGGGCCGTGACCCCGCCGCCCCACATGCCACCCGGTGAACACGATGCCCGCCGCACCGCCTCTTCCCGATGCTGAAACCATTCGCCGCACGGCGGCCGAGGTGATCGCGCGGCCCGATTACCAGCGTGATCCTCAGGCCGACTCGGGCGCCACGCTGCTCGAATTGTTGCTGCGGGGCCTGGATTGGGTATTGACGGTTATCGGGCGGTTTCTGAATGCGCTCCACGGCCTGCCGACGTGGCTGCAATTGATCGTGGTGATCGGGCTGGTCATTGCGTTGCTGGCGCTGGTGGCACATATCGGGTACACGATTTACAACATCTTCCGCCAGCCGGTGCGAAATAAAGCATTTCAAGCTGCGGCGCGGGCCGCGCGGGACCCGGCGGCGTACGAAAGTCAGGTCGCGGCAGCGGTTGCGAGCGGCGATTTCAGCCTGGCGGTTCGGCTGTTGTTTCGCGCGTGCCTGTTGCGGCTCGACCTCGCAGAACGACGCGCCGCGCGTGCGGGCGCCACGAATCGCGAGTACCTGGGGCGGTACCGCGGCGCACCGATCTTTGAGCCTCTGAAGCTGTTTGTCGAAACGATCGACGCCAAATGGTATGGGCGCGGTCTCTGCGGCCGGGCAGATTACGAAGCCTGCCTGGCCGCCCATGCGGTCATCAGCCGGCATGCAAAGGACGTGGCCCATGCTCACCCCACGTAATCTCGTGCTGCTCGCGATCGTGGTGACCCTGGCGTCGATCGCCTGGGCCGGCGTTTCACTGATGAAGCCGCCCGATAGCGGCGGCATGGGGAGCGACTCGTTCGGAACCCAGGGGCGCGGCCAGCGGGCGCTGTTCGAAACTCTGACAGAACTGGGTGTGCCGGTCGAACGCAGCCTTGGCCCGCCGACGGCGGTACTCGACCGCCACGTCACATTGGTAATCTGGAGGCCGCACGCGGGGCTTGTCAGGGCCGAACCGGCTTACCTGCACGCGCTGGCCCGGTGGGTTGAACAGGGGGGGCGCGTGGTCGTGGCGCCCGGGCCGCCCGATGAATCTTCGCTGCGCGACCCGCCCCCCGAGAGCCACAACGATGAACCGGAAAAGTCGGTGCTCGACCAACTGGGGCTGAAGCAGGTTGGCATTCAAACGCTCGATTGGAATTCCAGGGCCGAAGCCGAAGGTCCCGCCGGGGGCGAGACAGCCGACGTGGCAGAGCCGACATCGCCCCCGGCCGCCCGAACTCACGACGTCGGCTTTAAGAAAATGATCGACATCATCACCGGCGCCGTCTCAGTCAGCCCTACGCGACTTGTTTCCGTCACCGCGCGCGGTACGCTCGCCCGCCCTGAGGCACCGATCTCGTCCATTGACGTTCCTGAAGAAAATCTGCAAACGCTTGACCTGGGTAAAAATCGGCCCGACGGCGCGGTCACATTTCCGGATCCGCGGGGTCGCGAACAGACGCTGGTCGCCGCCTTTCGGCGGGGCCGGGGCGAACTGGTTGTCGTGGCCAGCCCCGAAATCGCCGAAAATCGCGCGATCGCCCACGCCGACAACAGTGTGCTGGCGGTGGCATTGGTCGCGGCACCGGGGCGGCCGGTGGTCTTCGATGAGTTTTATCACGGGCTCACAATTCGCGGAAATGCGATGTGGCTCTTCACCCAGCAGGGCTATGCGGCAACCGCATTGTGCCTGCTGGCAGCGCTCGCGCTGTGGATCTGGCGCGAGGCGGTGTTTCTTGGGCCGCCGCTTGACGAACCCGCCCCGGTACGGCGTACCATCGGCGAATACGTGGCCGCGATGGCCCGCTTTTTGAGCCGGGGAAAATCGAGCCCGGCGTTTCTGCTCGGCGAGTTGCGCTCGGGCGTGCTGCGCAGCGTGCGCGAGGAACTGCGGCTGCCGCCCGGTCGCGAAGACGTCGCACAACTCGCGGCCGCGGTCGCACGCCGCGACCCGCCGCGGGCGCGGCGGTTATTGGCGGCAGTCGCGGCGGTGGACGAAGCCTTGTCGCAACCTCGGCGGCTGCGGAAGTCGGCCGCGTTGGAACTATTCAAGAGGATTACAACTTGCCTTTAGCCGAATTGTACGAAGCGCTCCGCCAGGAAATCACGAAAATCATTTACGGGCAGGATCAGGTAGTCGATCTGGCATTGGCGGCCCTGTTCAGCAGCGGGCACGTGCTGCTCGAAGGCCCGCCTGGTGTGGCCAAGACGCTGCTGGTGCGAACGATCGCTGCGGCTCTCAGCCTCGACTATCGCCGGGTGCAAATGACGCCGGATCTGCTGCCGATCGACATTTCGGGTTCGTCGATTTATCACACCGAGCGGCACGCGTTCGAATTTCGCCCCGGTCCGATCTTCACGAATTTTCTGCTGGCCGACGAGATCAATCGCGCGTCGGCCCGCACGCAATCGGCGCTGCTCGAAGCGATGCAGGAATTGAGCGTCACCTATGACGGCATAACGCACCAGTTGCCTGAACCGTTCATCACGTTTGCCACGCAAAACCCGGTCGAGCAGGAGGGTACGTACCCGCTGCCCCTGGCCCAGCTCGACCGGTTCATGTTCAAGATCGTCGTGGCCTACCCCGGTGCGACCGATGAAGAACGGATCCTGCGCGAGCACCACGCCACCGGCGGGTTGTCGAACCCCGAGCGAATGCGCGTCGTGCCCGTCGCGGGCGCTGCCGACCTGCTCTCCGCCCGCGAAACAATTCGCCAGACGCACATTCGCGAAGAGGTGATTGGCTACGTCCGCCGTCTGATTCAGGCGACGCGCGTGCATGATTCGCTGTCGGTCGGCGCCAGTCCGCGGGCCGGGCTGATGCTGCTCATGGGGGCCAAGAGCCTGGCCCGGTTCGCCGGCCGCGATTTTGTTATTCCCGACGACATCAAGGCCGGGTTTTTGCCGGTCATCAGCCACCGGGTCGTTTTAAGCCCCCCGGCAGAGCTGGAGGGCTTGACCGCTGACATGGTTTTGCGCGATCTGCTCGATTCGATCGACGTGCCGCGATGAAGATCCGTCCGGGCCGCACACTGGTTTGCATTGCGGTCGCACTGCTCCTGCCGGCCTGCCTGGCGTTCTACTGGCCGAATGCGGCCTGGCTGCCGGTGCTGGCTCTGCCGCCGTTGCTGGTCTTGATCGCACTCGACCACCGCAGCCTGCGGGCCGGTTTTCAGCAGGTGCGCGTCGAACGCACACTGCCCCCGGCGACCGGCCGCAATGTTGCCTTTCGTGTCGAACTGCGAATCAGCAACGCCGGCAGGCGCCCGCGGGTGGGCACGCTGCGCGACGCAGTGCCGGCGGCTGCCGTGCCCGCCTGGCATGCTGCGCCGTTCGTGCTGCCTGGCGGCGGCGGCGTTAAGATTGCCGCCGAGTTTCGCATTCCGCAACGGGGCGAGTTTCAATTCGGCCCGGTGTGGGTGCGGCTGGCGGGGTGGTTCGGCCTGTTGGAAGCCCAGTTGGCGTTTGACTGTATGGGCCGAGTGCGGGTTTTGCCTGAGGGGTTCAGCAGTTCGGAAACGTTTCGGCACAACGCGCAGGCCGAGATGATTCTGCTCGACAAGGCGAGCCGGGCGCGGCAGGTGGGCGCGGGCACCGAATTTGAAATGCTGTCAGAGTTTCGGCCGGGCGACGACCCGCGGCGCATCGACTGGAAGTCGACCGCGCGGCGGCGGGCCCCCGTCGTGCGCCGCTTCAAGATCGAGCGGCACCGCGATGTCATGCTGGTCATCGACTGCGGGCGGCTGATGGGCGCCGACGCGGGGCGCGGCAGCAAGCTCGACTGCGCCGTCGATGCCGCGCTCATGCTGTGCCGCACCGCGCTGGCAGGTGGCGACCGGTGCGGCGCGGCGCTGTTCGACGACCACGTGCTGGGGTTTCTGCCGCCAGTGTCGGGGCCGCGGGCTTTGCGCACCATCGTCGACAGCGTGTACAACGTTCAGTCGCGATGGCGCGAGTCGGATTTCGGCCTGATGTTTGCAACATTGCAGGCCCGCCAGACCCGGCGCGCGCTGATTGTCGTGCTGTCGGACATTGTCGACGCCGAAACCACGCAGCGGTTTCGCACGTCGCTGGCAACGCTCGCCCGCCGCCACATTGTCTTGTTTGCCGGATTGCAGTCGCCCGAACTGCGGCAGATCGTTTCGAAGCCGGCCGTCTCGCTGCGCGCCGGGGCCGAGATGGCGGTGGCTTTTCGCCTGCTGCGCGAACGCGAAGCGGCGCTGCATGCCCTGAACCGCAGCGGGGTGCAGGTGCTCGATGTCGAACCCGGTCAATTGACGGTTCCGTTGATCAACCGGTTTCTCGAGGTGCGGCGGCAGAACCGGCTGTAGCCATGCGTTCACGCAGCACGCCGTACAAGCCCAGCATCAGAAACAGCGCGGCCATGCCGCCGGCAAAGGCCAGGCGGGCCTCGGTCGAAAGGTGGCTTTGCCGCAGATAACTTTCGACAATCGCGGCCAGCACGAGCATCGCGCCAGACCCCAGGCAGGTCTGGCTGGCGACGACGCCCGCCCGCTTCAAGGCGGCTGACCGCGTCATTCGCCCGGGGCTGACAACGGCTTGGGCAAACATCAGGCCGACGCCGCCAAACAGAATGATGGCGCCGAGTTCCGGAATGCCGTGCGGCAGGATCCACGCCCAGACTTCGGCGACGATGCCAGCCCGGTGGTGAATCGCCACGAATGCGCCCAGCATCATGCCGTTATACAGCACCAGAATGATCGTGGGCACGCCGGCCAGTACGCCGAGAGCCATGGCGATCAGCCCGACTTTCAGATTGTGCGAAAACAAAAACGATGCGAACACGAACTTGCCCCCGCGGCCGCCGTCGCGACCGCTGTGCAACACATCCAGCAGTTGTTCGGGGGTTGCGCCGGGCGTGCGCGTGTCGCCGGGCATCATGAGTGCATATGCAGCCAGCGGGTCGTGCATCGAGGCGAAATACCCCAACAGCGCACCGCCCATGAGCAACGCCGCCGACGCGGCATGGAATTTCCAGTTTCGCGCAACGAGCCGCACGAAGCCTTCGAACAGAAAACTGGCGGCGCCCGCCCAAACCGACTTCCGCGGCGGCAGATAAATCAGGCTGTGGGCCGCCGCCGCCAGGGCGTTCAGGTAGGCGAGCAGGTGCATATCGGTCGTGCGCGTGGCGACCTGCGCGAGGTGTACGGTCGTGCGGCGGTACAGCACGTCGAGCCGGCTGAGTTCCTCGGGCGTCATGCGGCGAAGCTTTTTTTTCGCCTTGGCCACGAGGCGTTCGAGCTCGTCCCAGTCTGGCTTGTTCCGCGCGACGAAGTTGCCCATACTTGTCCCATGAGCACGAAGATCGAGTTTGAAACGCCGGAAAACATTCGGGTGGCTTATCGGCCGGCCGGGCTGGGCACGCGCTTTCTTGCCTGGTTTGTCGATAATATCTTAATGATTCCGTTGATCTTTGTCATTTTCATCGTGCTGGCAATGTTGGGGGTCTTCACCAGCGAGGTTCTCAGTCGAGCCGCAGACGCGATGAATAAATCGAATGGCGCTCCAGGCGGCGACCCGGAAGCCGAATTGTACGCCCTGGGTCTGGGTGTGTTGGTGATGGGGCTGGGCAGCTTCTTTTACTTTGGTTGCAGCGAACTGCTGTTGCGGGGCCAGACGCTCGGCAAGCGCTGGTCGGGAATTCGTGTGGTCAGGCTCGACGGGTTTGCACTCGAACCAGGCGGCATTTTTATCAGAAGCCTGTTTCGCGTCGTCGACCACCTGCCACCGCTCTGGATCGTACCGCTCGTTTCCGCCCGATCTCAGCGTTTGGGCGACATGGTCGCCGGAACGGTTGTCGTAGCCGATTCGCCCGAATCGATCAGCGACCTGCGGCAGGTGCTGTCCGAACGCCCGGCTGCCGAGGTGGAATTTCGTTTCGACAACGCCGCACTCCAGCGGGCCCGGCGCGAGGATATTGAAGCCGTCGAGAAAATCCTCGAACGCTGGGAAAAACTGACCGCCGTGCAACGCCAATCGTTTCTTGACCAACTGGTGCCGCCCATCGCAGCCCGACTCAAAGTCGAGCTGCCGCCCGCCGACCGGCGGCTGCCGTTTCTGTATGACCTGCTCGCCGCCGAATACCGTCGGCAGCATCGCCGTTTGGGGTAGGGTTCAACTCGCGCCGGCTCTCGCGTAGAATCGACTGCTTTCGGCGCGACCGCCGTGCATGACCGCATTCAGGGCGCGTTGAAGTTTGACTCCAAGACGGCTTTCGCCGCGTGCAAAACAGCAGGACGGATATGCGACAAAACCTGGGAATGCTGATGCAACTGCTGGTGCTCATGCTGCTGCCCTTGCTGATCGTATTTCAGTTGAATTTCGGCATGCGGCTGATTCTGATGCCCGCGCTGACATTGGTCGGAATTGCCGTCTTTACACTGGGGCATTTCTTACGCCGTCCGTAGGCATCGGCGAACGCCTGACCTGCCACGGGCGAACGGGCCTGGTGGCAGGTCGTTCTGCCACGCCGGTGTCCTTGGCGTTCGCCAGTGCCATTGACCTCTCGCGGCGGTATAATCGAATGGGGTTGCCGCAGGACCGGCGGCTCAAGAAAAGACGATTGTGCCGCAATGTGAATGAGGTTCTGAAATGCTTCGTCTTCTTCGGCAGGGCAGCGGCGTGTGGCTGACGGCGTTTGCGCTGCTCGGGCTGTTGGCGCGCGGGGGCGCGGCCCAACCGGGGCGAATCAGCGGTGGCGAGGCGGTGTTTTTAGACACCGACGGCAACGCCGTCAAAAAACTCGGTCAGGCCCGCGACTTTCTGGCCGCCGGTCAATGGTCCGATGCGGTCGATTTACTCCGGCAGATTGTCGATCAGCACAACGAAAAGCTCGTACCGGCTTCGCCCGGCCGGTACGTCAACGTGCAAACCTATTGCGACATGCTGCTGGCGAGTCTGCCACCCGAGGGGTTGAAGATTTATCGTGCGCGGGTCGACCCGCAGGCGAAACAATGGTACGCGGCAGCCTGCGAAACACACGATGAAGCGCTGCTGGCGAAGATTCTGCAATACGCATTCGTCAGCAGTTATGGCGACGACGCGCTGCTGTTGCTGGGTGAATGGGCGTTCGAGAGGGGCGACCTGTCGCGTGCACGCGGCTTTTGGCGAATGCTGTTGCCCCCGGCCCAGCCGCCACCGGGGCAAATCCCCACGGCGCTCGTTTATCCTGATGCTCAAGTCGAACCCGCACAAATCGAGGCACGCCTGGTTTTGTGCAGTTACCTGCAACGAAACTTCGCCCGCGGCGACCGCGAATTGCAGGCATTCGCCAAACAGTTTCCCGAAGCCTCCGGTGATCTGGCCGGCCAAACGGGCAACCTGCTCAAGATTCTGCGCGACACGACGGCCGCGATGCGTGCGAGCGAATTTCCGCACGAAGACCCCGACGTTTCAACGTTTGCCTGCAACCCGGCGAGAAACAAGGTGTTGCCGGTCGCCGTCGATGTGGGAACGGTGCAATGGACTGCACCGCTCAAGGAGGTTCGCGCCGAAAGCAGCGATCATCCGGCTTTGATGGCGGTTCCGCCGGTCTTGAGCTATCACCCGGTCGTCTTTAACAACATGGTGCTTGTCGGCAGTGAAACGGCAATATACGCCTACGACCTGCAAACCGGCAAACCGGCCTGGCCGGCGGGAGATCCGGCCGATGCGGCGATCTATTCGCTGCCGCCCGAAAAACATGCAGGCCCGCTGACCGCCGGGTTGCCGCAATTCACACTGACCGTCGATCAGGGCCGGCTGTACGCCCGCCTGGGTGCGGCCACAGCGGGGCACGTGCCGGGCAATGGCCTCGAGGGGCGGCACAGCTCGCTGGTGTGCCTTGACCTGGCGCGCGGCGAAGGGAAGGCGGTCTGGTCGATCGACGACGATGAAATCACAGTCGATGGCGGACACTGGACGTTCGAAGGTTCGCCCATCGCGGGAAACGGGCGGGTGTACGTTTCCATTTACCGTGGCAAACCGCGGCCCCAGGCGAACGTGATCTGCCTCGACGCCGACACGGGCCGGCTGCTTTGGAATCGCCGGGTTTGCATCGGCATGGAAATCCTTGGTGGTGACGTGCATGAAATCCGTCAGGAATTGCTGACGCTGGCTGAAGACCGGCTGTACTACACGACGAATCTGGGGGCAATCGCCGCGCTCGATGCCCAGCAGGGAGGGTTGCGGTGGGTGGCGGTTTACCCGCATGTCGATGCCGAAAAGATCTGGGCGTTCAATAAACGGCAGGCGCACGGGCCAAACCCCTGCCTATACTATGAGGGAGTCGTGTTCGCCGCCCCCACCGATTCAGGACGGGTGTTTGCGTTCGACGCCGATACCGGCGCCGTGAAGTGGAGCCGCGAACTCAAAGGGGGGGCGCGGGCCTTGCTGGGCGTGGGCCAGGGACGGCTGATTTTGTCGGGCGATCAACTCTGGGCGCTGGATGCTGAAACCGGAAACATGGTTTGGCCCACGCTCGACAGCGGCTCATTTTCGACCGACCCCGAGGCGCGAGGCTGGGGCCGCGGAATTCTCGCTGCCGACGTCGTGTATTGGCCCACGCGCGAAGAGATTCTGGTGTTTGATCAGGCCGACGGTACTCTGCGGCGGCGGATCAACCTCGTGCAGCCGCACCATCAAAGCGGCGGCAACCTCATCGTCGCCAACGGCATGTTGCTCGTGGCCGCCACGACGCGCCTCGCGGCGTTTTGCGATCACGGGCGGTTGCAGCAGCGTTACCGCGATGAGATCATCCTGCGCCCCAACGCGCCGCAACCCCATTATCAATGGGCGATCCTCGAAGAATCCGCCGGGCGTTTCGACCTGGCGATCGACCACTACGAGCAGGCCTTGAAACTGGCCGGCCCCGATGCAACGATTGACGGGCTGCCGCTGCCCGAGCTCGTGGCAAAACGGCTGTACCATGTCTTAAAACGGGCGGCCGAGCGGGCCCTGACCGCTCACGACGCGCAGCGGGCCGCTGCCTGCTACGCGCGGCAGGTCGCCGTCGCCAGAAGCGATATACAGCGCCTCGACGCGCTGCTGGGGCTGGCCACGGCCCATGAGAAATCGGACCCCGAGAAGGCTGTCGCCGCGTGGCAGCAAATCCTTGATTCGCCGTCGCTGCGCAGAGTGAGGTGGTCTGAACCGGGCCGCCCGCCCGCGCCGGCTGCCCGCTTGGCCCGTGCCAGGATCAACGCCCTCATTGCCGTGCATCAGCGCCAGATCTACGCGCCGTTTGAGCTTGCGGCCGTTCAGCAGTTCGAGGAGGCGTTCGCACGCGGCGATTTGCTGGCGGCGGCCGAAGCGTTGCAGCGATATCCGAACGCGGCGGTGGCGGAACCGGCGGCGTTGCGGTTGGCAGCCGTCGAGCGGCGATCGCAAAATCCGGCGGCGGCTCAACAGATATACAAGCATCTGCTGGCCGAACCGGGGGCGGGTGCTGTGCGCAAAACCGCATTGCTTGAGTTGGCGCGGTCGGCAGAGGAACAGCGGCATTGGCGTTCGGCCGGCCGCTGGTGGCAGCTTTTGGCCGAGGAATTTCCGCAGGAAACCGTGACCGATGGCGATGAACGCCGCCCGGCGGCCGAATTCGTTGCCCGCCGCCTCGCGCAGGAACCATTTCGCAGTGAGCATTCCGGGGGTGTTGCGCCTGTGTTTCCATGGGCGCCGGTCTGGGAAAACCGCTTCGTGCACAGTGACGGTGTCGTGTTTCCCGACGGCGCCGCGCCATCCGCCGAGCTCTCTCTGGCACTTGTCCGCAATGACGGCGCAGTGGGTTTGAACCTGCGCACCGGGCGGGCGGCGTGGCGAGCGCCGTTGAACGAGCGACTGTTGTGGGCTGGCTGCCTCGACGACGCGTTGATGCTGGGCGGGCGCAGCTCGCTCTGTGCCGTCACCTATGCGTCGGGGCGGATCGTTTGGGAACGATCGTTCGCGCCAACGCCCGACCGGGCTGCGGCGGCTGCCGATGCGCCCTCCGGTCTGCCGCGCGGCGGCATGGAGCGCAGCTTAGGCGCCGTGTCGCCAGATTTTGACAAAATGCGGCGAGGTCCGGAAACCCCTGCCCCACAGGGCCAGACGTTTTCGGGCCTCGCCACGATCGAAGGCCGGTGTGCCAATGCAGCCCCTCCGGCGTTCAGAATCTGCGGGCAGGATGTAATCATTCTCGACCCTGCCCGGGGTGTGCATCGTTTTGACGGCAGCGACGGCGCCCGATTGTGGACGTACACACCCCGCGCCGGCACGCTTCAGGCGCGGTGGCATTGCTGCAACGAGCGAATCGTCGTGCAACTGTTGGCCCCGCATCGAATCGTCGTTCTCGACGCGGCAACCGGCGCAGTGCTGTTCGAGTCGCTCGGTCCCGAACAACCCTGGCTGGCCAACCCCACTCTGCTCGATGACGGCCGCCTCGGCCTCGTCGCTGGAGGGACGCGGATCGAACTTTTTGACCCCATGACGGGAAAAACCGCCTGGACCTACAGCGGGCCGATTTCTCAGGC
>JAJXXL010000524.1 GCA_021781115.1 Planctomycetota bacterium
CGTGCGTGATGGGAGCAATTCACAAGGCACGGAGGATGAGAAATGCAGACAACGGATGTGGCGGCCAAATCGGCTCGGGTCAGCGTGCAGGACATGACGCAGCACTTTCGCGGTCTTGAGGAACCTCGGGATTCGGTCCATCGGTTGCATTCGCTGGACAACGTGCTGGTGATCGCCGTGCTGGCGGTCAGGGCCGGAGCGGGCGGTGCCACGGCGATTGCGGAAGCGGCCGTTTGAAATTCGAGTTCCTGAGCAAGGTGCTCGACCTGCCGCATGGGGTGCCGCGCCAGAACGTGTTTCGCCGCGTGCTGTCGCTGTTGAAGCCGACCGCGTTTCAGGCGGCATTCGCGCACTGGACGCAGTCGCTGTACGCCGCGGCCGGGCAACTCCTGGAAACCGACGAGCGCTTGCTCGCCGTCGATGGCAAGACGCTCCGGCGGAGTCATGATCACAAGAAAGGTCTGGGCACGCTGCACTCGGTCAGCGTCTGGGCGTCGAAGTTTGGGCAGACCCTGGCCGCAGTCATTGGAGCAATGAGAACTCGTGTCACTGGATTCTGGATTTGACATACCGGGAAGACGAATCCCGTATCCCGCCGACACGCGAGCGCGAGAATTTCGCGTGGCGGAACCGGTTCAGTTGTTGCTGTTCAAGCAGCACAAAAACCAGATAAACATGGCCATGAACCGCCGCCGCTGTGGCTGAACGAAAACGTCTTCCTCAAAATCCTCACCGGAACAACGACTTCGTGTGCGCTGGCCCTGGGATCCAGGGCACCCCATACGGCAGGTAAGGGATACGCGGTCGGCGATGCACTGCGAGCGGTTATCATGTTCACGCGCGGGGCAGTCGCGCGCGGCGGCATTGGCGCGCGGGTTACGGCAGTTCGCGGATGCGCAGGTTTTTGAATTCAACGGGTGCGCCTTCAGATTCGAGGCACAGGTAGCCGGTGCGCGGTTCGCAATTGGTGCCGCCCGAAACTTCTTCGCCGTTCACCCACAGCCGCACTTCGCCATTGATGGCCCGCACATAATAATGGTTCCATTCACCGACCCCCTTGCTCAGTGTCTTCCGCGGAAAACTGCGTTTGCCGTCGGGGGCGACGGGAGGAAAGGGAGTCATTTTCGACGTGCCCACGGGAAAGACGTCGCCATTGGTCGTGAACCAGTCGGGCTTCTTGCCGGTCGATTTTTCGTACTGTTCGGCATAGCCATGATCGAGCACCTGCACTTCGATGCCGCCGGGGGGCAGTGCATTGGGCTTCAGCCCGGTCAATGCGGATTCGCTGGCCCACACGAAAATGCCCGAGTTGCCGCCCGATTTGAGGTGCCGCCAGTGGGCCACGAGTTCGAAGTTCGTCACGGGTTTCTGTGAGCGGGTCACGCCGACAGGGCGGCCGGTGCAATGCACCTCGTTCTCTTTCCAGGTCCAGGTGTCGGGGTCGGTATTAACGTTGACGAAGTCGGGTTCGCCCAACGCCCGCCAGCCGGGGCCAACGCCGTCGATAAAGGCCCGTGCAATGGTCGCCGGTTCTTCAGACACCGCCGGCTGCACGCCCTGAACAAACAGAATTGCACAGCCGAGCCCAATCGCCAGACAACGCGACGTCATGGTCATATAAGTCACTCACGGGGGAACAATAGCCAGATTGAGCGCACATTCATTGTGCGACTGATTACAAACGGTTCTCCCCTGGGCGTCAAGTATCCTCGGAAGGCGGTTGCCCGAACCAGGTCGTTCTCGAAGCGACGCGCTCCGTTCGGCAAGGACGCCCGAAATCGTTCGGGCCGGCCGCAAGCCGGAATCTTGATAACGCCGGCGTGTGAGGTTGAATAATCTGAGGAGTCTAAGACAGTCGGTGCAGCCCTTGCCGTTGGAATTTCTAGTACAGGCATCATTTTCAGACGAATCGCCCGTCGATGATCAATTCAGCATCGTCGCCAGAGCACTGGCCGCTGTCTGGGCCCGGTCCAGGCCTTGGGGGAGGCCGGTGCACGAGACTTCCGGCGAACGCCGGGCGCTTTCAGGCCGAACGGGCCGTTGAGGATTCGGGCGAAGTCTCATGCAATCGCTGGGAACGCTGGGGTCGATCGGCGCCGGGGCCGCGCTCCTGGGTGCGATGTCCTTTGCGGTGGCGGTGGCCGCCGACTGGCCGTTTCGCAAAGTCCATACGGTCGAAAAGCTGGCTCGGGCGTGACCGATCTGGCACCCCGGTTCGACGCGTATTACGGCGAGCCGGGCGTGAAGGAAGGCGTCGAAACTGACCTGTTTCTCGTGGGTGATCATTTTAACGTGCATGAAACGCACGTCATTGCGGGCTGGTCGAGATCCTGCCGACCTCGACCAGCCCGCAAATGACGCTGCTCAGCCGGCAGATTATGAAAGTTGGAATTCCCTCGAATGTCATTCCCGTCGGCAACTCGGGAACGATTGACGTCCTCGTCGTCACGCCTTACGGCGTCAGCGATCACCTGGAGATTCCGTTTTTCGCAAAGTCGCAACCTTTGTGGAACGTTGCGCCGGATACGATCACGGTGAACTTTGCCGTTGCTCAGACAAATCAGGGCCCCTGTCAATTCACGGCGATTCCCGTCGAACCCCCGATCGTCCTGACGCCGCTGGCGACAGCCGCGCACGCCGCAACTGGCAATTGTGGCAAATTTCAATGGGGTCTCGCTGAATCCGATCGAAATCGCAGCGACCGATGCCGCCGGAGAGAATTCTCTCGATGCGACGGCATTCAGCCAGGCCGTCATCGACCAATTGACGGCCCGGGGCACGATT
>JAJXXL010000165.1 GCA_021781115.1 Planctomycetota bacterium
CGCGATTCTTCCGGCCGACTTCAATTGCCGGTTGCACGATGTGTAAAATCGTGGGCGTATGGTTTGAAGCGCCACGGTTTATGTGCCACCTCAATCGACAGACATTGCCTGCAATTCCATGTCCGATGCCGACTCTGCCGAACAGGTTCCGTTGTTTGAAACTTCGCTGACGCAATTGCAGCAGATCGTCGACGACCTCGAATCGGGCCGGGGCGGCCTGGAGCAATCGCTCGCGCGGTTTGAAGAGGGAGTGCGGCTGTTGCGCACCTGCTACCAGATTCTGGGCGACGCCGAGCGCAAGATCGAGTTACTGGTCAAGACCGACGCGGCCGGCAACCCGGTTGCCGTGCCATTCGACGCCGAAGCGACGTACACCCCCGGTCAGCCCGCAGCAAAAAAGGCTCCTCGACGGCGGGCCGCGACGAAGTCGAGTGCAGCCGAGACGCCAGTCGCCGATTCGCCGCCTTCGCCACCGGATATCGGTGGTGGTGACGCAGCGTCGGGCAAGCCGCGACTGTTTTGAATTGGCGTGTCCAGCCGGTTCGGGTCTGGCGGCAATGACGCAGGTGCATTCGAAGTGCCCGTACCGGGCGATCGGCCGTCCTGCCCCTGGCGCTGCCGATCAGGCGCTGCGGCTGCGGCATCGTGTTTGCAAATCTCTGAAAAGATTCGTCCGGCAAGCTTGACTCTTTTCGCAGAAAAGGTAGAACAGCGAGCCTGAGAGGCGTGCACGGAATGGATTCAATCATAGCGCGACGTTCCGGCGACGGGCGAGGCGGAGCCACTCTCCTGTTTTTATTCTTTGACGCGGGTGAAAACTGCGGTCGCTCATGCCGCGACTTTTCCTCCTGTGACTGGTCGCACCGCGGCCCGGGCCGTTGTGATTGATGTCTTGCGCGGGGGCGATGTCTTGAACGGGTTTGCCGCCGGTCTTTCGCGGCGGGGCGGCTTTTCCTCTCGTCACGAATGGGGCGATTGAATAGAATTCAGACGCTGAATTTGGAGCCGTTTCCTGATGGAGGTGAGGCTTGTCGGCGTCTGACTTGTCGCGGCGGCCTGTCGTTGTTGTCGAAACTGCCAAGGCACTGCGCGACGCCGTCGGGGCTGCACGCCGTTCCGGGCTGAAGATCGGGCTGACGCCCACAATGGGCGCCCTGCATGCCGGCCATCAAAGCCTGATGCATGCGGCCCGCAGTGAGTGCGGGTTCGTGGTGGCCACGATCTTCGTCAACCCGACGCAATTCGGCCCGCACGAAGATTTTCACCGATATCCGCGTGATTTGGCGCGCGATCTGGCCGCATGCGAAGCCGCGGGAGTTGACCTTGTATTCCACCCGCCGGTCGCAGCGATGTACCCGGCCGATCATGCCACCTTTGTCGAGGTCGCCGGGTTGTCGAACCTTTGGGAAGGCAAGTCGCGGCCCGGTCACTTTCGTGGCGTGGCCACGGTGGTCTTGAAATTGTTGAACCTTGTCACGCCCGATATCGCCTATTTCGGCCAGAAGGACTTCCAGCAACAGGCGATCATTCGTCGAATGTGCCGCAACCTCGACCTGCCCGTCGAAATCCGCGTGTGCCCCATTGTTCGCGATGCCGACGGCCTCGCCCTGAGCAGCCGCAACGTTTATCTCTCGGCCGAAGATCGTGCGGCGGCGTTGGCGCTGTCACGCTGCCTCCAGGTCGCCGCAGGCATGGTCGGCGGCGGCGAAACCGATCTGGCCCTGGTCCGCCGGGCGATGCGCAAGGAACTGGCTGCCAGCCCGCGGGTCGAGCCCGACTATGCCACGCTCGTCGATCCCGAAACGCTCGAAGAAGTCGACGATTGCCCACTGCGACTGGCCGCCATCGTCGCCGCTCGCGTGGGCACGACGCGATTGATTGATAATCTGCTCATTGACAGGTGCCCGCCGTGCGCTCAATCCTGATCACCATTCCACTCAACACACGGCTGAACCTGGGGCCGCTTGGCAGTTACCCCGTAATGGGCTGGGGGCTGGTGCTGGCGGCCTGGTGCCTGCTGGGTGCGTTTTGGGCGTGGAACTGGTACCGAATCACGCCGGCCGACAAGCGGCGGCATTGGCCGCTTGGCGATGCGATGATTTGGTTTCTCATCGCGGCCGCCATCGAAGCCGCGCCGCGATTGTTAGACCACATCAACATTTACGGCTACGGCGCCATGCTGCTGGCCGGGTTTGCGACGGCGGCGTGGGTTGCCGGGCGGCGTTTGAAAAACCTGGGCTACAACGGTGACCTGGCCATTGACGCGGCAATGTGGATCCTGATGTCGGGCATTGTCGGCGCCCGGCTGTTTTTTATTGTGCAGTACCACGAACGATTCTTTGTGCCCGGGCGCGGGGTGAAGGAAGTTCTCGTTTCGCTCGTCAATCTGCCTGATGGCGGACTGGTCTTTTATGGGGGCATGATTTCGGGCGGTTTGGCGTACTGGCTGTTTTGCCGAATGCGGGGCCTCGAGGCCCTGGCCCTGGCCGACATCCTCATTACGTCGGTTCTGATCGGAATGGCGTTTGGTCGCGTTGGCTGCCTGCTGAACGGGTGTTGCTACGGCGACGTTTCGACTTTGCCCTGGGCGATCACGTTTCCCCGCGACAGCGTGCCCTATAATGTCGAAATCGCCCGCGGCCTGATCGCCAGCGACGCCCCGTTCAGCCTGCCGCTGCACCCCACGCAGATTTACAGTTCGTTGAGTTCGTTGCTGTTGGCGCTCGTCACCTGGGCCTATTACCCTTTTCGCCGCACCAACGGCGAAGTGCTGGCAA
>JAJXXL010000003.1 GCA_021781115.1 Planctomycetota bacterium
TCGGCCGCATCGAAGGACGCGGCCGAAGCGCGGCCGACGGTCAATTGGCGGGCGGCGGTGCAGACCGATTCCATCTGGTATGGACAATCGACGCAAAACCGCGATGCGGTGGGGCCGGCTCAAGACGGCGCCGATTTCCGGCGGTTGCGAATCGGCATGGAAGGCGATCTGAACAAGGCGATCGAGTACCGCATCCAGGTTGATTTTGCCTATGCGGGGCGGCCTTCCGTACTCGACGCCTGGACTGGCTTTCGCAAGCTTCCGTACCTGGGGCAGGTGCGATTCGGGCACTTTCTCGAGCCGATCAGCCTCGAACGATACCGGTTTAACCAGCACCTGACATTCATGGAACGCGCGCTGCCGGTCGACACGTTTGTGGGCGGCCGCCGCGTGGGCATTGACATGCGCAATCGCACGAAAAACGAGCGGCTGACGTGGCAGTTGGGGGCGTTTCGCACCAATGACGACAATTATGGCGACGACATCAGTTCACACGCCGGGTGGACGGGAGTCGTGCGCATGACCGGCCTGCCGTGGTATGTCGAAGACACCGATGACGCGTACCTGCTGCACCTGGGCGGGTCATACAGTTACCACGCCTCGGGCAACGGCACCGTGCGGTTTCAGGCCGCCCCCGAAGTCAGCCAGATTTCGGGCACGGGGTCGGTCGCCCCCAAATTCGTCGATACGGGTGTGATGAACGCCAATGCGTTTCAGTTGTTCGGCGCCGAAGCCTCGCTGATCTACAGCTCGCTGTCGCTGCAATCGGAGTTCTTCGCGGCGCCGGTCGAGCAACTCAGCGGCCCCACGCCCGTATTTACCGGCTGCTACGTGTACGGTTCGTACTTTCTGACGGGCGAGCACCGCGCGTACCGCAAGTCGACCGGCGTCTTCGAACGTATGTACCCGAAAACGCGGGCCGTCAAGGGGCCGCTCGACACCGACAAAACGCCTAAAGGCATGGGCGCCTGGGAGGTCGCCGTGCGCTGGTCTGAAGTCAACCTCGACAGCGGCAACATCAATGGCAACCGGTTGAACGACATAACCTGCGGAGTGAACTGGTACCTGAACGCATTTTTCCGCATCGACTTCAATTACATCCACGCCATGTTGCAGGACGCAAAACTCGGCTTCAGCGACATGGACATTTACGGCGTCCGGTTCGATTTGAACTATTAACGGGCGCGCCGAACCGGGCGCTACTTCCTTTGCATGGGCGGCGCGCCAGGAACAGCGGGCGCGCCCGGCGCCGCCGGCGCGTCAGCATTCTGGACGATTCGCGGGTCGGGCGACGAGGCGCCCGGAGTCTGCCCCAGCGCCACAAACAACTGGAACTGCGCCAGGTCGTAACCGACAATGGCGCTGATCAGATCCTGCCGGGCGGTCGCCAGGATCTCGACGCTGTTCAACGTTTCGATCGGCAACCCCTCGTTGCCACGAATCCGTTCGAGCTCTTCGCGAACGCCTTCGACCGCCGGAAACATCCGCTGCCGCGCGAGGACCACCTGTTGCCGGCGGGCCTGGGTGAGCGCGAAGGCCTCGGTGACATCCTTGCGGATCTGGTTGATCAGCAGCGAACGTTGTGTGACGGCCTGGTCGCGTTCAATCGACCGCTGTTTTTGCAGGGCCAGGTTCCCCACGCCCATGTTCTGCAGGGTCCACAAGCACCAGACGTCGATGTCGGTGCGGGTGTTCGTGGCCATGTAAAACGACGGTACGCCCAGGTCCTGCCGGTTGCTGCCGCCGCCGAATCCGCCGGCGCTGTACCCGACCGAAACCAGCGGCAACAGCGGGCGAGCTTTTTCCTGCTGAACCCGGGCTTGGGCCGCCGCAATGTCAAATCCGCGGGCGGTCACCTCAGGCCGGGCCACGAGCGCCAGGTTGACGAGGTCGTCAAGGTTGTAGTCCAGATCGACGAGTTGCACGATTTCGATGTTGCCGGTGGCCACCGTTTTCAGCCTGATCGCCGGGTCGAGGCTCAGCACACGCGCCAGGTTTGACGAGGCCAGCGACACGCTTTCCTGCGCCCGCTGCTCTTCGGTGTGCATCAGCAAGGCGTCGGCTCGAGCCCGCTGGTAATCGCCGTCGCGGCCCAGCCCCGTGCGGGCAAAATCGGCCGTGGCCTGAACGACCCTTTGGATTTCGGCTTCGGACTGGCGTATCGCTTCGAGCCGCGATTCAGCGGCGAGCAGGTCCATATACCGGGCAATCACCTCCAACAGGTTGGCGTTTTCAATCGCCGTCGAATCAGAATTGCGAACGGCCACCATGCGCGTGGCTGCCAGCGGCGCGAAAATCGCGTCGCCCAGGTTGGCGAAGATGCGCACCATGGGCACGGCCATCGTTTCAGCCGCCAAGGTTCGCGAACCGCCGCCGAAGTAGATCGACTGTTCATTGAGCGTTCGGACCTGGCCGAACGACGTTTGCAAGGCGCCGCTATGCAGGTGGTACATCGTGCCGGCATTCAGCGTCGGCAGCAACATGCCCCGCGCCTCAAGCTGGGCCGCCATCGCCAGGCGAATCGCTTCGCGGCCGACGGCAATCCGCGGGTTGTTGATTTCGGCCAGTTGCAAGGCATTGTTCAGGTCAATGACATATTCTTCGGCGGCCAAAGGCACGACGTTGACATACGCCAGGTCGTCTAACGGGTTCTTGGGAATGTCATCGACCGTCTTGTGCGGGCGGGCTGCGGGCCGCGGAATATCGTCGGCATCCTGGGGCGGCGCCAGCGGTTGAGGTTGTTCATCGTCGTACCGGGCCGCCGTTTGACGCGGCGGCAAGTCGGTTTCTTCAGCAAGATTCTCGGCGCCGGCAGAGACGACCGGGCCGCGTGATGCCGGCGCCGCCGCGGCGGCGGCTTGGCCTGCGGCGCGAGTTGCCGCCGGCGCTTGAGCACTGACCTTTTGGATTCGGCCACGCAAGCGAACGCGTCGCCCGGCAATCGCCGGGCTGGCTGCGGGCTGTGCGGGAGGTTGCGGCGCGGCGGCGGCGGGCGGCGACGAAGCAGGTCTCGCCACGGCCCGAGTTTTGGGGGCTGCGTGCGGAATCGGTGAAAACTCGGCGTCTGGGGCGGGTTGCCATTGCGCATCGGCAGGTTTTGTTGTCCGATCTGTGACGGCGCCTGATTCGGTCTTGAACATTAACCGCGGCCGCCGGGGGGCCGACTGCGATGCGGGCAAATCGTCGGGCGAAGCATCGTGCATGCTCGCCGCGGAAGTTGCCGGTGTCGCGGCGGTCGAGTTACCCGAATCGGCGTTCAGCCCGCCCGCACAAACCCCCAGGGCCAACCCGGCCAGTGCCAGGCGATGCAGCAGCGAATCGAGCGTTCGCACAGAGTGCCGGGCCGCCTCAATCGGCGCCATTCGCGGCGCGGCGCACGGCAAGGGGTCGAGCTTCCTGCAAACCGCGGGTTGGACGAGGTGATTCATGATTGGCATCCTTGCAGTCATCAGGCATCGCATCGCGCGTGAAAATGGAGTCGCGCGGCGGGTCTTGGGGTTTAGGTTTCAGTCGCTGGGGAGTCGTGGGTTCGTTCCGGTGAAACGGGCCGGTCTCACGGTTTCTTGTCTTCGGGCTTGGCGAGCGGGGGGGGCACGTAATCTTCTGGCACAGGCCGCGCGAGCATATCGGCGGGCGGTTTGCCTAAGGCCACGAACAACTCGAAGTGCGCCGTGTTGTAATCGAGAATCGCATTCAGATATTCGTACCGCGAGCGCCCAAGCAGCCGCAGGCTGTCTTGAACCTCAATCGGCAGGCCCTCGCCGCTTTGCGTGCGTTTCAGATCTTCGAGAAATGCCTTGATGCTCGCCCGCACCGATTTTTCAGCGGTTTCAATCGTGGCGTATCGGGCGTGCGTTTTGGCGTAGGCGTTGGCGACTTCGGCCCGTACCGTGTTAAGGACTTCCAACTGATCGAGATTCGCGATCTTCAGCCGACTTTTCGCGCCGTCAATCAGCGCCTTGTTGCCCACGCCCATGTTGCGCAGCGACCAGTAGGCCATCACATCGGTATCGGTGCGGGTGAGCAACGTGCCGAACCGGGGTGAGCCGTCGGCAAACGGAGTCGAGCCCGCGGGGTCGCTGGCGAGGTTGCTGCCGCCGCCGAAGCCGCCCGTGCTGAACCCGATGAACACCGTGGGTGAAAACGGCAGAATGCGGGCATTGTCCAAGGCGTACAGCGTCTGCCGGATCGCCGCCTGTTGCGCGTGGAGTTCCGGCCGTTGCAGCACGGCAATCGCCAGCAGCTCGGGCAGGGGAATCGGGTCGGGCACAACCGATTTCGGCACGACCTGGTTGTCGGTCGCGTGCAACCGCAGCGACGGGTCGAGATGCAGCAACCGGCACAACCGCGCCGAGGCGCTCATCACCTCGCCATGTGCCTCGAATACCTGAGCCTCGCGGCGGGTCAACTCGGTTTGGGCGCGGCTGGCGTCGGCGTCGCGGCCCTGGCCGGCCTTGGCAAATACGGCGGTCACCCGCACAACTTCGCGGGCGTCATTGCGCAGCAGGATTGCCAGGCTTCGGCGGCCTTCGGCCCGTACGAGGTCGGCGTAGGCGACCGCCACGCGCAACAGCACTTCGTTTTGCACGGCCTGGCTGGTGAACCGGCTTTGTTCGACGACCTGTTTGCTGATCAAGTAGTTGTACAGCGTGTCGGAAACGTTCAAGTTCCACATCACGCCGGGAATGTTCACCGTGCCGGCGGCAATCGCGTAGGCCCCGGCCCCGACGAACAGGTCGTTGCGGTTGACGTTGATGATATTGCCACTCGACTGCTGCAAGGCGCCGGTGTGGGCGTCGTAGCTCGTGCCGAGGTTGATCGTGGGCAGGATTTGGGCGGCGGCGAGTTGCTGCATCGCCAGCGATTCGACGATTCGCTGCTGGGCGATCAGGAGTTGCGGGTTTTGCACCCCCGCCAGGCTTAACGCGCTGTACAGGTCGATGTCGGTCACCTGGCTGTCAACAATCGTCAGCAGCTTTTCAATTTCGGCCTGGTCGATTTCGTCGAACACGGGCGAGTCGGCTTCTCCGCCGGGCTTGAGCATCAACCTGGGGGCCTTGCCGTCGCCCTCTTGCGCCGCAACTGGCACGACTTGGCCGCGTCCCGCGTCATTCAAGGCAGGCTTCGTCCTGCTCGGGGTGGCCGCCCCGACCCGGGCCGGCTTGGCCGTGGGGCGTTCGGCAATGGCCGGCGCGATTGGCGCCGGGCCAACGGGGGCGACGCCAGCGGCCTGCTGAATCGCCAACTTCGATTTTCCCGAGCGGGTGATCTTCGCCGCGTCGCTTTGCTTTTTTGCCGCAGTGATCGCCGCGGCCGTGGTAGACGTGGACTGATCGTCGGGCGGCGCGGCGGCCGCTGCACGGGCAATACCCAATGCCCCCAGCGCCGCCAATGAGCAGATCCAGCGATGTGCTGATCCTGAGAATTGCATTGTAAACCACTCCACTAACGGATTCTGCAACTTGAACGGGCAAGACAAACGGGGCCAGGGCACGGGGGGGCGGTCGCCCGCCTCGGCCGGGTTCGACCTGCCGCGCGGGCGCATGCGGCCGCACGGTCGAACCCGACGATTTCATTTCGCGGGCGGCGGCGCGGCCGGCGGCACATATCCTTCGGGAACCGGGTGGGCCAAAACGTCGGCGGGCGGCTTGCCGAGCGCCACGTACAGCTCAAACTGGGCCTGGTTGTAATCGAGAATTGCATTCAGGTATTCATCGCGCGAGCGGTACAACAGCCGCATGCTGTCGAGCACTTCAATCGCCAGCCCTTCGTTGTTTCGCACGCGTTTCAAATCTTCGCTGTAGGCCGCCATGCCTTGCCGCACGCCCCGTTCGCGGGGGCGAATTTGTGCATACCGCGAATGCGTACGCACGTAGGCATCGGCCACCTCTTCGCGAACCTTGTCGAGCACGACGACCTGTTCCAGGTCAGAGCTCCGCAACCGGCTGCGCGCGGCGTCGATCAGCGCCTTGTTGCCGATCCCGATGTTCCGCAACGACCAGTAGGCAATGATGTCGGTATCCTGCCGCGCGGCGAAGTTGCCAAATCGCGACTGGTCAACCGGCGCGCCGAATCGCGGCGTCGACGAGCCGGCCACGAGGTCGCTGCCGCCCCCGAAACCGCCGGCGCTGAACCCGGCGATCAGTTGCGGTGAAAAAGGCAGGACTTTGGCGGCGTCGAGCGAGAGCATGGCGGTCTTGATGGCCGCCTGGCGGGCCTTTAACTCAGGCCGATTCGTGAGCGCGATCGCCAACAGTTCCGGCAGAGGAATCATGTCGGGCACGACGGGTTGGGGGACGACCCAGTTTTCAGTGGCGTGCAGCCGCACGTTGTCTTCGAGATTCAGAAGCTTCGCGAGGCGCGCCGAGGCGGCCGTGGCAACCGCGTCGGTTTCGAGCACGATGGCGCCGCGACGTTCGACTTCTGTTCGAACCCGGTCGGCGTCGGCCTGCCGACCCAAACCGGTCTTTGCAAAGGCGTCGGTCACTTCGGCGACCGTGCGGGCGTCCATCAGCACCAGAATGGCAATGCTGCGGTCGCCTTCGGCCCGCAGCAGGTCAGTATACGCCAGCGCCACTTTGAGGAGCACTTCATTCTCGGCGGCCTGGCTGTTGAACTGATCGACTTCGACCGTCTGCTTGCTGATCAGGTAATTGTAAACGCTTTCTGATACGTTCAAGTTGTACCCGATTCCCGGAATGTTGACCGAACCGGCGGCCACGGCGTTCGCACCGGCGCCAACGTACACGGCGCTGCGGTTGACGTTCAGGATGTTGCCGCTGGCCTGTTGCACCGCGCCGGTGTGCGCGTCGTAGTTGGTGCCCACGTTAATCGTGGGCAGGATCTGGGCCGCCGCGTATTGTCGTTGCGCCATCGTCGCCACGACCCGCTGGCGGGCCAGCAGCAGCTCCTGGTTTTGCACGCCGGCCAACTGCAGGGCCGTTCCCAGGTCGATCGGCGTGACCTTGATGTTCAAGGCCGCCTCGACAGCCGCCTGCTGGTCTTCGAATGAGCTCGAGTCGGAAGATACGAGCCGAATCTCTTCAGGCTCCCTCTTCGCTTCACGCCGCTTTGCCACCTGGCCCTCGGCCGGCTGGGCCGCCGTCGTTTTCGATGTCGCTTTGGGGGCTCGCTGCGTTGCGCGGGCGTCGTAGGCTTTGCCAAACGGTCGACGCGGCGTTGGTTTCGCACCGCCGGCCGCGGCGCCGCTGCCGATCTGCTCGCCTTCGACGGTTTGGTGCAAGTAATTCGAGGCAGCGGCGGTCGTGGCCCGCGACGCGGGCGACAGCAGCCCCTTGTCGAGCGTCGCCGGTCGAGGCGTTGTTCGCGACGCCGCCGGGGTGGCGGTTTCGGCGGGCGGGTCGGCAAAACCGGTTTCCGCCCCACCCCACAGGCTGGCGGCGGCAACCCACGCCAAGCCAATGCGAGTGTGTTTGCGTGACTGCATATTCGTAATCTCCCACAAGGCTCGGCAATGAGTGAAACGTGCCAAGTTGCGATATTTCGTTACAATGGGCGCATTCCCTGAATAAGATCGGTTCGGCAGAGCCGGTGCAAACATTAAAACCCTGTTACTTGTCCGTCGTTTCTGCTGTGCAAGTAATGAGTTAGGGCAAACACCTGGCGTTAAAACCAGAATAATCGACAAACTCACCCCAGATTCGCTCGCAACCATCGAACAATGAACATTTCTTTTTCAACCCTGGCGTGCCCGGGGTGGTCCTGGCTGGAACTGCTCAAACACGCCGCCGCGTTCGGTTATGGCGGCATCGAGATCCGCATGTTACAGGGTGACGTTGACCTCCTGCGGGCACCCGAGTTTCAGAACCCGGCGCTGCCAAAGTCAAAACGCGAATTGGCCGACGCTGGCCTGCAAATCTGCGGACTGGCCTCGTCGGTGCGGTTCGATTCGCCTGATGCAAACCAGCGCCGGGCCCAATTGCACGAGGGCCGGGCGTATCTCTGCCTGGCACAGGAACTGGGGGCGAGGTTCGTGCGCGTGTTCGGCGATACCTTGCCGCCCGAGCCCGCCACGCGACGGCTGACATTCGGGCAGATCGCCGAAGGACTACGCACGCTGGGTGACGATGCGGCACAATGCGGCGTCGACTTGTTGCTCGAAACACACGGCGACTTCGCCGATTCGCGGCTGGCTGAATCGCTGATGCGCGCGGTCGATCACCCGCAAGTCGGCATTCTCTGGGACACGCACCACCCCTGGCGATTTTTCGGCGAATCGCTGGCCGAGACCTGGACGCGACTCAAACCGTGGGTGCGGCACACGCACTGGAAGGATTCCGTAAAGCCGCGAATGCTGCCCCACACCGCCGCGACCGCGGCCGCTGAGGAACAGGCCCGCGCCCTGATGAGCGGCCACCGCCCGGCCGATTACGTACTGTTTGGCGAAGGCGAGTTTCCAATTGGCGAATGCCTGCGGCTACTCGAGGAGGCTGGCTATGACGGCTGGTACAGCCTCGAATGGGAAAAAGCCTGGCACCCCGAAATTGCCGATCCGGAAATCGCATTGCCGCCGTTTCCCCGGCAACTGCGAGCGTGGTCTGGCCACGCAGCACAGGCGTAATCGGGCCCGTCGATTCGACGTGCACCCACTCTGGTCGAGTGACCGCCGTTCTTCAATTTTTGGCGGCAGCGAGGCGGTCGGACGTAAACCCCATCAAGGTACCCTCGTTGCGAACACGGCTCACGAAATCGTCCAGCCGGGGTTCGGGGGTCCATGCTTTCACAGAGTGTACGCGATCGACCTCCACTTCGAGTTGAGTTCCCGGCTGGGTTCGCTGTTGCGGCGTGAAATAGCCGGCTCGTTTTAATTCGTCGATCAATTCATCGACCTGCTGGCGGGGCACGTCGAGCACCCAGATTTCGTCGTCGCACGCCGGGCTGACGTGTGCAGGCCGCGGCGAACTTTCATCGGAATCATCGATCAGGCCGGGTTCGTCCAACGCAGCCGGGCTGGCCGCCAGGCCGTCACGGTGGCGACCCGACAGCCGCAGAGTGGCGCGTGCCAGATTCGGCACGCCGTCGGGATGCGGGTAGTGAATCGTCAGCCGGGCGACGGTCCAGCGCTCCGACCGCTTGTCGCCAACAAGAGGGCCGGCCTCGTAGGCGGCCTGAGTCAACCGGTCGTCATCGAGAGGAATCGTGCGAAACCGCCCGTCCATTTCATACACGAAGTGCGCCGTATTATAGGGCGGTGTTTCACGATGCGGGCGGTGCGGCAGCCGGGCCGAAACGAAGTCTGGCAAACGGCAGCCCGGCATGGCCACGGCGAGGGCCACGCCCGCACACCACAGAGCGCATTGCTTGCAATAGGCGACGGTCACAAGTAATCGTCTCGAATCGGATGGAAAAAGTCGAGCGCGCGAACTGGGGCGTCGAGTGCAATGACCTTGTGCGCGACCCCGCCAGGTATACGATACATTTGTCCCGGCGAAAGGACCTGTTCGTGGTCTCCCACGAAAAACTGCGCCCGTCCTTCCAGCACCATTCCCATTTGCTCATGGGGATGCGAGTGCCATTCCACGATCGCCCCCGGCTCAAATTCCACCAGGCTGAGCATCATCTGCTCGCCTGCCATCGTGTGAATTTCCACACCGGGAAAAATGGTGTGATGGGCGCAGTCGGATTTATCGACAAAACAGCTATTCATCGTTCAGCTTCCTTGGTTGAAAACCCTGAATTCCATCAGTCCTGGCCGGCAGTCGCCGAGCCCCACTCAACCGGCGCCATTCCAGCGGAACCGCCACAACTCTTTTCCCAACCAAGTGTTCCATTCTGTGCGTTCGCTCAATCGCAGCAACTGGTTGTACTTGGCCAACCGCTCGCTGCGGGCCACGGAACCGATCTTGATTTGCCCGGCCCCGGTCGCGACCGCCAAGTCGGCAATCGTCACGTCTTCCGTTTCACCGCTGCGCGCCGAAATGACCGGGGCGTAACCGGCCGCGAACGCCATTTTCAGCGTGGTCAACGTTTCGGTCAATGTGCCGATCTGGTTGAGCTTGATCAGCACGCTGTTGGCAACCCGGTTTTCGACCCCTTGCCGCAAGCGCGCCCCGTTCGTGACAAACAGGTCGTCGCCAATGAGTTGCACGCGGCCCCCCAGTCGCATGGTGATTTCGCGCCAGCCGTCCCAGTCGTCGTCGGACAACGGGTCTTCGAGGCTGACGATCGGGTATTGGCGGGTCCAGCGGTCGAACAGGTCGATCAATTGCCCGGCAGACCAGAGTTCGCCGCGCTGGCAATTCAGGCGATAACCGTCCGCGGTATGAAAATGCGTGGCGGCCACGTCAATTGCCAGCGACACGTCGACGCCCGGGCGCAACCCAACTTGCTCAATCGCCGCTAACAGAAACTCGATCGCCTGCTCGTGATCGCCCAGCCGTGGGCCGAAGCCTCCTTCATCTCCCACCAGGCATCCTTCGTAACCTGCGGCCGTCAACCGTGTCGCCAGTGCATGGTAGATGTCGACGATCCACTCTAACCCCTGGCGAAATGTCGGGGCACCGACCGGCAGGGCCAGAAAATCCTGAAAGTCGAGGTTCTGGCCGGCGTGCAACCCGCCGGAAATCATGTTCACCATCGGTAACGGCAGCCCTGGCGCACCGAGCGTGGGCTGGCTTGCAGCAGGGCTCTCGAGCCCGATCGACACCGAAATCGGCTTCCAGAGTTGGTGCAGATGATCGACGAGCGAAATGTGGGCCGCCGCGGCCGCGGCATGGGCCGCGGCCAGCGACACCCCCAGAATCGCGTTGGCGCCGAGCCGCGTCTTGTTCACCGTGCCGTCGAGCTCGCACAGCACCCGGTCAATTTCCGCCTGATCGGCGGCATCCTGCCCGACAAGTCGCGGTGAGATTTCGCTCAAGACATTCTGCACCGCTCTCGAAACCCCCGCGCCGCCAAGTCGCCGGGCGTCGTGATCGCGCAGCTCGCACGCTTCGTATTGCCCGGTACTCGCCCCGCTGGGAACGATCGCCCGCCCGCTGCCTCCGGAACAGAACAGTTCGACTTCGACGGTCGGTTTGCCGCGGCTGTCGAACAGTTCGCGGGCCAGGATGCGGTCGATCCGCGTTGGTGATCGTTTGCTCGTACCAGGAGAATTCATGTCAGTTGCTCGGGCAAGAACGACACCGGCCTTGAATGGTCGCCCATGAGGACGATCGGCCGGTGACAAGGGGCGCTCATTACTCTCGTGGCAGGGCGTAGATTTCAGTAGTCAGCCGTTGCAGCAACTCAGACCAGTCGCGCGGAATGTTCTGCAAAACGC
>JAJXXL010000345.1 GCA_021781115.1 Planctomycetota bacterium
GTTCACGGGGGCGCGGGGCGTGGGCAAAACCTCAATGGCCCGCATTCTGGCCAAATCCCTGAACTGCCCGAACGGCGTGCCGGGCGAGCCTTGCAACACCTGCGACGTCTGCCAGGCGATTTCGGTGGGCGTCGATGTCGATGTCCTTGAAATCGACGGCGCCTCAAATCGCGGCATCGAAGACATTCGTTCGCTGCGCGCCAACGTGAACGTCAAGTCGATGCGCAGCCGCTACAAGGTGTACATCATCGACGAAGTGCACATGCTCACGCGCGAGGCGTTTAATGCGCTGCTGAAAACGCTCGAAGAGCCGCCGCCCAGCGTCAAATTCATCTTCTGCACCACGGAACCACAAAAACTGCCCGACACGATTTTGTCGCGGTGCCAGCGGTTCGACTTCGGCGTCATCGCCACGCCGGCCATCATGCAACGGCTCACAGAAATTGCCGTGGCCGAGGGGGTCGAGGTCGCCCCGGCGGCCGTCGAACTGGTCGCGCGCCGCGCCGCCGGCTCCATGCGCGACAGCCAGTCGCTGTTTGATCAATTGCTGGCGTTCGGGGGCGATGCCATTGTTGCCGCCGACGTGCATCGCCTGCTTGGCACCGCTCCTGACGACCAGTTGATCGAACTCGTGGGGGCGCTCATTGCGCGCCAGGGCGGCCGGGCGCTGGAACTCTTGAATGCGGCAAGCGAATCGGGCGCCCAGCTCGCCGAACTCGCCGACCAGCTCGTGCACTACCACCGCGATCTGATGATTCTGGCAGCCGGTGCGCTCGAAGTGGGCCTGCTCAGCGTTTCTGAAGACTGCCGGCCCCGCCTGGCGAAGCAGGCTGCCGCCTGGGGCCTGCATGCGATCGTCGCCGCATTGCAAATCCTGTCAGAGGCGAAAGGCCGCATGAAAGCAGTCACTTCGGCTCGACCGCTGATCGAACTGGCGCTGGTGCGTATTTCGCTGCTTGCCGACCTGGAGGGTTTGGGGCGTTTGATTGAACAGCTTAAAACAGGCAAGCTGCCAGACGCCACTGTCGCCACGCTACCCCAAGCGGCGGTGTCGCGGGTGGTTCAAGCACCGGTTGCCGTCGCAGCGACCGAACGCTTGGCAACGGAGGCACTTCAGGGCACGCCCGCCGCTCAAAAAAAAAGTGAGTCCACCGCCCCGCTCGCCGGCGATTCCGTAATCCCGAATGTCGAACCGCCGCGAGTGGCAATGGCATGGGTGCCCGGGCGAGAATCAGAGATTCTGTCGCAAGTGATTTCAGAGTTAAATGATATGATCAAATCCCATGCGAAGAATATCGCATCTGCTGCAATTATTGGGCCAAATCAGCTAGTCTTGAAGATTCCGAAAGTGTATGCTTTCAGCAAGACGTATTTTGACCGCACAGAATCTCTGGCCAAGCTCGAACAAGCCGTCAGCCGCGTCGTCGATTTTCCGGTGCGGGTGACAATTGAATTCGAGGAAACCCCGGTGGCCGCGACAGCGACTGTTGAATCGAATGCAGCGCCGGCCGTAGCCGGGCGGCGCAAGCCCGGTGGCGACGACGATTCCTTTGTCAAGCGGGTGATGCAGGTCTTCGGCGCGACGGTGGTGACAAACCAGCAAGGATAACCGCGAATGTTCAAATCCCTTGGCCGGTTGACGAGCCTGGTCAATCAGGCTCGCGGCCTGCGCGACACGCTGGCCCAGATCGAAGACCAGTTGGGCCGCCTCAAGGTTGCCGGCGATGCGGGCGCCGGCATGGTCGTTGTCGAAGTGAACGGCCTCGACCAGATCTTGTCCTGCAAAATTGATCCCGAGCTGATGAAATCGGGCGACCGCGAACTGTTGGAAGACCTCGTTGTCGCCGCAACAAACACGGCCATTCAAAAGGCCAAAGCGGCGGTCGGCGACACCCTGGCTCAGGGGGTCGCCGACGTGGATCTTTCGAGCATTACCGAAATTGCGGCGAAACTCGCGCGGTGAATTGCAGCGCAACGAGGGTCGGCCCCCGCACCGGCAATGGCGACAGCAGATGCAACCACGACTTGGGGAGTGCGTGTGAACCCTTACGGACCGGCGGTGACCCGCCTTGTCGAACAGTTTCAAACTTTGCCCGGCATCGGGCGAAAATCGGCCGAGCGCCTGGCGCACCACGTGCTGATGTGCTCGCCCGAAGAAGCTTACGCGCTGGCCGACGCCGTGCGGCTGGTCAAACAAACGGTGCGGGCCTGTTCCGTCTGTTACAACCTGACCGAACAAGATGTTTGTGACATCTGCTCCGACACTCGCCGCGATCAGCAGGTGCTATGCGTGGTCGAACAGCCCCGCGACCTGCTTTCGCTGGAAGCTGCGGGGGTGTTTCAAGGCGTGTACCACATCCTGCAAGGACGCATATCTCCACTGGAAGGCATTGGCCCTGAACAACTTACGATTGAGCCCCTGATGCGGCGAATTCGCCGGAATGGCGTGCGTGAAGTCGTCATGGCAACCAACCCTACCCTCGAAGGCGACGGTACGGCGCTGTTCATTTCGAACCTGCTGGCCGCCGAGCCGGTAAAAATAACGCGGCTCGCACGCGGAATTGCCTCAGGAAGCGTGCTAGAGTTTGCTAACAAGGAAATGCTGGCCGACGCCCTGAAGGGTCGGCAGTCGTTTTAACCCACGGGAATGAACACCGGTCATGCAACTGAGTATCTCCACACAGATGAAGCTGAGCCAGCAAATGAAGCTGGCTCCGCGCATGATCCAGTCGATGGAAATCCTGCAACTTCCAATCATGGCGCTAGATCGGA
>JAJXXL010000013.1 GCA_021781115.1 Planctomycetota bacterium
CGGGTTATGAAGCGGCTGACGCCGACGGTCGGCCGTGACGTGGCCGTGAGGCGATGTGTGGCGAACTGGCGGTGGAGTTTTCAGTTGGCTGGGGTGGGCAGTTGATTGCCGGGCGGGCGCGTCAGGGTTGCCGTCAGGGGCATCGTCATGCAGAACTTACTATGTTGTAGAGGGTTATGAAGCGGCTGACGCCGACGGTCGGCCGTGACAGCGCCGCGGGTCGCCTTGTGGCGAGATTGGGGGGACGGGGTTTTCAGCTTTCTGTTGGCTGAACCGGGCGGTTGAATGCCCAGGGGGGGCTATCGCCAGGAGCGTGGGAGTTATTTCAGATCGATGTCGTCAATTTGCGGTAATTCACCCAGATTCCCCAAGCCAAAGAGCGATAGAAACCGATCGGTTGTGTGATATTGCACATCCTTGGGGCCGTGCTCGCCCCGCTGAATCGCGATCAGTTCTCGGCGCAAGAGCTGACGCAGTACGTTGCCCGCATTCTTTTTGCCGTGCGACTCGATTTCCTCGGCGGTGATTGGCTGCTTGTACGCGACCAAGGCGAGAACTTCGAGAACTTCCTGCGACAATTTCACTTCCCGCGGACCGGCTCCGTAGACACGGTTGCGCAGCCGCTCGTATTCCGCACGCAGTTCCAGCCGGTAGCCGCCGTCGCCCAGACGGATCTCGTAGGGTCGCGCCTCGGCCGAATACTGCATGTTCAATTCATCGATGGTGCGCTCGATGAAGTCGCTTTCAAAGTTTCCACGCAACAGCGAACAGAGTCGGCGGGCGGTCAGCGGCCCGCCGCCGACAAAGAGGACCGCTTCAATGACCTGCGCGGGTGTCAGCGGCGTACCGCTTTCGCTCGAAAGACTGTCCCAAGTGGTCCCTTCGGCAAGTTTCAGGTGTGGGGCAGCCACAGCAGCGTCGCGGGCCGCGGGCTCGCCCTCAAATCTCGTGCTTTCGGTGGGAATCGACGGTGGTGTCAATACGCCTCGATTGTCGACCGCCGCGATCTGCGGTAAATCGCGGGCCTCGCCCAGACCGCGGCCACTGTCGGCAGACCGCAAATCCGTCGGACGCTGTTCGCCTTCCGCCGCGTCGGTTTGCACTGCGGGGAGTGGCAACCCAGGGTCGCAACCTTCGCCGCCAGGTTCGAGTTCGGGCGCGGGAAAACCGAGATCCTCCTCGATTTGCAGCGCCTTCAGATACGCCTGCTCAATGTCGTCTTCCGACCAGCCGTCGCGAGTCGCGCCCGAGTCAGCATCCGATTCAGCCGTAGAAAGATGCGGAATCGAAGGGGACGCCGCAATTTCATCGTTTTTGAATGCAGACTCGTTAGAATGGTGCTGCGGCTCAGGCATAGGTCACCGTCGATTGACATCTCACGCACAACGGGTCATAACCGGCGGCGCGTAGGGGGGGCGGAACTATATCCCCGCCCCGGATTCACCACAATCCAGTTTTCCGGCGTGCCGAGGTGTCAAAATGGCAGGAACCGACTTGTCGAGAGGTTCGTGCCAAAATGGCATTCTGAATGCCGATGCCCGATTTAGCATCGCGTGGTCGGCAGGCATTGTAATTCAAATGCAATTCGGCGGTTAAGGAAAGTTCATGGATGTCGTGACAGGCGGCACAAGCTTTGCTTTCTCAAGAGTTGCTTGAAGGATTGTGAGAACCAATTTGCCGGTCGAAGGTCAGAGTTCGGCAGGATTTTGAACGATTCAACGACAACCTCAACCCAAGACCCCGGTCGCATTTCCAAGCGGTATCGAACGACCGAACAATCGGGGAACATTCAGGAGACTTGGCCATGGCCGTGCGCGGCGAGAAGATCATTGGAATTGATTTGGGCACTACCAACTCCGTCGTTGCGGTGATGGAGGGGGGCGAAGTGAAGGTGATCGCCAATCTCGAGGGCAACCGCCTGACGCCAAGCGTCGTGGCGTTTACCGACAAGAGCGAAATCCTCGTCGGCGACCCCGCCAAGCGGCAGGCGGTTACCAACCCGAAACGCACGATTTACTCGATCAAGCGATTTATGGGTCGGCGGCACAGTGAAGTCGCGTCGGAAGAGAAAATGGTTCCCTATGAAGTTGTCGGTGGAGCCAGCGACTATGTTAAGGTGCGTGCTGGTGGCAAGGAATACACTCCGCCCGAGATTTCGGCGCACGTGCTCCGCAAGCTCAAGGAAGCGGCCGAAAGCTACCTGGGGCACAAGGTGAACCGTGCGGTGATTACCGTGCCGGCGTATTTTAATGATGCCCAGCGGCAGGCCACCAAGGACGCAGGGCAAATCGCGGGGCTGGACGTCGAGCGGATTATCAACGAACCGACCGCCGCCGCGCTGGCCTATGGCCTGGAAAAGAAAAAAGAGGAAAAGATTGTCGTGTTCGACCTCGGGGGCGGCACGTTTGACGTTTCGGTGCTCGAGGTGGGCGATGACGTGGTCGAGGTGCTCAGCACCAATGGCGACACGCACCTGGGCGGTGACGATTTTGACGAAGAATTGATCAACCATATCGCCGCGAAATTCAAAGCTGAGCAGGGTATTGACCTGCGTAAAGACGCCATGGCACTGCAGCGGCTGCGCGAAGCGGCTGAGAAGGGTAAAAAGGAGTTGTCGTCGTCGCAAACGACCGATATCAATCTGCCGTTTATTTCGGCCGACGCGACGGGCGCCAAGCACCTGCAAATGACGATTACCCGGGCCGAGTTTGAAAAGCTGGCCGACCATCTCATCGAGCGTTGCCGTGAACCGGTGCTCAAGGCGCTCAAAGACGCCAAGCTCCGCCCTGACCAAATTGATGAAGTCGTGCTGGTTGGCGGTTCGACTCGCGTGCCCAAGGTTCAGGAACTCGTCCGCAAGATGTTCAGCAAGGAGCCGCACAAGGGGGTCAATCCTGATGAAGTCGTGGCGGTCGGCGCCGCGATTCAGGGCGCGATCATCGGCGGCGAGGTGAAAGACGTCGTGCTGCTCGACGTGACTCCGCTGTCGCTCGGCATCGAAACCGAAGGGGGCGTGATGACGGTGCTCGTCGAACGCAACACGACGATTCCGACCGAAAAAAAGGAAACGTTTTCGACCGCCGCCGACAATCAGACGGCCGTCACGGTGCGCGTGTTTCAAGGCGAACGGAAAATGGCGAGTGACAACCGGCTCCTGGGCCAGTTTAACCTCGACGGCATTCCCCCGGCGCCGCGGGGCATGCCGCAAATCCAAGTGTCGTTCAACCTCGATGTGAACGGGATTTTGAACGTGTCGGCGAAAGATCTGGGCACCGGCAAGGAGCAAACGGTCAAGATCGAACAGTCCAGCGGGCTGAGCAAAGACGCCATCGAAAAGATGCAGCGCGACGCTGAAAGCCACGCTGATGAAGACGCCCGCAAACGCAAGCTGGCCGAAGCCCGCAACCACGCGCACAGCCTGATTTACACGACGGAAAAACTGCTCAAGGAGCATGCCGACAAGCTCGATGCCGGGGCGAAATCGGCGGTGGAAGCGGCGATGGCCAAGGTGAAGGAAAAAGCCGAAGGCGACGATGCGGCGGCGATTGAGCAGGCCGTCGGCGAACTGGAACAGGCGACGCACGCACTGTCGAAGCATATGTACGACCGAGCCGGCCAGGCGGCGCCGGCCGGCGAAGGCGGCCCGCACGCCGAGTCGGCGGGCCCGGCACAAGATGACGTGATTGACGCCGAGTTTGAAAAGAAGAGCTGACGTTCGAAGCACAACTCTCCTTGCGCGAGGCAGGCATGGCGACCTGCCTCGCGCCGACCGATACGTGATCGGCGCCGCGCGGCAACCACTCGGTTTGGCCGCGCGGAACTTCGTGTCTGGCCCGTGACGTGTTGGGCTCGCGGCGGTCATGTGAGGCTGCGCGCAGCGGGCAATTCGCAGCGTTTTTCACGTACGCGGCGGCGCGCCGCCGCGACCCGCCCCAGGGAAACCAGGTGCAGCATGGCATTTCATTTCGATAAATTGACGGTCAAGGCTCAAGAGGCGGTTCAAGCGGCGCGGCAACTCGCTGAAAGCCGCGGACACCAGCAGTTGCAACCACTGCACCTTCTGGCCGCGCTGCTTCAGGAGCAGGAGGGGGTCGTTCGCCCGCTGCTGCAAAAGATCGGTGTTCAACCGGGACGCATCGAAAGCATGGTCGACGGCGAACTGGGGCGCTTGCCCAAAGTCACCGGGGCGGGCGGCGATGTCGGGCTGGGGGCGGCCGGGGCCAAGGTGCTCGACGCGGCCCAGGACTTGGCCGCCAAGATGAAGGACGCCTTCGTTTCGACCGAACATTTGCTGTTAGCGCTCACCCAGGTCGACGACCAGGCCCGGCGGTTGCTGGAACTCAATGGCGTCGAACAGAACGACGTGCTTCAGGCACTCAAAGCCGTGCGCGGGGCGCAGCCGATCGTCGATCAAAACCCCGAAGACAAATACCAGGCCCTGCAAAAATATGGGCACGATCTGGTCGAACTGGCGCGGCAGGGAAAGATCGATCCTGTCATTGGCCGCGACGCCGAAATCCGCCGCGTCATCCAGGTGCTGTCGCGGCGCCGCAAGAACAACCCGGTGCTGATCGGCGAGGCCGGGGTGGGAAAAACTGCGATTGTCGAGGGCTTGGCCCATCGGATCGTGCTGGGCGACGTCCCGCAGAACCTGAAGGACAAAACTGTCGTGTCGCTCGACATGGGCGCGCTGGTTGCCGGGGCCAAGTACCGCGGTGAATTCGAAGACCGGCTCAAGGCGGTGCTCCGCGAGGTCGGCGAGGCGGGCGGGCGCGTTGTTCTGTTCATTGACGAGTTGCACACTGTCGTGGGAGCAGGCGCGGCCGAAGGGGCGATGGACGCCTCGAACCTGCTCAAGCCGGCGCTGGCCCGCGGCGAGTTGCATTGCGTGGGCGCCACCACGCTCGATGAATACCGCAAGCACATCGAAAAAGACCCCGCGCTTGAACGCCGCTTTCAACCCGTCATCGTTCAGCAGCCCACGGTCGAAGACACGATTTCCATTCTGCGAGGCCTGAAGGAGCGGTATGAAACGCACCACGGCGTGAAGATTACTGACCCGGCCCTGATTGCCGCGGCGACGCTTTCCGACCGGTACATCAGCGACCGGTTTCTGCCCGACAAGGCGATCGATCTGGTCGACGAAGCCGCCAGCCGCCTGCGGATGGAAATCGACTCGATGCCGGCCGAAATCGACGAAGCCACGCGGCAGCTCACACGGATGCAAATCGAGGCGACCGCGCTGGCGCAAGAGTCTGACGCTGACAGCCGCGAGCGGTTGGTGGCGTTGCGTCGGCAGATTGCCGATCGCGAAGAGGAGGTAAGCCGCCTCAAAGCGCGATGGCAGTCGGAAAAGAGCGCGCTCTCGAAATTGCAACCCGTTAAGGAAAAGATCGACGGGCTGCGCAGTGCCTATGACCAGGCGTTCAAACGCGCCCAACAGACGAATTCCAATGAAGACTACATCGCCGCCCATCGCCAGGAGCAGGAGTTGCGGGCTGCCGAGCGCGAACTGGCCGACCTGGAACAACGATTTTCCGACATTCAGCACGACGGCGACACGCGCATGCTGCGCGAGGAAGTCGTCGAAGAAGACGTGGCCCGCGTCGTCAGCGCCTGGACGGGCATTCCCGTCGCCCGGATGTTGCAGGGCGAGCGCGAAAAGCTGTTGAAGATGGAAGATGGCATCCACCAGCGGATGATCAACCAGAATGAAGCGGTGCACGCGGTGGCTAACGCTGTTCGCCGCGCCCGTTCAGGACTGCAAGACCGCCACCGCCCGATCGGATCGTTCATTTTCCTCGGCCCGACCGGCGTGGGCAAAACCGAGTTGTGCAAGGCGCTGGCCGAGTTTCTGTTCGATGACGAAAAGGCCATGATTCGCATCGACATGAGCGAATTCATGGAACGGCATTCTGTGTCGCGACTGGTGGGCGCCCCGCCGGGTTACGTGGGTTACGATGAAGGCGGCCGGCTGACCGAGGCGGTCCGCCGCCAGCCGTACTGCGTGCTGCTGCTCGACGAAATCGAGAAGGCCCATCGCGACGTATTCAACATTTTGCTGCAGTTGCTTGACGACGGCCGGCTGACAGACAGCCACGGCCGCACCGTGAATTTCTCTAATACCATCGTCGTCATGACGTCCAATATCGGCAGCCAGGCGATCATGGACCTGTCGGGCAACGAGCAGGAGATTCAAGCCGCCGTCACCGGGGCTTTGCGGCAGCATTTCCTGCCTGAGTTTCTGAACCGCATTGATGAAACGATCGTATTTCGCCCACTGGGGCGAGAAGAACTGCACCAGATCGTCGACTTGCAGCTCGACCGGCTCGCCAAACAACTTGAGGAGAATGGTTACGGATTCACCGCGACTGCCGCGGCCAAAGACCTGCTCACCAGCCTGGGGTACGACCCCGTATATGGCGCCCGCCCGCTCAAGCGCGTCATTCAATCGCGGCTGCAAAATCGCCTGGCGAATGAAATCCTGTCGGGAAATTACCCCGAAGGCAGCCGGATCCTGGTCGATGCGGCAGGTGGCGACTTTCAATTTTCTGCGGCTCAGGACTAACCGGCGATTGGACCCCGGCAGGGCATTGCCCCGGCCTCGCAGGACGGGCATTCGGCGAGTTCAGTCCGGGAAGCCGGGCAGGCGGGCTTTGCCTGCGGCCGTGGGGCGCTTATGATACAGTGCTGCGGCACTGCGTGGCGCCCCGCCTCGGTTTTGCGGTCGTTGGTATCGCCGCGTTGCACAACCTGTACAGCCCCGTTGAATCACGATGACTGAAAGCCGTCCCCCCCGTCGGTCGGAATCGCGGCCCGCGCCGCCTGCGAGCCCGCCGCCCGGTTCGACGAGCCGTGCGGCAGCGGGTCTGGCAAAACCCACCGACAACGGTTCGCCATCTGACGATGATCTGAACGGGCGGATGCTGGGTGAATTTCGGCTGTTGCGTCTGCTTGGCAAAGGAGGTATGGCTGAGGTTTATCTGGCCGAACAAACGACGCTGCAACGCAACGTGGCCGTCAAGGTGTTGCGGAAATCGACCGTCGAAGACGAGTCGTACTTGAAGCGATTCAAGACCGAAGCGCTGGCGGCGGCGGGTTTGAACCACCCGAATATCGTGCAGGTCTACATGATTGGCGAAGATGCAGGCATTCAATACATTGCCCAGGAATACGTGCAGGGGCAGAACCTGCGCGAGTTCATCAACCGCAAGGGGCCGCCGGAAGTCGCCGTGGCGGTGCACATTGTCAAACAGGTGGCGGCGGCATTGCAGGCAGCAGCAACCGCGGGCGTCGTGCATCGCGACATCAAGCCCGAAAACATCCTGCTGACGCGCAAGGGCGAAGTGAAGGTCGCCGATTTCGGGCTGGCCCAGTTGACGCAGCATGGCGAACGGCTCAGCGTCACCCAGCAGGGGGTGACGATGGGCACCCCGTTGTACATGAGCCCCGAACAGGTGCAGGGGAGCAACCTCGATCAGCGAAGCGACATCTATTCTTTGGGGGTCACCTGTTACCACATGCTTACGGGAACGCCGCCGTTTCGCGGCGAGTCAGCGCTCGCTGTGGCTGTGAAGCATCTCAACGAGGAGCCGATCCGGCTCGAAAAGCTGCGTCCCGACCTGCCGCCGTTGATGTGTGAAATCGTGCACCGCATGATGGCCAAGAATCTCGACGAACGCTATCAGACCGCACAGGCCGTGATTAAAGACCTGAAGCGCATCGCGCAAGACCGTGCTCCGGTCGATGTGCCGCCGATGGAAGCCGGTTCGCGGGTTCGCCGCAGTAACCTGCAAACCGCCGCGCCCCACCGCCCCGGTTTGCGCGAGCTGTTCGTGGTTGTGGGCGACGCGCAACTCAAACGGCAGTTTTTGGCGCTGGGGTTGGCTATGTTGATCACGGCCTGCGGGGCCGCAGGAATCGGCTGGGCAATGCGGCCCAAAAACCCCCTGGTTAACCTGCCCCAGCTCACGGCGTTTGTGCCGCGTAAAAAATCTGCAGCCGAGCAATACGCCTATGCGGCGTCGCTGCTTGACGACGAAGCCGCGTGGAAGGCGGTCATCGATGATTTTCCCGACGCAGGTCTGGAAGGTCGGCACGCCCAGGAACAACTGGCGATGATCTATCTGCGGCAGCGGCGGTTCGACGAGGCGCGGGCGATTTTCGACGAATTCGCCGGTTTGGGCGACAGCGAACCGGCCTGGCGGGCATTCGGCCTGGCGGGGCAGGTGATCGTATACAGCCTGCTGGACGACCCCACGCAATCGCAGCGCGTCTGGAACGATCTCAAACCGCTGTACGTCAAACACCTCGACCAGCGCATGAAGGAATTGGTCGCTGACACCGTGCAAAAGAACGTCAAACGTCTGAATATTCGCATCGACAAGCAATGGCAGGACGCGTTCCGCGAAGTTCGCCCCGCGGCGTCGGAGTGAGCCGCCTGTCGCCTGGCTGCGGGCATGGTTGCGGTGGACGATCAACCGGCGTACCGTAGCAGGCGTGCGGGTGTGGCAAACGCGCCCGGAAAATCGACGTGGAGAGTGATCGTGGCGGTTTTGAAAGTCATTCGCGGCAGTTGCCCGGGCCAGCTTGTCGAACTCGAAGGCGAGCGGATGGTTATGGGGCGACACCCGAATTGCCAGATTGTGCTCGACAACGCCGCCGTCAGCCGCAATCACGCACAGATTCTCGAAAGCCACGGCTCATATTTTCTCGAAGACCTGCGCAGCCGAAATGGCACCCTGATCAACGGTCAGCGCATTCGGGGACGCACCGAACTGCACGACGGCGACGAAGTCAAGGTTTGTGACGTGCTGTTCAGCTTTCACCTGGGCGCGCCACCGGGGGCCGGTGGGGGCCGCCTGGCGGGGGGCGCCCGCCACGAGGATATTTCCGATGATACGCCCGCCGCCGGGGCCACGATCATGGGGGCCGACGGCAACCTCCGCTCGACCGATCTGATTGATGAGCGCACCGACGACAACTCGTCGATCATTTCGTCGCTCGATATCGCCTCGGCGCGGCACGCGCGCATGGCGGTGCGCCCCGAAGTAAAACTGCGGGCGGTGATGGAAATCAGCACGAACCTGGCACAAACGCTGGAACTCGATGGCATGCTGCCCAAGATTTTGGAAAGCCTGTTTAACATCTTTCCCCAGGCCGACCGGGGGTTCGTGGTTCTCAAAGATCCCGATACCGAAAAACTGGTCGTCAAAACGATGCGCACCCGCAATGGAGACCGCGTGCAAACGACGCCGCTGAGCACGACGATCATTCGCGAGGCGATGAACGAGGGCCGGGCCGTGCTGACGGCCAACGCGCTGGGCGACCGCCGGTTCGACCAGAGCAAAAGCATTGCCGACCTGCGGATCCGTTCGCTGATGTGCGCCCCGTTGCTGGGGCATGACGGCGCGGCTCTGGGCGTAATTCAAATTGACACGCTCGACATCCGGCAGCAGTTTTCACAAGACGACCTCGACGTTTTGGCGAGTGTCGCGGCCCAGGCCGCGCTCGCCGTCGAAAACGCCACGTTGCACACCTCGGTGCTCAAGCAGCGCGACCTCGAACGCGAACTCGAGTTCGCCACGCAGGTGCAACTGGGCTTTCTGCCCACTGAACGCCCCAAACTGCCGGGCTACGAGTTTTACGACTTTTACGAGGCCGCGTATCGCGTCGGGGGCGACTTCTTCGACTACGTGCTCCTGCCCGACGGGCGGGTCGCCGTGGGCTTGGGCGACGTGGCGGGCAAGGGCATTCCTGCGGCGCTGCTCATGGCGCGGCTGTATTCGGCGGCCCGATACGAACTGCTCACGCGCCCCACCGCCGCGGCCGCCATGACCGGTCTCAATGAGGTGCTCGCGACCAGTGGCCTCGGGCACCGCTTCGTCACGCTCGTGTTCGCCATCATCGACCCCCGCCGCGACACGGTCGTGGTGGTCAATGCCGGGCACATGGCCCCGCTGCTGCGCAACCTGGCAGGCGAAGTCAGCAAGGTGGCCCCCGACGAATCGGGCCTGCCGCTCGGGGTTAAACCCGACGTTAACTACAAGCAGGCCGAAGTTCAACTGGCGCTGGGCGACACGCTGGTTCTGTTTACTGACGGCGTAACTGAAGCGATGAACTCGAGGAATGAAATGTACGGGAACAAACGGCTCGTGGCGTTCCTGGAACAGGCTCCGCAGGATGTCGAATCGCTGGGCGAAGCGCTCGTCGAAGACGTCGAAAAGTTTTGCGAGGGCCGCCCGCAGCGCGATGATGTCTGCCTGATCTGTTTCCGTCGCGTTCCTGACCCGCCCACCGAGTAACGCCCCCCATGTCGTCTTCTCTCCCCCCTGAGGCGCTCGATGCCGCTGCAGTGCTTGGCCCCCAGGGGCATATCGCCCGGCGGTTGAAGAACTTCGAACACCGCCCCGAGCAATTGCAAATGGCCGAGGCGGTCGAGCAGGCAATCGCCACGCAAAGCCATCTTGTCGTCGAGGCCGGCACCGGCGTGGGTAAAAGCTTTGCATACCTGGTGCCCGCGATTCTGGCCGCAGCGGCCAGCCAATCGGCCCCGCCGGGCGGGCCGCCCCGCAAACGCACCCGCATTATCATTTCCACGCATACGATCAGCCTGCAGGAGCAGTTGCTCGGTCGCGACATTCCCTTTCTGAACGCGGTGTTGCCTGTCGAGTTTTCTGCCGTACTCGTCAAGGGGCGCAGCAACTACGTCAGCCTGCGGCGGCTGAATGGCGCGCTGGGGCGCGGTGTCGCCACGCTGGTGCGCGACGACGCCAGCGACCAGCTCCGCAAAATTCACGACTGGTCGCGCACCACGACCGACGGCAGCCTGTCGAGTCTTGATTTTCGCCCCCACGCCGAAGTCTGGGACGAAGTGCAAAGTGAACACGGCAATTGCCTCGGCAAATACTGCCCGACCTACTCGGACTGCCACTATTTCAAGGCCCGCCGCCGCGCCTGGAACGCCGATGTTCTCGTCGTGAACCACGCCCTGTTTTTTTCCGACCTGGCTGTGCGGGGCGACGGGGGCGGGGTGCTGCCCGAATACGACGTGGTGGTGTTCGACGAAGCACATACGCTGGAGGCGGTGGCCGCCGACCATTTGGGGGTTTCAGTATCGAATACACAGATCGAATTTCAGTTGAACAAGCTGTTCAATGAACGCGGCAATCGCGGGCTGTTGCACCACTACGACCATGTGCCAGGCCAGCGCATGGTTGTTGCCTTGCGGCGGCACGTCTACAACTTTTTCGAAGCGGTTCGC
>JAJXXL010000319.1 GCA_021781115.1 Planctomycetota bacterium
AGAATTCAGGGAAATGCCGCCGCCCATGCGCGTTTGTGCAGCCTGGCGCGTGGTGCGCTGCGGTGGTACTTTGCCGCCGGGGCGGCATTCGTGATGCTCGTGGGCTTTGCCGGGGCGTGGTTTCTAGCACAAAAAGACGCAGCGGCAGACTGGTACTGGCCGTGGTGGGGCATGATTGCGGCGACGGGAGGTTCAGTGTGCCTGATGTCGTTTATTGCAATTCTCGAGGGTTGCCAGCAAAACATCGTCGTGGGGCAGTACCGGCTGGCGCAGGCGATGAGCAGTAATTTTGCCGTTTGGGCATGCATCGTCTCGGGGTGGGGCTTATGGGCGCTGGCGGCGGCGGCGTGGGTTCGGCTGGCGAGTGAACTGGCGCTCATCGGCGTGCGGTACCGGGCGTTTTTTGCCGCGATTTTTCAGGGCGATTCGGGCGACGGCATGAACTGGCGGCGCGACGTCTGGCCGCTGCAATTGCGGATGGCGCTGCAAAGCCTGTTCGCCTGGTTTGCGGGAAGTCTGTTCAACGTGATTATTTTTCAATACCAGGGGCCGGCCGCAGCGGGGTTGTTCGGCATGACTTGGAATATCGTCATGACCATGCAACTCGCGGCACTGGCGTGGCTGCAGGCCCGCGCGCCGCTGTTCGGCGCACTCGTGGCGCGGCAAGATTATCGCGAACTCGACCGCGTCTGGTACCGCGTGACCAGAGTGTCTTGGGCGATCCTGGCAACGGGCGGCGGCCTGTTTCTTGTCGTACTGGCGCTGATCAATTCGGTCGAGGTCGATCGCGCATCGCTGGCGGGGCCGGTTGCCCGATTCCTGCATCTGATCGCCCAGCGCATGTTGCCACCGCTGGCGGCGGCGCCGTTCGTAGCGGCCGCAGTGTTGTGGCACCTCCCGCAGAGCCAGGCGGTGTACGTCAAGTCGCACCTGATCGATCCGTTTACCCGGTTGAACGCGATCGGCAATTCGACCATCGCCGTTTTGGCGTGGTGGCTGGGCAGCCGGTTCGGCGCAGCCGGTGCGGGGTGGGGCTACATGGCGGTTGTCGTGTTGATATTCCTGCCAGGATATAGTGTTCTGTGGCGGCGTTGCCGCTCGGACTTTGCCCCGGCCGCGCGCTCAAGCAACTCCTGAAGCTGCGACATGCCGGCGGCGAGCGCATAATGGGTTTCGACATGCTGCCGCGCTGCTTCGGTACGCGCCTGCCATGTGGCCGGGTGCACGATGCAGTCCAAAATCGCGTCGGCCAGCGCCTGGGTATTGGCCGGAGGCACGAGCCGGCCCAAACGGCCCCCGTCGAGAATTTCCCGCGGGCCCGAAGGGCAATCGGCCGCGAGGATGGGCGTTCGACAGACCGCGGCCTCGGCGAGCACGTTGGGAAATCCTTCATTCAACGAAGGCAGGCACAGCAGGTTCGCCGCACGGATTGAGGAAAACGCATTGTGAAGAAACCCTTCAAACCGGACATGTCCTGTCAGCCCTCGTGCGGCCACTTCGCTGCGCAAGACCGGTTCCTCGGGGCCTGTGCCCAGGAGATGCCAGCAGATTTCCCGCTGGCCCAGCCGGTTCACCAGCAGGTCAATGGCGCTGAGCAGGTGCCGATAGCCTTTTTGCGGATGCAGCCGCCCCACACTGACAATATGAAACCGGCCGGGTTCAAACGGGGGCGCACCCGATTCGGCCAGGCGGTCGATGCGATTCACGTCGACCAGGTTGGGCAACACTGTGACATGCTCTGGCGGAAGCTGAAAGTAGTCGATGACGCGTTGCCGCAAGCCGTGCGAGTTTGCAGCCACGATCGACGCCCGGCGATATGCGCGGCGGGCGTTCCAGCGGCTCAGGCCGATCGAAATCCGTGCATGCTGGCGCAGTTCGACTTCAGGATCGGCAACGCATGCCGCGACGCGTGGCACAGCGCAGAACCGCGTGGCGCCGGCGGCGATCAGGGTCATGCGATACGTGCGGTCGTAAATGACATCGACCTGCTGTTCGGCCAAAACACAGGCCAAGTCCCAACGGCCCGCGCATTGCGACCAGCCGGGAAATGGCCGCCGGGCATGCGGCATGCGTTTCGACAGCGAAAAGACGGGAACATCGCCGGGCACCTCAGAAATGAGTTCGCCACAGTCGTTCAGCAGATAGAGCAATGGCGTGAATCGGCGACGATCGAGGTGATTGAGAATTGCGATGACCTGGTGCTCGGCGCCGCCACCGTCCATCGTGCAAATCGCAACGAGCACCTTTAACCGGCCGGGCATATCACACTCGCTGATTTCGCCAGTCGTCCCCGAGATTCAGCCATCTCCGCCACCCAGATCATAAATCCTTCTGCGAGGCCGTCACAAGTGATTTTTCGAGCTTTTCGGGGCAGCCGGGGGGGTGGGCCGGGGGCGATGAGGCGCCCTCTGCGCACGATTTTGCAAAAATCAATGCAGGATTTGGCCAATTGCGGGAACTCTAATCCCGTGTGATAAAAAAAGCGGATCAAAGCCAACGGGCGCTGGCGCCGAACAGTGTCGCCGGGTCGATTGGAATGCTATGTCGGTTCTCGGAGACGAAATGAGCGATCGACTCTGCATTCCGTTGCCGCGGACATGGATGCCTGCCTTGCCGCCGCCGAGAACATGCGAAACCATGCCCCACAGCGACCACACTTCGTCAAACGGCGCTAAGGTGCACCCGGTCGATTGGGCCAGTTGCCTGGCGACTCACTGTGAGTGGCTGCGCGCCGTGATCCTCGCGCGAACGGGCGAGCCTCAATGTGTTGACGACGTTTGGCAGGAAGTGTCGCTGGCCGCGCTGGAGCAGGTCGCCCCGCTGACCGATCCATCGCGGGTGTCGGCGTGGCTCTATCGGTTGGCGGTGGTCCAGGCGATTCGCTTCCGGCGGCAGCAGGCACGACACCGGCGCAAAGTCGAGCGTCTGGCAGCCAAATCGAACGGTCATACGTGGGGGGCAGGCGACCCGCTGACCTGGCTGCTCAGCGAAGAACGCCGAGACCTCGTGCGCCGCGCCATGGCGCAACTGTCGGGCAAGGATGCCGAAATCCTGGTGCTGAAGTATCAGCAGCGCTGGACCTACAGCCGGATTGCCGCCGTGCTCGAAATCAGTGAAAGCGCAGTCGATGCGCGGGTGTTCCGAGCCCGCGAGCGATTGCGAAATCAATTGGCAAATCATTTTTCCGAGGATGCATCACCATGAACGAATTGTACCCGATCGACGAAAAACAGCGGTCTGCGATCGACCGCTTGGCCGCTGGCGAACTGGGCGAGTTGCCACGTCGCGAACTGTTCGCCTGGCTCGACGGCGAACCACAGCGCTGGCGGCATTGTGCCGTGGCGCTGCTGGAAGCACGCGAATGGGAACTGGCGCTCAATGAATGGAAGCCTGCCCTGCCCGCAGCAGCTTGCCGGGTGGCGACTCTACCGGCAGCATCGGCGCGGTCAGGCCGCTTACGTTCCACTCCGTTCACCCATTTCATCCGATGGGCGGCATTGTGCATCGCATGCGGCGTGGGGGCGGTCGTTCAGAGTCTGCGCAGCCCGGCTGCACCAACAGACGCGCCAATCGCCGCCGAACCGGCCAGCCCGCAGGCACTGCACTCTGATGTTGCAACGCCGGCCGTTGCCGTCGCATCGGCAGATGAGACCGTGCCGACACCAGGCCAGACGACGATCGGGCCGTCTTTTTCTGCGGCAGATTCCCCCCCCGCAGGCCGAGAGGACGGCATTCCGTCGTATGTGCGCAGCGTGCTCGAACGCCGCGGGTACCGCGTCGGCGGGAGGCGCGACGTGGTCATGGTGTCGCTGCCTGACGGAGGCAAGGTTCCGCTACCCGTCGATCAGTGGCAGTTGCGCTACGTCGGCCAACCGTCGTATTGAATGCGAAAGACCCGCTCAAGGCAACCCGGCCATCGCGTGCCGCGCCCCAGTCGTCTCAGAGTTTTAGAAACTTCACTTCGCCCACAGGAAAATTGCCATGAAACTTGAAAGCTTGCTGCGCATCGCCCGCCCGGCCGCCACCGCATGGTTAATATGCACCGCACTGCCCGCTGGCGCCGATGACAAGCTGCCGACCGCACACGCCGAACCGCTGCCAGCCAAAAGCGTTCTGCCGCCGCTGGCTGCAAGTGCACGAACAGTACGTCTTGGAGCATTTGATAACGATTTGAATGACCCGAATTCCGCAGGGTATCGCCTGGTGCTCAGTTGTTTAGTTTCTCGAACTGATTCCCTGCTGGGAGTCGAGCTGGCGCCGGTCGATGATGTTTTGCGGGCACATCTCGGGCTCGATGACGGCAAGGGGTTGCTCGTTACCGAAGTGAAGGACGATGGACCGGGGGCGAAGGCCGGCCTCAAAAGGAACGACGTACTCAAGAGCATCGACAACGCCGACCTTGCCAACATTGAGCAATTCAACCAGTGTTTGCTGGATTCGGTCGACAAGCCGGTCAAAATTACGGTCGTTCGCGCCGGCAAGCAGCTCGTCATCGAGGCCACGCCGCATCAAAGCCTGGAACGGGACCTCGCTCTGAAAGCGGCCATCCCGCATTCCGATCCTGATTTTTGGCTGGGCGTTGGGCTGGCGCCTGTCGACGAAACGCTGAGGTCGCACCTGGCAATTCCGGCGGGCGAAGGCCTGGTCGTGACTTCGATCGAAGATGGCAGCCCGGCGCTACGAGCGGGCGTTATGATGAACGACATCCTGCTGAAACTCAATGGAAAAGGTTTGGTGTCCCTCGAAGCTTTGTCGGCGCAGCTTCAAGGACTGGGCGAAAAATCGGTGGCCCTTGAGGTACTGCGTCGCGGCCAACCCGCAATGTTTACCGTCACTCCGGCGAGGCGGCCCGTTCCTGAATTTGATATTTCCAACGACGTCGTCGTGGTGCGTTCCCCTGCGGGTCTGAAATTGCTCACGTTCCAGCAAGCTCAGCAACCGCCGTTCGTTTACAACGTCACTGATTTCGCCATGGACTTCTCGGCGCCCCCGCCAACTGTCGAATTCACGCGGCAGATCGCCAACCTGCGCGAACAGGTTCAGGCTCTCGAAAAGTCGTTGGATGCATTGGAGGCGGCGGTCAAACCGGGCGCTCCCGCCGCGGCGCCATTGCCAGACCAGCAACAGCCAAAATAATCGCCGGGGCCGCGACCGGCGTTCGCCTTGCCAGGCCGTCATGACCTGCCTCCCTCTGTTTGCACACAACCGGCGACGGCACTTGCCGTCGCCGATTGGTTTGGTGAAACCGCGCTGCACCGCCTTGCGCATCAATCGCCGCCCGATTTCCGTCGGGCGAGATCCTGGGCAATCTGCTCGACTGCCCCGAGCACCCTGAGCAGGTTCTCGCCCAAAACCTTTCGCACGTCGGCTTCACTGTAGCCGCGATCCAGCAGCGCCTGCGTGATATACGGGTACGTCGAAACATCCTCGAGTTGTTTGGGCAACATGGACACGCCATCAAAGTCGGAACCCAGCCCCACATGGTCGATTCCGGCGATCTTGACAATGTGGTCGATGTGATCGACAACATCATGAATCGTTCCCGACGGCATGGGGTGTTCGTTCTGCCAGGTTTTGTACGCCTTTTCAAACGCGGCATCGTCAGTAACTTCTGCCCGCAGCTTGCGGCGGGCGGCGAACATGTCGGCCATGATTTGCGCCGATTCGGCGACAACGAAACCCGAAAAAAAGTTGACCATGACCACGCCCCCGTTTTTCGCCACAAGCTTCAGGACGTCGTCGGGCACGTTGCGGGGGTGGGCCGCCAGGGCGAACGCCGAGGAATGCGAGGCGATGATTGGCGCCCGACTGACGGCCAACGCGTCTTTCATCGTTTCGGCCGACACGTGCGAAATATCGACCAGCATACCCAGTTCGTTCATGGCCGCGACGACTTCTTCGCCAAACGGGCTCAGGCCGCCGTGGCGGGGCGTGTCGGTTGCCGCGTCGGCCCAGTCGGTGGTGTCGGCATGAGTCAGCGTCATGTACCGCACGCCCAGCGAGTGGTACATGCGCAATAGCCCCAACGAATTCTCGATGGCATGGCCGCCCTCAATGCCGATCAGCGAGGCAATTTTTCCCGCGCGGTGAATGCGGGTCACGTCGGCGGCAGTGACGGCCAGTTCAAACGTTTCCGGGTAGCGCCGAACCATGCGGCGAATCAGGTCAATCTGTTCGAGCACATCATGCGCGGCCGTTTTGTTGCGCACCGTTTCGGCCGGGGCATACGCCGCCCAGAATTGGGCGCCCACACCGCCCTGCCGCAAGCGGGGAATATCGGTATTAAACTGCGGCTGCGGTTGGGCAATATCGGCCGTAATAAACGACGCCCCGGCCTTGGTGCGCAGCACCCAGGGCAAGTCGTTGTGCCCGTCGATCACCAGGCAGCACCGATGCAGTTCGCGGCCGCGCGCGGTCAGCACCACGGGCGGCCGCGCTCGCCCGGCGGATATCGGCGGCAAGTCGTCGGCCCGTGCACCGCGGGTTGGCGCCCCACTGATCGTCATGGCCAGGCAGGCGGCGGTTGTCACCCAGGGATTGCAGTTCACAGCAGGCCTTCTTCGTTGGGCGGCCACGTACGCAGCCACCCCGCCCATTAGGGGTCAGTACCGTCGTACACCCGTATCGTGGCACTGGAACTCGACGCGGGGATAATATCGGGCTGTCGCGGCAGGGGCTGCCAGCGGGCACGCACCGCCTGCCAGAGCAGTTTGCCGAATACGAGTATGCCGGCCCCGCCGCCGACTAGCAACTGGAGGAGCAGGCTCCCCGAGCCCGGGTCAAAATACGCCAGCGGCAAGGGAATCATCGTTGAGCCCCTTTATGGCAAGTCCTTGGTGAATGGAAAGGGGTCGGATTTGGGCGTGGGGGCATCGGTTCGCTGGGGCGCTCGCCCCTCGCGGCTGCCCATTTGAGGCGGGCGCGGGGCATCGAGCCCCACACAGGGCGGGCCGATCAGTTTTTCCCAGCGCGCAGCCTGATCGGCGGTCAGCAATTCGACCGCCATGGCCACCGCCTGGTGCACGTTCAGGCTCGAGCGGCCATGGTGATCGTCTTTGCCGCGCCGCTGAGGCCACGTTTCCCGCTCAATGGTCCGAATCGCCGCGCGCTGGGCGGCTGTCAGTTCCAGCAATTGGGCCACTTCCGGTTCCATGAACGCCGAGAGCCACTGCGATTGAATTGAGATCTGAGTCAACCGTGCGCGCTGTGCGGGCGTGAGCACATCGGCCAGTTCGCGCTCGTGATACTCAGCCGTTTCAACAAACCAGCGATGTCGCGACTCTTCGCTGCGGTCGCGAATGCCCTCAAAAAACGCCGCGCGCTCGTCAGCCCAGGTTTGCAACAGCGGGGTCAACCGGCGGTCTTGCCGATCGGTCAGGCTCAGATCGGCCAGCACGACCGGGTTGCGCAACAGCTCGATCTGCATGTCGCGCTGCAGCAGGTTCAATTCGTACAGAATGCCCTTAACGCGGGTTTGCACGCCGGCCAATTCGGCCTGCGACGCCGCGTCGCCCCGCCGCTGTTCGACGAAATCCTGGTAATAGGTCAGTGCCGTCAGCAGCATTCGCTTGCGCGTGCGCTGCATCGACCATTTGCCCGCCAATTCCTCCTCGCTGACCTCGATCAGCACATCGACGGCGCGGCGGGCCTGGCGGCGGCTGTCTTCGGCTTCGTCGGCCCGTTTGTTTTCGCGATTCAGCGCGTCGGCCGTTTTCTTCTGTTCCTGGGAAATCATGTGGTGGCTGGCCGACAGCCCGACGGTCGTGATTGCCAGCAACAACATGCCGGCCACGACCGCCGACGGATGCCGCCGCGACCACTTTCGCCCCCGGTCGAGCAACGACGGGGGCCGGGCCAGAATGGGCTTGTTGTCGAGAAACCGCTGTACGTCGGCGGCGAACTCGCCCGCGGTGTTATACCGTTCGGCCGGGGTTTTGCTGAGCGCCTTGAGCACGATGGTTTCGAGTTCGAGCGGCACGACCTTGTTCAGAGCGCGCGGCGGGCGCGGCTCGTTGTGGATGATCTGGTACAGCAGTTCCTGCCGCGTTTCACCGGCGAAGACCGGCTCCAGCGTGAGCAGTTCGTAAAACGTGGCGCCCAGCGAATAGATGTCGCTGCGGTGGTCGAGCATCGTGCGCTGGCCCGAAGTTTGTTCAGGGCTCATGTAGCGGAACGTGCCCATCAAGTCGCCCGAGCGGGTCAGGCCGGTGTCGGCGTGAAACTGGGCCAGCCCGAAATCGGTAATCCACAGGTTGCCGATTCCGTTGACGAGCAGGTTTGCCGGCTTGATATCGCGGTGAATGACGCCCATTTGATGGGCGTGTTCGAGCGCATCGGCCGCCTGCACCATCAGCCGGGCGATTCTGCGGAAAAACAGCTCGCGCTCACGCGAACTGCCCTCGGTGATTGACGCCGAAACATTGGCCGTTGCCCGCAAGCCGGCGCTTGGCGTCGAGTCATGGCTGCCGCCCGGTTCGTGGCCATCAAGATCGGCCGCACTGGGTGCGGCTCCTGCCTCGCTGGGCCGCTTCGTGAGCGTCGACGCACCGACCGCCTGGTCGAGGCCGGCCTGGCTGCGGAGTTGCTTGATCACGACCGCCAACGACTGGCCCTCGATCAATTGCATGGCGTAAAAGTGCACGCCCCGCTCGCTGCCAACCGAATACACCGGCACAATGTGCGTATGGTGCAACATGGCGGCCGCCTGGGCTTCATTGCGAAACCGCTGCAACTGCCGCGCGTCGAACATGGCGGCAAACGGCAGCACCTTGAGCGCCACCCGCCGGCCGAGTGAAAGCTGCACCGCTTCGTACACCACCCCCATCCCGCCCCGGCCGAGTTCGCGCACAATCTGAAAGTCGCCCAGCGGGTCAGGCGGGCAATCGGCCCCCGGATGCGGAAAGGCCCCCGCGACGGCGTCGTTCATCGAGCGTGACCGCCCCGGAAAGCCCGCCCGCACGATTTCGAGCCCATCGAGGCACTGCGCGATCGCTTCGGCCAGTTCGGGGTAGCGTGCGACAAAGGCCGATCTGTCGGGCGTTTGCCCTTGTTCCAGTTGCGCCAGGTATTCTTCGACCACTTCGACGATCCGCGGATCTTCGGGAATTTCGCCGCTCGCGTCGAGGTTGACACTGGGCGGGTCAAGCGTGGTATGGCTGTTGTCGTCGAGTTCGGAGTTTTTCATACCGGGTCTTTCGCCAATTGACGGAGGCGGGCCAAGGCCCGCACCCAGAGTTTTTGAACGCTGTCTACAGTGCGGCTCATGCGCTCGGCCACTTCGGGAAACGTCAATTCCTCGAGATGCCGCAGCACGATGACATCCCGATAGTCGTCGGGCAATCGTGCGAGCGCAGTGGCCACCAGCACGCCCTGTTCACGCTGCGCCACGTGCTGACTGGGGCTCGGTTGCAGGGCGAACAGCCCCCGGTCGAGTGCCCGCCAGGAGTGATCAATGTCTGTTTCGAGCCGGCGTTCGCGAGCCACGTCGCGCCCCTGCGTGCCCAGGTAGTGGCGGACCAGATCGCCAATGCGGGCCGCTAAAATCGCCCGCAGCCAGGCGACGAACTCGGCTTCGCAACCGCCGCGAAACTGGGCGAAGTTGCGGTGCGCTTCGAGAAACGTTTCCTGCACAATATCTGATGCGTCGACCTTGCCCTGCAACCGCCGCCCGATTTCAACCCGCGCCAGCAGCCCCAGGTAGGCCCGGTACGCTTCCAGCAGCGCCCCCTGGGCCGCCGGCGCGCCTTGCCGGGCCTGGTACAGCAATTCATCGGGCTGAAACGGAGTAAACGAGTTCATTGTGCGCCTGAGTGTGATTTTACCGCGCACCAGCACGAATTGAATGGCGATCTTCCCTGCGGCGGCAACTGGCACGTCACCCCGCGCGCTGCAACCGCGGGGCGGCGGGTCAGGTCAAGCTCAAAGCGCCGCGGCAAACGTAGGGTTCGAGCTTTGCCCGCAGGTTATCGCGCGCCCGCGACAGCAATGACTTGACCGCCGTCGGCGTCATGTCGAGAGCCCGCGCAATATCTGTGCAGCTTTGCTGTTCATATTTCTGCAATACCACTGCCGTACGCTGCGGTTCGGCCAGAGTGTCGAGCGCGGCCCGCACGACCGACCGCATTTCTCTCAGGTCGGTCGGCGAGGCCGTCGTCTGTCCGGCCCGACCGGCAGACCACTGTTCGCCCAGACGCGCCCCCAATGAGGCCGTATCGCAAAAGTCAATGACGACTTCGCGGCGGCGACTGGCATCGCGGCGGACATTTCGCGCGAGGTTCTTGGCAATTCGAAACAGCCAGGTCGAAAACCGGGCCGTCGGCTGATAGGAGTGCCGCGCCCGGTAGACCCGCAAAAAAACTTCCTGGGCCAAGTCTTCGGCGGCCTCCTGGCAATGCAAAATCTGCCGCAGCACGCACACGAGGCGATCGCGATTGTTGGCAACCAGTTGCTCGAAGGCGGCTTCGTCGCCCGAGCGAGTGCGAAGCATGAGCCGCACATCGGGGTCGCACAGGTAAGGATTTGGTGGGGCTCCAGTACCCTTCACAACACGCACTTCATCAGCCAGGCCTGCCGGAATCTTCAACCCGGCCGCGCGGCCGGTCGAACGACGAGGAGCAACCGTACGCCGTTCGACCGATTTTTGTACTGTTTGCACGATAATTCAGTTCCCCGCTTCTGAATGCCCACTGAATACTATGTCGCGGTCAAACCGGTCAAACCGCCGCGCATTTTGGCCGATTCCTGTTTTTTTCAAGAATTTTCGAAATCGGAGCGCCCCAGCCCGGTGCGGGCTGCTGAGATCGAAACGCAAGGGAGGCTCGACGGAACTGCGAGGAGGCTTGGAGACGGGCCCATGGCGTCGGCCACCTCCGCGGCAAGTTCCGGCATTTCGGGCGCGGCGTCGCTTTGACAACAACCACCCCCGCTGCGATATACTGCCCACGACCGAGCCGTGGCGCTTGAAACTGCCGCCAATCGGATCGGCCGGGCGCAAGAATCGGTCTTGATCCCCCGCACGGATGGCCTAGGGAAGGCGTGATCATGCCGAAAATCTGGCGGTTCGCCGCCTATGACGAAATCAACGTCAAATCGCTGGCGGCGAAACTCAACGTTTCGCCCGTCCTCGCCCAAGTGCTTTCGGCCCGCGGGTACGAATCGGTGAAAGCCGCGCGTGAGTTTCTGGAGCCGAAGCTCAGCGATCTGCACGACCCTGAGCGGCTGCCGGGCGCGGCAGCCGC
>JAJXXL010000060.1 GCA_021781115.1 Planctomycetota bacterium
GGCGGTTCAAGGCGCAGCCGGTGCTCGACGAGCCGGCCCTGGCGGCATGCCTGGCTTATGTCGACCTGAACCCGGTGCGGGCCCGTACCGCGGCCACGCCCGAAGAAAGCCGGTTTACGTCGGTCTACGAGCGATTGCAGGCGTTCTCTGGCGAGAGGTGCGGCGTGCCGTGCGATGTGCCGCCGGGAGATTGTACTGGATTGCCGGTAGCAGATGCGGCTCATGCCGAAGCGGCTTACACGCTGACAGGTTCCGACGGGAACGCTCCTGCCCAGGGGCCGACGGATGACGCCGGGCGGCAGGTTCGCACGCACGCGGCGGCGGGCAGCGTGCGGCTGGAGTTGCCGCGGAAGAGGACCGCCACCACCACGGCAGGCGATGAATCGCGCGACGGGCGGTGCGATGCACCACGCAAGGGCACACGGCACGGCATGGGCCACGGTATCGCCCGAAGTGTGCGACCGGCGGCAGAGTGGCTGAGTCCGTTCGAGTTGTCGGCGGCGCAGGGCCTGAACGCGGCGCCTGCCGCACGGGCCTCGAACAAGGGTTGCCTGGCGATGACATTTGCCGAGTATCTGCAATTGCTGGATTGGACGGGCCGCGAGCTCCGGCAGGAAAAGCGGGGCGCGATACCGGCAGACCTGGCGCCGATTCTGGAGCGACTGTCGGTGACGCATGACGGCTGGCTGAAGCTGGTGACGGAGTTCAGCCGGCTGTTTCGGCGGTCGGCGGGCACGCCCGCGTCGCTGGGGCAGGACGCCGCGAAATGGGGCCGCAAACGCCGCGAAGGGATTTCGCAAAGCCGCGCCGCGTTCGCATCGTCGGCATAGGTGGCCGACGCCGGGTGGGGTACGAACGCGGGGAGCCTGGGTTTGGGCAGCGGGCTGACCGGCGGGCCGCGGTCGCGGCCGGAAGTTGCTCACGCGTGCGAACCGAATCGCGATCGATCAGCGACGCGATGCGCAACACGCGCCGTAAGGTAGCGACCGATCGGCCACCCGTCGCGGCCACCCAGGCCAACACGTTTTTGCTCAATCGCATTCCCGCTCAATCCCGCTTACGAAACCGGCCGGCGAAGCAGCGCCAGTCGACGGCCTATGAATCCTGGATGGCCTATACACTCCATACACCAGGCTGGTCAGATTTCCGGGGACGTCGTTACTGCACTGACCGAAGCGGCCTTTCAGGCCGCCGCTTCGATTGTGGAAGCGGGCGATTCGGGGGCAGGAGGGGGAATGGGGGGCAGGAGAGGGGTTGTGCCGACGTTCCGTGGCAGGCGGCAGAGCAGTGGCGGCAAATTCCGCGATCGGGTCAATGCGACTGTTTCGTCAGGATGCGGAATAAGCCAATACATAATCAAATAGAACTGTATAAAAAAAGAGTATTGCCATTATAGTCATCGCATTGATAATTGAACAATTGGGGCCACCTGGGCCTGGGCGCTGGATTCGGCGGCCGGCGGCCCTGCTCTTTGGCAATCTGACAGGAATAGGGAATGCACGGCGGTTGAGTGAGGCAGGCCGCTGCCGCAGGCTGAGTTCCCGACGTGTCTTCCGTATTCGGCTTCCCGCTTTCAAGGAAACGTTGCACGAATGTCGCCAACGGCCTGACCGGCTTGCAGGGGTGTCGTCAGGATCATCGTCATGTGCAACAGACTGTGCCACAGCGGGTTGCGTCGCGGCTGACGCACTGACGCCGAGTTGCGCCGGAGGGCATTTGTGGGTGCGAACCGGCGTGCGAAGCGCCGCGTACGAAGTCGGCGATCAGTGTGTGCAAAGGCCAAACGCGGCAGTTGGCCCGCGGAGCCGCAACGAACGGTCTGCCCCGGTTCATGGCCGCTCGCCGTCAGGCCGTGCGTCATGTACAACGGTCTGTGCCACAGCGGGTTGCGTCGCGGCTGACGCACTCGCGCCGATCCGCCGCGGTGCGCCCGGAAGGGAGTGGCCGAAAAAAAGACGCATCCGACGCAAAAAGACGAGACTTGGGATGGGCGTGATCGTCCCCGGTGAGCCGCGTATGAAGTCGGCGGCGTGTGCGTTCATTGGGCGGTTGTGGCGGCGACCCCGCCAGCCCGCGACGAACGGTCTGGTTCCGGTTGGTCGTCAGGACCATCGTCATGTGCAACGGACTGTGGTACAGGCGGTTGCGTCGTGGCTGACGCACTGACGCCGATTTGCGCCGGAGTGCGTTACGGAAGGGAGTGGCCACAATAAAACACAAAAGACGCAAAATGAGGTAGAGCGCGGGCTGCGGTGGGCGTATGAGGGGCCGCGCCCGAAGTCAGCCGTGTATGCGTTCATTCGGCGGTTGTGACGGGGGCCCCGCCGACCCGCAACGAACGATCTGGCCCGGTTCGTCGTCAGGACCATCGTCATGTGCAACTGACTGTGCCACGGCGGGTTGCGTTGCGGCTGACGCACGCGCGCAGAGATGCGCCAATGATCGAATGCCCACGATCCAGCGCAAATGACGCAAAATGGGGAAAACACTGCGTGCGGCAGGGCGTGCGAAAAGCCGTGCGCGATGTCAGCGGCTTGTGCGTTCGCTCTTCATACCTCGAAGTTGGCCGCGGGCACGCAGCGAACGCCGCGGCCCAGTATTCACTGCCAAGCAGCAGGTTGGGTGCGGGGTGATTCGGTTGGGGGGGGTGAAATTCCGTCGCATGGCATGACGAACGTTAAGTCGAGTTTGCCAGCCGCTGCGATTCGGTCAGGTCGGCGGGTGTTTTTCGGTCAACTTGAGTACGATGACTTCGGGAGACCTGTTTCAAGCGATCAGCCCGCACGCCCTCTGCTCAGCACGTCATGATCTACGGCATCGTCTGTGAAGCGATTGATGAACTCGTGGCGAACCTGTTGCTGTATCAGTTTTTTCGCTATCGCCGCCGCGGACGTGCCGTGGGGCCTGATGCGAACGAATGCCCGCACCTTTATGAGGGCAACTTGAGTCGGTTTTTTGCGCCGGCCCCTGTTGCCGTGGAACTTGACCTCGCAGGCACGACGCCGCCCGGCACAGGCTGTCCTGCGGCGCGCGACTTTCGTTTTCCGAGCGCGGTGATGACGGCGTGGCCTGAAAACAATCAGGTCTGGTGCCGACACTGGGCGGCGCCACGTTCGATTCGCCCGCTGACACTCGTCGGCGTGCATGGCATCGTACAACTTGGCAGTAGCTGGTTTTCCAGCCTGGCGAATCGCCTGGCGCCGGCAGGCATTGACGTTGTCATGATGGATGCCCCCTTCAATCACCGCCGTACACCCGCGGGTTACCGCCCCGGCCAATTGATTCTTGGTGGCGACCTGGGGCATCAACTCGCGGTTTCACGGCAGGGTGTGCTTGACCTGTGGCGGTTGGTGGTCAGTCTGCAACAGATGGGGCGGCGTGTCGGGCTGCTTGGCGTCAGTTACGGAGGCTGGCTCAGCTTGTTGACCGGCCTGCTGGCAGACGATCTGGAGTTTATTGTCGCGATCGCCCCGCCGGCCGATCTGCTGCATCAGTTGCGTCGCGGTGGCACATTGATTCGTGCCGTCCGCGCCGGGTTGGGCCAGGACGTTTTCAAAATTCACGATCTCGACCAGGTTGCCCGACCAATTTTGCCGGCTGAATGGCAACCCCGGCTGTCGGCAGACAGGGTTGTACTGCATGCGGGGCGATACGACCGATTTGTCTCAAAGACTGCGATTGAAAACTTGTCGCGACTGTGGGGTGCGCGACTGGTCCTGCATAACGAGGCCCACTGCCGCCTGACAATGTCGCACCGGTTTATGACCGTCGCGGCCGATGAAATCGCCGGCTTCTGGCCACATGCCCCGGACCAAGTCTCGACTTGATGCGGGATCTGTTGGTAAACTTCGAGAAACGGGGGGGCCATCGCAGGCGTTTTTGAAGGAGCGTGCCATGAGACGAACCTGTTGCCTGGCGGGCGGGCTGGCGCTGGCGTATCTGAGTGCGCCGCATTCCTGCGAGGCGGGCGGGTATTATTACGAGGCGACGTCGTACCACGTTGCCCCGCCCGTGTTTCAATATGGTTCGCTGTTTGGGCCACCGCCGGTTCTTATTTATGCCCGACCATTCCCCCCGCCGACACCGCCTCCAGGTGTGTTTCAAAATCTGTCGAAAAGGGGTATTCCGCCCCGGCCAGTTGAAGAGCGGGTTTCACCGGCCAATCCGCGGCCGCAATTGAACCGGGTCCAACCGATGAACGTCACGCTGCCTGACGGGGGCGCCCCGCGGCCCGGGCCGACACCGCAGGCCAGCTTTTTGCAGCGGCATTCGAGTCGTCTCGCGATACCCGGGCCGCATTCGGGCGAATAACGCACGAGATTGCCCCCAGGTGAGTTTGAAGCCGGGACCAGGGGCTGGTGCCGAGCGCGGTGGCCTGCCGCAACCTGTTGGGAATTATCTTTATGCGTTGCGCGGAGGCTGTCGGAAAAACTCTGCGGCCATGCGGCCTGGCAGCGATGCGTGTGGCGGCCCATGGCGCCAAACCCATAAAATCGATCGGCAAGCGACCGCCGGAAAAAGGATTTCCCGGCCTCTGCGGTTGTCAAGGCAGGGCGACTGCTCTAAAATTCGCGATTCGGCCTTCTGCAACGTGGTATTGCGTAACAGAGGGAGGGTCGGGGCTTTTTGAACCGAGCACAGCATGTTTGAAGGGATCACGGAAAGTCTGACCGGCGCCCTGTCTTTCTTCACCAAGGGAAGATTGACCGAGCGCAACATCGAGGAGGGTCTGCGCGCAGTGAAGCAGGCCCTGCTCGAGGCCGACGTCAACTATGCCGTGGCGCAGCAATTCGTCGATCGCGTTGCACAGCAAGCGATCGGCGCTCAGGTTTTGAAGTCGATCAATCCGAGCCAGCAGTTCATCGGAATTCTGCATCAGGAGCTGGTGCAACTGATGGGCCCGGTCGATCATTCGCTGCACCTCACGCCGGGGCGGGTCACCGTGCTGATGCTGTGCGGCCTGCAGGGCAGCGGCAAAACGACAACCTGCGGCAAGCTGGCCAAACGGTTGCTGGAAGAGGGGCAAAAACCAATGCTCGTGGCGGCCGACTTGCAACGTCCGGCAGCCATTGAACAGTTGAAAATCATTGGGCAGCAGTTGGGCGTACCCGTGTACAGCGAAGCGCCGGGGCCGGGCGTGAACGCCGTCAGGGTGTGTGAAAGCGGCGTTCGCGAGGGCGAGCGCAACGGCGACGTCAGCGTGGTGATCCTTGACACGGCGGGGCGGTTGCATGTCGACGACGAACTGATGCGCGAACTTGAGCAGATCGACCGCCGGCTCAGCCCGCACCAGATCCTGCTCGTTTGCGACGCGATGACCGGCCAGGATGCGGTCAATTCGGCGAAGGCATTCAATGACGCGCTCGAACTCGATGGCGTCATTTTGACCAAGCTCGATGGCGATGCACGGGGCGGCGCCGCGCTCAGTGTGAAGGCGGTCACCGGGGTGCCGATCAAGTTCATCGGCGTGGGCGAACAGCTTGACCGGTTGGAACTGTTTCACCCTGACCGCATGGCGAGCCGGGTACTGGGCATGGGCGACGTGGTGTCGCTGTTTGAAAAGGCCCAGCAGCAGTTTGACCGCGAAGAAATGGAAGCCCAGCAAAAGAAGCTGGCCGAGGGAAAATTCTCGCTGACTGACTTTCGCGATCAGATGACGCAAGTTCGCAAAATGGGGACCATGCGCGACTTGCTGAAGATGATCCCCGGCATGGGAAAAATCTCCGAGATGCTCGGCTCGGATTTCGACCCGGAAGAGGGCCTGAGCCAGATCAATGGCATTATCGACTCGATGACGCCTGCCGAACGCGAAGATCCGGAGATTATCGACATCAGCCGCCGACGGCGAATTGCCGAAGGGAGCGGCGTTGATCCCTCCGATGTGAACCAGTTGCTCAAGCAGTTCACACAAATGGCGGGCGTGATGAAAAACATTGCCGGGCTGGGCATGCGCGACCGGTTGCGGGCGGTGTCGCAACTCGCCGAAAGCGGCATGCTGAACCCGGGCGCCTCGCTTCAGTTATCAAAACAACGCAGCAAGCGCGGCCCCGAAGACAAGCGCGAATTCCAGGATAAGCGAAAAAAGCAACGCAAAGAAGCGAAGAAACAAAGGAAAAAGAACAAACGGTAAAATCGGCGGAATGCAGTTCGACGGGGCGCTGCGCCTTGCCGCACCGGCCCCGAAGTTGGCGGCAACCGGCCCTGCCCGCTGGCGACAATTGGTTTTTGCGACGGCGGTCGGCTTTGTTCGCCCGCCCGACTCTGAGTAAAACGGTTTCACCCCCCAGGAGAACTTGAGTGTCAGTTCGAATTCGCATGAAGATGATGGGCCGCAAACATCGGCCGTTTTTCAGAATTTGCGTCATCGACCGCCGGAAGGCCCGCGACGGCAAGCATATTGAAGAGGTGGGCACGTACGACCCGATGGTCAAGGTCAAGTCTGAGCGGGTCAAGCTGAACCTTGAGCGCATCGAGCACTGGATTTCCGTGGGCGCCACGCCCAGCGACCGGGTCGCCACGTTGATTAAGAAGCTGAAAGCGAACCGGTTCGGTACCGCCGCGCCCCCGCCAGACATGCTGACTCCCAAGGCCCCCGCGACGCCCGAACCAGCGGCTGAAGCCTCGGGCGACGCGGCCGATGCCCCTGCCACTGAATAAATCTCGATCGTTCCCCGGCGATCGGGTGCGTGATGGCCGCTGCGTTCGTCGCCCGCCCCCGGAGCACAGGAAACATACGACAGCGTTCGGGCCGCGCGGCACGGCAGTTTGCGAGTTTGCTCGCCCGGATGGGTTGCCCCCGGGAGTTCCTCGCGTTTGCTCGAACGCCGGTCTGCAAGCGCAGCCCAACCGCCGGAAGGAACCGTGAGCACTGATGGCCGTAAAACATGCGATTCGATCTTTTAACGCTGTTCCCCGATCTGTTTGAAAGCTATCTGGGGCAAAGCCTGCTCAAACGGGCAATTGATCGCGGCCTGATTGAGATCCATCGTTGGAACATACGCGACTGGGCGATCGGCAAACATCAGTCGGTCGACGACAAACCGTACGGCGGCGGCGCCGGAATGCTGCTGTGTTGCCAGCCGGTTTTTGATTGTGTGGAAGCGGTTCAAGGCCAGGCAGAGTTGCCAGGCCTCGTGGTCATGCTGACGCCCCAGGGGCGGCGGCTTGATCAACGGCTCGTCGAGGATCTCGCCGGCCGGCCCCGATTGTTGTTGCTTTGCGGGCGTTACGAAGGTTTTGATGAGCGGATCCGGCTGGGGCTGAACCCGATGGAGGTTTCAGTTGGCGATTTTGTGACGAATGGCGGCGAGGTTCCCGCAATGCTGGTGATCGACGCGGTCATGCGGCTGGTTCCCGGCGTGCTGGGCGACGAAACCAGCAGCAAGTACGATTCTTTTTCTACGACCGGTTTGCTTGAATACCCACAGTACACGCGCCCCCGCGAGTTTCGGGGCATGACAGTGCCCGAAGTGTTGCTGAGCGGCGATCACCAGGAAATCGTGCGCTGGCGCGATGAAACCAGTCGCGAACGAACCCGTGCCGCACGGGGCGGTCTGGTCGGCGGCGGTGAGCCGACCCCCGAATCGCCGATGAACACGACTCACAACGCCGCAGCGCCCTGAAACCGGCATGCGGCCGACGGCAAACGATTGATTTTTGCATCATTTCAGAAGACAGGACGATCATGACTGCTCCGAAAAAAGATCTGCTGAAGCTGGTTGAGGCGTCGAGCTTGCGGGCCGAACCGTTGCAATTCGCCATCGGCGACACCGTGAACATTCACACGCGAATTCTGGAAGGCGACAAGGAACGCATTCAGATTTTCAATGGTGTCGTCATTGCCCGCCGAGGCAGCGGCACGCGCGAGAATTTCACCGTCCGCCGGATCGTCGCCGGCGAGGGAGTCGAACGCACCTTTCCCATGAATTCTCCGAAGATCGCCAAGCTGGAGGTGGTGCGCCACGGCAAAGTGCGGCGCGCGAAGTTGTTTTACCTGCGCGACCGGCTGGGCAAGGCCACCCGCCTGACCGAGCGGCGGGCCGCCCCCAAAAAGGTCGCCAAGGCCAAATCTGAGGAATGACGGCGTGAACGCTGGCTGGCTGCGCGACTGGTTGTATGGCGGCCGGCGACGTCTGGTCGCGCGGTTCTGGCCCGGGCGGCTGGGTGACGAGGGCGAACGGCTCGCCGAGCGCCACCTGAAGAAGCTGGGCTATAAGATCGTGGCCCGCCGCCACCGGACGCCGTTGGGTGAACTCGATCTGATCGCACTCGACGGCGCGTGCCTGGTATTCGTCGAGGTCAAGGCCCGGCGTTCGTGCGATGCGGGCCACCCGGTTGAAGCCGTTGACGCGGCCAAGCAGGCGCAGCTCGCCCGGCTGGCGCTGGCGTACATGAAAGCGCACCACCGCCTGGAACACCAGGCCCGGTTTGACGTGGTGGCTGTCCTGTGGGCGGCAGCCGGCGTGCCGCCCGAAATTGTGCATTATCGCAATGCTTTTGAGTCGCCCGGTCGGGGGCGAATGTTCGGCTGATTCAAATGATCGGCTGGCTGAACCGGCGCTGGCGCTTCCGCCCGGCCTTGCCGAGCGCAGGCAGTGGTAATGCAATGCGGTCGAGTGGCATTGGCGGTCGGTGGGCTCGCCTGGCTGCAAATCGCGAACCGTATTCGCGACGTTGCGATGTTTAGGGTGACGTTTTCAAGGTTGGCGCCAACACGATCAAAACATGAAAATCGGACTTGTCGGATACCAGGGAAGCGGCAAAAGCATTGCCTTCGAACTACTGACGGGAACTCACCCCGACGCGGCCAAGGCCCATTCGGGCCAGGTGGGTGTCGCCGTATTGCCCGACCCGCGGTTTGACGGGCTGGTGAAGCTGTTCAACCCCAAGAAGGTCTCGCCCGCCCGGTTTGAACTATTTGATACGCCGGGGCTGAGTCGCGATCACGGCGACAGCGGCAACAGCCAGCGGATTTCGGTCGTCCGCGAGGCAACGGCGCTGGTCCACGTCATTGGGGCGTATGCGGGTAGTGACGCCGTGGCCGACGCGGCTTCCTTTGAAGACGACCTGATGCTCGCCGACTTGCAGGTCATTACGAGCCGGATCCAGCGCTTGAACTCGAGCATTGGCAAAAACCGTCCTGACAAGGAACAGTGCCAGATCGAGTTGCGGCTGATCCAACCCATTGAAGACATGCTCAATGCAGGACAGTTGCTGCGCAACGTCGAATTCACCGATGATCAGGAAAAGGCAACCCGATCTTTTTCGCTTCTGACACGCAAGCAGCAGTTAATTCTGCTCAACACGGCCGAGCCAAAATTTGATGAGGCGGCGGTCGACGAGTTGACTCGTCGCGGGTACCGCGTTGTGGCGGCGCCCCTCGGGCTGGAACTGGAGGTTTTGGCGCTGGACGAAGCTGAGCGCGCCGACTTCGCGGCCGAACTCGGGCTGACGGAGCCTTCACGCAACCGGTTATTGCGCGCCATTTTTGAAGTGACCGATCAGATCACCTTCTTTACGTCCGACGAAAAAGAGGTGCACGCCTGGCTGTTGAAACGGAACTCAACGGCACTCGACGCGGCGGCGGCGATTCACACCGATCTGGCCCGCGGCTTTATCCGGGCTGAAGTCATGGCGGTCGATGATCTGCTGCGATTGGGCTCAGAACGTGAACTGAAAGCGGCCAACCTGGTTCATGTTGTGGGCAAAGAGCACATCGTGCAAGACGGCGACGAGATCGTCATTCGATCAGGCGTGTAACCGCGTGCGCCGGTGCCCCCCCGAATCTCGGGGGCGATTCATGGCGCGGCCCGCGGTTCAGACTCGATGGCGAGATTTGAGAATTCGAAATCATCGAACTGGCCCGCGTCATCGCGGGCGGGGTGCTGTTCCAGCCGGATCGAGTTCCGACCCGATTTGAACATCGCCGTCGACGCAGGTATACGCACACGCTGCCGACGACCGGGCAGGCTGCGCAGGTTAATCTGCCGGTTGATGGCCCCCAGAGACTGATCATTCACGAAGAGGACCGTCACCAGGCCGCCAGCCGCCATTTCACGCAGGAATCGGCTGTCGGGCGCGGTTTGTGGGCCCGCCGGTTCGAGGTCAGAAGCATTCAGGCTGACGTACAACGGCCCCGGGGGGACAGCGGCCCAGGTCCAGTCGCAACGGAGGGTTGTCCCGGCGGGTATGGGCGCGTCAAACTCTTCGCGAACTTCATCGCCCAAGTGGTGCAAGCCGGGGGCGATCGTCCAGCGCGTGCCGAGAAACTCGGGAATGATGCGTTGGATTTCTTCGGGTGAAAAACGGACCAAGCCCAGATCGGCATGATCGACGATCAGTTCCCGAACACCAACCGATTGAATTGCGGCATTCAGTTGATCGGGCGGGCCAACAGGCCCCCACAGCCCCGGAACCAGTTCCAGCCGGGCGAGCCAACCGGCAACTGGCCGCTCGGAAACGCGCGCCTGTCGAAATGACAGTTCGCGGATTTGCGTGCAGGGAAAACTGCGCGTACCGAATGCTGCCGCCAATGTCGCCCCCCTGGCATTGAGGCGAACGACCGTGCCAAACAGCTCTTCGCCGTCCGTCAGCCAAAGGCTGTCCTGCCCGGGAATGGGCTTTGGCCTGTGCGGCTGCTCGGCTGGCTGCCAGACCTTCAGGTCGTCGATCGCGGCCACGCCACGCAAGTCGGGCAAAGTTTTGGTAATGTGGCGCGGCGGTGTCGCTATGGGCAACGTCGCGGGGTCAGGGACGGCACGGTTTTCGACCACCAGCTCGCGGAAAGGAATGCGCAGGCCGGGCCCAACCGCCAGCGGGTATTGGTCGATCGCTGCCAGGCACCGGCTTTCGTCGAAAACAATCGTCAACTGCCGCCAACCGGACCGTCGCGGCAGGGGTTGAACGGTGAATTGCAAACCCTGAGTCGATTGGAATCGGTACTGCTGTTCGCCCCACCCCAAGGTGATTTTCAGAGTCTGCCGGTCGTCGGACGCTCGAAACACCGCTTCGATCGACCATTCTTCTCCGGGCAGATCGATGCCATTATCAAAGAACGCCAATTCGATGCGGCCCCTCGGCAACGATTCTGGCAGCGCGAAGCCGGTGCGCCGAGGCTGGGGGCCGATCTGCCCGCTTGATTTGCCCGAATGAAATCGCGAACTATCGATCGGCAGGCCCTGAAACACCGCTGAGTCCGACTCAAAGTCGGCGTACAGCAGAATCCGTTCACC